>JAIOJQ010000120.1 GCA_019911865.1 Thermoanaerobaculia bacterium
CGCGGCGGCCGGCAGCGAGCTGATCCTGCTGCGCGGCAGCGGCGAAAAGGTCGCCGCCGTTGCGCCGCCGCCGGGATCGACGGCCAGCTTCCGCCTCTGGCCGGTGCTGGTTGCCGACGGCAGCCAGCCGGTCGGCCTCGCCTGGCTCGAAGGCGAGGAGAGCCGCAGCTACGGGGTGCGCTGGTCGCCGTGGACGCAGGCGGGCTTCGCGCCGCCGGTGGAGATCGCCCCGCCCGGACCCGGCAGTCAGCTCGCCCTCGCCGCGGCGCGCCTCGAGGACGGCCGGACCCTGCTCGTCTGGGCGGCTTTCGACGGCACCGACGACGAGATCGTCGCCGCGGTCGGTGCGGGCCGGGAGTGGACCGCGCCGGTCCCGGTGGGGCGCGGCAACGACGTTCCCGACATCACGCCGGACGTCGTGGCGGTCGCCGGTGGCGCGCTGGTTGCTTGGAGCCGCTTCGACGATGGCGAGTATCGGGTCGCGGTGGCCCGCCTTGCCGACGGTCGCTTCGCCGAGCTGGCGGCGGCCGGCCCGCCCGGATCGCTCTTCCCGACCTTCGAGTCCGGCGACGGCGATCCGGTGCTGCTCTGGCACGACGCGCGGAGCGACGCCTGGGTCCTCGCCGAACTCCGTGGCGACGAGGCGCTGGTCGAACGCGCCCGCGTGGCGGGAGACGACGACTGGCGCCCGGTCGGGACGGTCACCGGTCGCGCCGCCGAGCTGCGTTTCGGCGACGGGGTCCGGCGCGTCAGCTGGGAGTAAGGCTCAGGCCGGTACGCGGCTGGCGATCAGCGGCGGCGCGCAACCCGTGTCGGCGACCTCGAAGCACGCCGCGAAACGCTCCACCAGCCCGGGATCGTCGCGCCGCAGGTAGACGCGGGCCAGCTCCTGGCCGGCGCCGACCGTATCGCCCAGCCGCGCCCGGCAGCGCAACGCGATGCCGCGGTCGAGCTCTTCGCCGGCGACCCGCCGGGCACCCCCCGCCTCGCCCAGCAGCAGGCCGAGCCGACGCGTGGCGACGCGCGCCAGGACGCCGGAGCGCCGCGCCGGGATCACCCGCTCGAGCGGCGCCAGCGTCAGGTCGGGACGCTCGAACCAGGTCGCCGAGGCCCCCTGCTCGATCGCCCAGCGCCGCAGGCGGTCCATCGCCCTTCCCGAGGCGAGCGTCTGGCGCAGCGCCTCCGCCGCGAGATCGACGCCGACCAGTGCCGCCGCCTCGATCGCCAGCGCCAGCGTCACCTCCACGGTATCGCGCGGCCCCTCGCCACGCAGGCAGGCGAAGCTCTCCGCCAGCTCGGCCGCGTGGCCGACCCACTCGCCGAGCGGCTGGCTCATGTCGGTAACCAGCGCCGTGGCCCGCGTGTCGAGCTCGCCGCACACCTCGACCAGCTGGCGGGCCAGCTCGCGCGCCGCGGACCGATCGGGCAGGAACGCGCCGTCGCCGCTCTTGACGTCGAAAACGATTCCCGCCGCGCCCGAGGCGAGCTTCTTCGACAGGATGCTGGCGACGATCAGCGGCAGGGAGTCGACGGTCGCGGTCTGGTCGCGCAGCGCGTAGAGCCGGCGATCGGCCGGGGCGATTCCCGCCGTCGCCAGCCCCAGCGCCATGCCGGTGCGCGCGAGCACCCGCGCCGCCGAGTCGCGATCGAGCTCCTGGCGCAGGCCGGGAATCGACTCCAGCTTGTCTGCGGTGCCGCCGGTGTGCCCGAGGCCGCGCCCGGTGAGCATGACGATCGGCACCCCCGACTCGGCGAGCAGGGGTGCGAGGACGATCGAAACCTTGTCGCCGACTCCGCCGGTCGAGTGCTTGTCGACCAGGCCGGGGAACTCCCGGCGCAGCTCCCACCGGTCGCCGCTGTCGAGCATGGCGAGGGTCAGGGCGCGAGTCTGTGCGGCATCGAGGCCGTGGATGGCGGCGCCCATCAGAAAGGCACCGAGCCGCGCGTCGCTCCAGCCGCCGCCGGCCGCCCCGTCCGCCACCGCCGCGAGATCCTCGGCGGCGAGCCGGCGACCGGCGCGCAGGTCGGTCAGGATGTCGTAGGGGTCGCGCAAGAGCGCCGGCCCCTCAGCGGGTGCCGGCGTCCGTGGCGGCGAGCCGCTCGCGAGCCTCGGCTGTCCACGCCGACTGCGGATGCTCGTCGACCAGCCGCCGCCAGGTGGTGCGCGCGTCGGCCGGCTGGCCGGCGACCTCCTGCGTGCGCGCCAACTCGGCGAGCAGCACGTCGGCCGGCAACGGGCCGCGACCGTTCGCCAGGTCGTTCTGCAAGCGGGTAATCAGCTCCGCGGCGTGGCCCTCGGCGCGATCGAGCGCCGCGAGGCCGAGGCTGGCCGTGGCCGCCAGGGCGCTGTCGTCCCCGGCCGCGACCACCCGCTCGTAGTGCTGGCGCGCCGCCGCCCGGTCGCCGGTGGCGAAAGCCATCTCGGCGAGCCGCAGGCGAGAGGCCAGGGCGGGACCCGAGTCGCCGTGCGCCTCGACGATGGCAGTGAACAGGGCGCCCGCCTTCTCGTCCCGCTCGCGCGCCGAGGCGAAGGTCGGATTGCGCGCATCGTCGGGCTTCGCGCCGCTCGCCACGATCTCGCCGGCGGCGACCCGCTGCGCCGCCCCGAGCGCCTCGCTGGCCGCCTCGATCCGCGAGCTCCGCCAGGCCCAGGCGGCCCAGACGACCACCGCCGTCGCCACCACGCCGACGACGATGCCGAGCATCAGGCGCAGGTGGGTCTCGGCAAACGACATGCCGGCCTCGACGGCTTCGCCGAGCTCGTTGCGCTTCAGGTCCTCGCGGGACAGATCGTGAGCCATGTTCTCTTTCGCCTCTGCCGGTCGGCGACCGGCTGGTCCGGGTTGCGCGCTGCGGTTTCGACTGGTGCGGCTGGGAGGAGTCGAACCCCCGACCAAGAGCTTAGGACGCTCCTGCTCTATCCAGCTGAGCTACAGCCGCCCGCGAGGCAGTTTATCAGTAGCGGATCAGCGACTCGACGTCGTAGCCGGAGAGCTTCTGGCGCCCCGGCAGGAAGGTCAGCTCGATGATGAAGCCGAAGCCGACCACCGTGCCGCCGGCCGCCTCGACCATCTGCGCGGTCGCCAGGGCCGTGCCGCCGGTCGCCACCACGTCGTCGACGATCAGCACCTTCTCGCCCGGCGCCACCGCGTCGGCGTGCATCTCGAGGCGGTCGGTGCCGTACTCGAGCTCGTAGCTCTGCGACACCGTCTTTGCCGGCAGCTTGCCCGGCTTGCGCACCGGCACGAAGCCGGCGTTCAGGTTGTAGGCCAGGGAGGGCGCGAACATGAAGCCGCGCGACTCGATGCCGACCACCTTGTGCGGCCGGTGACCGTTCGAGAACAGCCAGGTGAACCGGTCGACCGTCATGCGCAGCGCCAGCGGATCCTTCAGCAGCGTGGTGATGTCGAAGAAGTTGATCCCCGGCTTCGGAAAGTCCGGGACTTCGCGAATGTAGCTCTTCAGGTCTTCCACCGATCTCCCCTTTCGGCCCGGCCTCGCCGGCCCGGCCCGGTTCGCTTCCCTGCTGCAGTCACGCCGCGCCGGCAGCGCCGCCGCTCAGCGCTCGCCGCCCGCCTCCCAGCCGTGCCGGCCGAGCAGCGGCACGAAGGCCACCTCGTCGAGCTCCTGCCGGCGCACCTTGCGGCCGATCCGTTCGTAGAGCACCAGGCGCTGCCGGCGGCGATCCCCCTCGGGCACCAGCAGCCGGCCGCCGGGACCGAGCTGCTCGAGCAGCGGCCGTGGCGCCACCGGCGCCCCGGCGGTGACCAGGATGCGGTCGAACGGCGCCACCTCGCTCCACCCCACGGTGCCGTCGAAGGCCTGGATCTTGACGTTGAGTATGCCCAGCTGGCGCATTCGTCGGATCGCCTGATGGGCGAGCTCGGGAATCCGCTCGAGGCTGTAGACCCAGCGCGCCAACCGGGCGAGGATCGCCGTCTGGTATCCCGATCCGGTGCCGACCTCGAGCACCTTGTGGCGCGTCGCGTCGAGCTCGAGGATCTCGGTCATCCGCGCCACGATGAAGGGCTGCGAGATGGTCTGCGCCTCGCCGATCGGCAGCGCGTGGTCCCCGTAAGCCTGGTTCATCAGGTGCTCGCGCACGAACAGGTGACGTGGCACCTCGCGCATCGCCGCCAGCACCCGCGGATCGCGAACCCCGCGGCGCTCGATGAGCTCGCGCACCATGCGATCCCGCGCCAGCGTGTCATCGAGCACGTGCCGGATCGCTCCCCAGGATGCCGTCGATCCGGCCGGCGAAGCCGCCCCAGGTCTCGAGCCCCCGATAGTCGGTCAGGTCGAGATGCAGCGGGGTGACCGAGATGCAGCCGTTCTGCACCGCGCCGTGATCGGTACCCGGGTCCTCCTGCCACTCGGGCGTGCCGGCGATCCAGTAGTACTTGCGCCCGCGCGGGTCGACCTTCTCGATCACCGACTGGCGGTAGACCCGCTTGCCGAGTCGCGAGAAGACGACGCCGCGCGGCTCGCCGGCCGGAAAGTTGACGTTGAGCAGGGTGTCGCGCGGAATCGGCTCGGCGATCACCTCCTGGACCAGCCGCGCCGCCAGCCGCGCGGCGCGGGCGAAGGAGAAGCCCTCGCTCACCTCCTGCGAGAAGGCGATCGACGGCACGCCGAGGATCGCACCTTCGAAGGTCGCCGAAACGGTGCCCGAGTACGTCACGTCGTCGCCGACGTTGAGGCCGAAGTTGATTCCCGAGACGATCAGGTCCGGCGGTGTATCGCGCAGCAGCGAGAGAATGGCGAGGTTGACACAGTCGGTCGGCGTGCCGTCGACCGCGTACCAGCCCTCCTCCAGACGCTGCATGCGCAGCGGCCGCGACAGCGTCAGGCTGTGCCCGGTGGCGCTCTGTTCCCGGTCCGGGGCGACGACGACGACCTCTCCCAGCCGGGCGAGCTCGGCCGCCAGCAGCCGGATGCCCTCCGAGTAGATGCCGTCGTCGTTGGTGACCAGGATGCGCATCGCTGCCGCGCCCGACTCGCCGCCGTCCGTCTCAGCGCTTCCAGGCGGGCTGGTCGCCGCTGCGATCGAGGTACTTGCCCAGCAGCGGTTCGAGCATCGCCAGGGTCTCTTCGGGCACCAGTCCGGGATCGGTGATCAGCGCCATCCGCAGGGCGTCCGAGCAGTCGTTGGCGACGCCGTCCAGGTCGGCGATGGCGCGGCGGACGACGCGCTGGGCGAGCGCGACGTTCTTGCGCAGCACCTCCATCACCCCCTCGCCGGTGACCGCCTCTTCCTCCTCGTGCCAGCAGTCGTAGTCGGTGACCATCGACAGCGACGCGTAGGCGATCTCCGCCTCGCGCGCCAGCTTCGCTTCCTGGAGATTGGTCATGCCGATGACGTCCATCCCCCACTGGCGATAGACCATCGATTCGGCGCGAGTGGAGAACTGCGGCCCCTCCATGTTCAGGTAGGTGCCGCCCATGTGGACGGTCGCCTTCTCCGCCCGCGCTGCGCCGTGCAGGACGTCGGCGAGCGCCGCCGAGACCGGTCGCGCCAGCGAGACGTGGGCGACGATGCCGTCGCCGAAGAAGGTGTCGGGCCGATGCCGGGTGCGGTCGAAGAACTGGTCCGGAATGACGATGTGCCCCGGCACGTACTCCTTCTTCATCGACCCGACGGCCGACACCGAGATCAGGAAGTCGATGCCGAGCTTCTTGAAGCCGTAGATGTTGGCGCGGAAGTTGAGCTCGGTCGGCAGCAAACGGTGGCCGCGGCCGTGGCGGGCGAGGAATGCTACCCGACGCCCGTCGAGGCGGCCGATCACGTAGGGGTCCGACGGCTCTCCCCACGGCGTCTCGATGCGCCGCTCCTCTTCGACCTGCAGCCCTTCCATGGCGTAGAGGCCGCTGCCTCCGATCACACCGATCCGCACTTCACTCATGCCGGCCTCCACCTCTCCGATCCGACTCCGAGATTTTCGTTTTGAGGTTCGTCGGCGCTCCGGCGTGGCCGGCGCGCGAATACGCAGACTATCACGCGCCGGCGGCGGAACCGGCGGCGCAACGCGCCACTTCCACGGCCACGGCGAGCGCCGCGCGCGCCGACTCGCCTCCGACGCTGCGGTTCTCGACACCCAGGCAGGCATCGCGGAACGCCTCGAGTTCGAGGCGCAGCGGCTCGCCCTTCTCCACCGCGATCGACTCGGGCAGGATGCGCTTCTCTCCCCCGTTGGACTCGAGCCGGTAGCCCTTGATCTCCTGCGCCTGGTAGTCGAGCGAGCGATAGCGGTCCGGATAGAAGGCCCGCAGCTTGCGCGCCCGCTCGCCCGAGACGCGCGAAGCGGTGACGTTTGCCACCATGCCCGAGGCGAAGGCGAGCCGTGCGTTGACGATGTCGATCCGCCCGGAGAGCACCGGAATTCCCACCGCCCGCACCTCGTGGATCCCGGAGGAGTCGAGCTCCAGGAGGATCTGCAGATCGTGGATCATCAGGTCGGCGATGACGTCGACGTCGAGGCTGCGCGGCGTGAACACCCCGAGCCGCTCGATCTCGACGAAGCGGGGCGCCCCGCCCGCCGCCAGCAGCGCCGCCACCGCCGGGTTGTGGAATTCGACGTGTCCGACGGCGAGGACGCGTCCGGCGCGGCGCGCCGCGTCGATCAGCTCGTCCGCCCCGGCCACCGAGGCCGCGATCGGCTTCTCGATCAGCACGTGGACGCCGCGCTCGAGCAATCGAGTGCCGAGGTCGACGTGGGCGACGGTCGGCGCCGCGACGACCGCGGCGTCGATCGCGCCGGCGAGCTCGTCGAAGGAGCCGAAGATCGGAACGCCGTATTCGGCGGCTACCGCCGCGGCCGTCTCCGGGTTGGGATCGTGGATGCCCACCCGCTCGACGCCCGGCAGCCCGCCGAGAATGCGGGTGTGGTGACGGCCGAGGGCGCCGACACCGAAGACGCCGACCCTCAGGTCACTCGTCGCCACCGCTCTCCTCGCCGCCGCGCCGGCCCGGCAGGGCGCGGATCACCCCGCGGCGGGCGCTGCGCACGTAATCGACCAGGTAGGCGACATCGGGGTTGTCGGGCATCTCGACGCTCAGCCGTTCGAGCGCCGCGCCCGAGTTCAGCCCGGAGCGCAGGTAGATGCGGAAGGCCCGCACGATATCGGCGATGCGATCGGCGTCGAATCCCTTGCGCTGCAGGCCGATGCGGTTGACGCCGAGCACCGCCGGGCGCATGCCGACCGTCTTGACGTAGGGCAGCGCGTCGGCCAGCAGCCGCGAATAGCCGCCGATATAGGCGTGGCGTCCGATGCGGCCATACTGCTGCAGCGCGGAGAAAGCGCCGACGATGGCGTCGTCGTCGACCTCGCAATGTCCGGCCAGCGTCGCGTTGTTGGCGAAGATCACGCGGCTGCCGACGCGGCAGTCGTGGGCAACGTGGGAATAGACCATGAAGAGGTTGTCGTCGCCGATCCTCGTTAGGCCGCCCCCCTTGCCGGTGCCGCGGTGAATGGTGACGTGCTCGCGGATCTGATTGCGATCGCCGATCTCGAGGCAGACCCGCTCGCCGGCGAACTTGAGGTCCTGCGGATCGGTTCCGACGCAGGCATGCGGGTGGATCCGATTGCCGCTCCCGATGCGCGTCGGACCCTGGATCTGCGCCCCCGACGCGACCTCGGTCCCCTCGCCGATCTCGACTTCGGCACCGATGCGGGCGAACGGGCCGACCGTCACTCCGTCGGCCAGCACCGCCGACGGGTCGACCCAGGCCAGCGGATGGATCCCTCCACTCATTCGTTCTCCACCGCCGAGCCGGAACGTGGCACGAAGGTCGACAGCAGCTCCGCCTCGACGTGCACCTTGCCGTCGACGATGGCGCGGCCGCCGATCTTGGCGTGCGCGGACTTGAGGCGCAGAATCTCGACCTCGAAGCGCACCTGGTCGCCGGGGATGACCGGACGGCGGAAGCGCGCCCGCTCGATGGCGCCGAAGTAGAGCAGCTTCTCCTCGCGCTGCGGATCGTCGTGCAGCAGCAACAGTCCGCCGGCCTGCGCCATCGCCTCGATCAGCAGCACGCCGGGAACGATCGGGTGGCCCGGAAAGTGCCCCTGGAAGAACTCCTCGTTGAGGGTGAAGTTCTTGAGCGCCACGATGCGCTGCCGCGGTTCGATCTCGAGCACGCGGTCGATGAGCAGCATCGGATACCGATGCGGCAGGATCGACATCACCCACCGGCTGTCCCACTCGATGTGACTCAATCCGGATCCTCCTCGGACCTGCCGTTCCCGCCGACCCCCGCCGCCCGCTCGAGCGCCGCGACCCGTCGGAAGAGACCGGCCAGCCGTTTCAACAGGGCCTGCTGGCGGCGCCAGGCGCCGATCGCAATGGCCGGGATGCCGGCGACCGCCGAACGGGCCGCTACCGTCTCGTAAACCGCCGACTTCGACGCCACCTGCACGCCGTCGCCGAGCTCGAGGTGCCCTCCGACGCCGGCCTGTCCCGCCAGCACGACGCCGTCACCCAGGCGGGCGCTGCCGGCGATGCCGGACTGCCCGCAGAGAATCGAAGCGCGACCGATCTCGACATTGTGTCCGACCTGGACGAGATTGTCGATTTTCGTGCCGTCCCCGACCCGCGTGCTGCCGAGCAGCGCGCGGTCGATCGCGGCGAGCGCGCCGATCTCGACCTCCGCGCCCACTTCGACGCGCCCGACCTGCGGAATCTTGTGGTGAACGCCGCCGTCGGTCGCGTAGCCGAAGCCGTCGGCGCCGAGGACCGAACCGGCGTGGACCACCGTGCCCGCTCCGAGCGCCGTCCCGGCGTAGAGGACGACGTGCGGGTGGAGCACCACCTGCTCGCCGATCCGGCAGTCCTCTCCGACCACCACGTGGGGGTGCAGCACCGCGCCGGCGGCGACCGTCGACCGCGCGCCGACTACCACGTAGGGGCCGAGGCAGGCGCCCGGGTCGACCCTCGCCCCTGCGCCGAGGATCGCCGTGGGATGCGTGCCGGGCGCCGGAGCCGCCGCAGGGTGGAAGAGTGCCAGCAGCCGCGCCAGGGCGAGCGCCGGCTTCTCCACCACCAGCTGGTCGGCCGCCAGCCCGTCCGTCTCGCGACCGACCAGGATGGCGCCGGCGCGGCTGGCGCGCGCTGCTTCGAGGTACTTCGCCCCGGTCAGGAAGGAGAGGTCCCCGGGGCCGGCCGCGTCGAGGGTGCGGATCGCCCCGATGCGGCGAGCGCGCTCCCCGACCACCCGGCCGCCCGTCAGCTCCGCGAGCTCACCGAGCGTCGGCGGCACGTGATCAGGGCTTCGGGGCCGCCGCCGCAGCGGCGTCGAAGCGCTGGATGATCAGGTCGGTGATGTCGGAGGCCTCGTCGGCGTAGACCAGCCCGCTCTGGAACTTGTTGAAGATCAGCGTGTAGCCGCCTTCCTGGCCGGCCTGCTCGATGACCGGGGCCATCTGCCGCTCGATCTCGGCGAACGCCTGCTCCTGCCGCTTCGAAATCTCCCGCTCGGCGTCCTCCTGGAAGCGGCGGAAGGCGGTCGCCTTCTCCTCGAGCTCCTTCTCCAGGTCGGCCAGCTTGTCCTCGGCGAGCGAAAGGCGCCCCTCGCTGATCCGCTTGCGCAGGCCGTCGAGCTCCTCCTGCCGGGTGCGCGCCTCGGCGACCTTCTCTTCCTGGAGCTTGCGCAGCTTCTCGAGCGCCTCTTTGCCGGCCACCGAATCGGTGACCAGCCGCCGGACGTCGATGACCGCGAGCTTGCTCTCCTGCGCGACGGCGGGAGACGCGAATCCGGTCACGGCCAGCGGCGCCGCGAGAAGCGCCACGGCGGCGAGTTTGCCGATTCCCTTCCTCATACTCGTTGCTCCTTCCCTCTTCTCAGAACGTCGACCCGATGCTGAACTGGAACGACTCGAACCGATCGAGCGGCAGCGGGTCCAGATTGGATGCGTAGATGAACCGGAGCGGAGCTCCGAAGACCGGCACGAAGACGCGCAGCTCGACGCCGGCCGACGACCGCAGGCGTCCCAGGTCGACCGACTGGTCGTCGCCGTAGACGTTGGCCGCGTCGTAGAAGGCGAGCACCCGGAAGGGACCGCCGAGCAGCAGATGGAGTTCGAGATTCAGCTGGGCGTACTTGTCGCCGCCCTGCGAGCGCCCGAATGCGTCCGGCATGATCTCGTCCGGATCGCAGACCGGATCGTCCGGCCGGATCGCCAGGATCTCGCCGCCCTCGCAGCGCACGCTGATCGAGCGGTAGTTGAAGCCGCGCACGCTGTTCTCGCCGCCGAGGAAGTAGCGCTCGAAGTAGTCGAGTTCGCGGCCGTCGAACGGGTCGGCCATGCCGCCCTCGATGTTGAAGGCGAAGACCGGCCGCACCTTGCCCGAGGCGATCAGCGGCTTGAACCAGCTGAATCCGACCTCCGGCCGGACGAAGTAGTTGTCGCCGCCGAGAAATCCGCCAGCGTACTCGAGCGACGACGAGAAGTGCGCGCCGACCGTCGGCTCGAAGCGGCTGTCGCGGCTCTCGTACTTGTAGGCGAAGCGCAGAGACGAGTTCGACAGGTCGGTCTCGAGGGGAACCAGGTCACCCTCGGCGTCGCGGATCGTCGTCGTGCCGGTGAGGTCGGAACGCGTCAAGCTGGTCGAGAAGCTGCTGAACAGGCCGAAGCTGCGGCCGTAGGTCACCACCGCGCCCTGGCTCTCGCGCGCGTTGTCGAAGTCGAAGATGTCGCTGTAGTCGAGCTTGGTATTGAACAGCTGGATGCCGATCGACTGCGGCCGGTCGAGGAACCAGGGGACGAAGTAGGAGACGTCGAACTCGTCGGCGTAGCGCCCGGACTGGAACGAAACCGCCACCGTCTCGCCGCGGCCGAGGAAGTTCTGGGTGCGCAGGGAGAGCTGGCCGAACCAGCCGTAGCCCTCGCTGTAGCCGCCGCCGACCTGGACCTCGGTCCGGTCGGACTCCTCGCCATGCAGCAGCAGGTCGACCGTCTTCTTCTCGCTGTCGAAGTTCTCGAAGGAGATCGGTTCGTCCTCGTCGAGCTTGAAGTAGCCGAGCTGGTTGATCTTGAACAGGCTGTTCTTGATCGCGCCCATGTTGAGCACGGTCCCCTCGTGGACGCGGAACTCCCGGCGCAGGACCTTGTCGCGGGTGCGCGAGTTGCCCTCGAACTCCAGCCTGCCGACCCGGTACTGGTCGCCTTCCTCGATCCGCACCACGAAGTCGGCTGTGTGATCGCCGACCTCGACGATCTCCGTGTCGATGCGGGCGAAGATGTGGCCGAAGTTGCGATAGACCTCGTCGACCGACTCGACGCCCTTGTCGAGCACTTTGGAGCGCAGCCAGCCGCCGCGCGGCTTCTCGAACCTCCGCAGCAGGGCCTCCTCGGCGAAGACCTTGTGCCCCTCGACGACGATCTTGCCGAGCTTCCAGCGTTCGCCCTCGGAGACCGGAATGCCGATCGCCAGGCGCCGCTTCCTGCCCCGATCGCCTCCGAGCACCGAGAGCTCCGGCGCGCCGAGATCGACGTCCTTGTAGCCCGCCGACCGGTAGCGGTCCTTCACCAGGCCGAGGTCCTCCTCCACCGTGGCGGGGTTGTAGAGGTCCTTCTTGAGCATCCGCGTGACGAGGTTCGTCTTCTTGGTCTTCTTCATCGTCCAGCGCAGGCGCCGGTTTCCGAAGACCTCGTTGCCCGAGAACCGGATCGCCCCGATGCGGACCTTCTCCGCCTCGTCGATGGTGAACAGCACGCGGCGCTCGCCCGGAGCGACCTCCTCCATCTTCCAGCTGGCGTCGGCGAAGCGGTACCCCTTCTCGCGGTACATCTCCTCGATCGCCGTCTCCAGGCGCTGCAGCTCGCCGAGGTCGAGCGGATCGCGCTCGCGCACGTCGATCTGCTCCTTGGCGAGACGATCGTTGATGTCGGTGCGCGAAAGCCGCTGGAGCCCCTCGTAGTCGAGCGAGCGCAGGATCGGCCGCTCCACGACCGTGACGACGAGTCGGATGCCGTCCCCTTCGGGCAGCTTTTCGACCCGGATGTCGTCGAGCAGGCGCCGTTTCCACAGCTCGAGGATGCTCCGGTTGAGCGCCGCCTCGTCGAACTCGCGGCCCTCCTCGAGCCCGAGGTAGAAGCGCAGGGTCTCCTCGGCCACGGCGCGCAGGCCGCGAAACTCGAGAGCACGAATCGTCTCGGCGGAGGCGACCGCCGGCAGGAGGGACAGGGCGAGAATCAGCAGTATCGTCTTGGCGGCGCGCATGGGACCGTCGGGCGGAGGATCATCCCCGAAAAAGCCTGCAAACGGAATACCGGGGGCCCCGCGCGGGCCGCCCGGCGGTGTCCGGGATCAGGCGCCGGTGGGCGCCATCTCCCGCCGGCGGGCGTGGAACACCAGCTCCTCGCCGTCCACGTCGATCTCGAAGGCCTCGATCTCCTCGCCCTCCGAGCGGATCAGCAGCTCGGAAATGGCGTCCTGCACGTGACGCTGGATCGTCCGCCGCAGCGGCCGCGCGCCGGTCGACGCGTCGACTCCGGCGCGTTCCAGCAGCCACTGCTTGGCCGCCGGAGCCAGAGTCACCTTCAGGTGGCGCTGGGCCAGCGTCTCGTTCACTTCGCCGAGCAGGATGTCGATGATGCGATCGAGCTCGGGCCGGGTCAGCGGATGGAAGACGATCACCTCGTCGACGCGGTTGATGAACTCGGGGCTGAACGAGCGCTTGAGCTCGGAGAGGATCTCCTCCTCGATGCGACGGAAGGCCTCGGCCTCCGTCTGCCCGCCGAATCCCATCCGGCCGCCGCGGGTCACCAGCTTGCTGCCGAGGTTCGAGGTCATCAGCACCAGCGTGTTCTTGAAGTCTACCGGGTTGCCGTAGGAATCCGTCAGCGTCCCGTCGTCGAGGATCTGCAGCATCAGGTTGGCGATGTCCGGGTGCGCCTTCTCGATCTCGTCGAACAGCACCACCGAATAGGGCTGGCGGCGGATCCGCTCGGTGAGCTGCCCGCCTTCCTCGTGGCCGACGTATCCGGGCGGCGAGCCGATCAGCTTCGACACCGCGTGCTTCTCCATGTACTCGCTCATGTCGAAGCGGATCAGTGCCTGCTGGGAACCGAACAGGAACTCGGCCAGCCGGCGGGCGACCTCGGTCTTGCCGACCCCCGAGGGGCCGAGGAAGATGAACGACCCCATCGGCCGCCGCGGGCTCGCCACGCCGAGACGCGAGCGCCGGATGGCGCGCGAGATGGCGCTGATCGCCGCGTCCTGGCCGACGACGTGGCCGCGCAGCCACTCCTCCATGCGAATCAGGCGCTGCGCCTCGTCCTTCTGCAGCGAGGAGACCGGGATGCCGGTCCACGAGGAGACGACCTCCTCGATGTCGCGCGCCGTGACCTCGAGCTCGTCGTCCTCGCCGGACAGCGCGGCCATCCGTTCGAGGTCGTCGCGCAGCTCGATCTCGCGCTCGCGCAGGTAGACCGCGTCCTCGAACTTCTTGTCGGAGATCGCCTGCTTCATCTGCTTGACGACGTCGCGAATCTCCTGCTCGATCCGGCGCAGGTTCTGCGTATCGCGCACCTTGCGCAGCTTGACCTTGGCGCCCGCCTCGTCGAGCACGTCGATCGCCTTGTCGGGCTGGAAGCGGTCGGTGATGTAGCGCGTCGACTGGTAGATCGCGGTGCGCAGGGCATCGTCGGCGTAGCGCACCTTGTGGAAGGACTCGTAGCGCTCCTTGATCCCCTCGAGGATCGACATCGTCTCCTCGTTGGTCGGCGGCTGGACGTTGACCGCCTGGAAGCGGCGCAGCAGCGAGCGGTCCTTCTCGATGAACTTGCGGTACTCCTTGAGCGTCGTCGCCCCGACGCAGGCGACCTCGCCGCGCGACAGCGCCGGCTTGAGGATGTTCGCCGCGTCGAGCGAGCCCTCGGCGGAGCCGGCGCCGATCAGGGAGTGGATCTCGTCCACGAAGACGATGATGTCCTTGTTCTCCTTGAGCTCCTTGAGAATCCCCTTCAGCCGCTCCTCGAACTGGCCGCGATACTTCGTGCCGGCGACGATCAGCGACAGGTCGATCGCCAGCACGCGCTTGGTGGCGAGGAAGATCGGTACCCGGCCCTCGACGATCCGCTGCGCCAGCCCCTCGACGATCGCCGTCTTGCCCACCCCCGGTTCGCCGAGCAGGATCGGGTTGTTCTTGGTGCGCCGCGACAGGATCTGGATGATCCGCTCGACTTCGCGCTCGCGACCGACCAGCGGGTCGAAGCCCCCCTGCTGGGCCAGCGCGGTGAGATCACGGGCGTACTCGGAGAGGAAGGGCAGCTCCTTCTTCTGCTGCGCGCTGTCGCGCTCCTTGGCCAGTCCGAGCACCTCCTCGCGCAGCGAGTAGACGTCGAGTCCCTGCTGGGCGAGTATGCGTTGCGCCACCGAACCGTCGACGCGCAGGATGCCGACCAGCAGGTGCTCCGAGCCGACCGCCGGATGCAGCATCGACTCGGCCTCGTGGGCGGCGTAGGCGAGGATCTTCTTCGACTCCTCGGAAAGCGGCAGCTCGGCGGTCGAACTGATGCGCTCGACGAAGACGCGCTCCCCCTCGATCTCGCGGCGCAGGTCCTCGGGCTTGATCTGGAAGCGGCGGAAGAGCTCGGCCACCGACTCCTCGCCTTCACGCAGGATGCCGAGCAGGATGTGCTCGGATTCGATGACCCGGCTGCCGAGCTTCGAAGCCTCGTAGCGGGCGAAGAACAGCGCCCGTCTCGCCTTCTCGTTGAACTTCTCGAACACCTCGCCTCCGCGGCCGGAGCGGGCTCGGAAGTCGTGCGCGCTCAGATATTTCCGTCGCGCAACCGCCCGTCTTCCAGCACCAGGATCCTAGCACACCGGCGCGCCAGTTCGGGGTTGTGGGTGACCACCAGCGCGGTGGTGCCGTGGCGCTCGACGAGGGCGGCGAGCAGCTCGAAGACCCGCTCGCCCGCGGCGGCGTCCAGGTTGCCGGTCGGCTCGTCGGCGAGCACCAGCGGCGGCTCGAGCAGCAGGGCGCGGCAGAGGGCAACGCGCTGCTGCTCGCCGCCCGAAAGCTGGCTGGGGAAGTGGTCGGCGCGCTCGGCCAGGCCGACCTCCGCCAGCAGCGCCGCGGCGCGCGTCGCCAGATCGCGCGGCGGCAGTCCGGCGATCCGCCCCGGCAGGGCGACGTTCTCGAGCGCCGTGAAGTCGGCGAGCAGCTGGTGGAACTGGAAGACGAAGCCGACCGTGCGGTTGCGGAAGGCCGCCAGCTCGTCGGCGCCGAGCGGGTCGATGCGCCGGCCGCCGACTTCGATCGTCCCCGCGTCCGGCCGGTCCAGGCCGCCGAGCAGGTGCAAGAGCGTCGACTTGCCCGATCCCGACGGGCCGACCACGGCGACCAGCTCCCCGGGGGCGAGATCCAGGTCGACGCCGCGCAGTACCTCGACCTGACGCGCCGCGTCCCGGTAGACCCGGGTGAGACCGCGCGCCGCCACGGCGACGCTCACCGCCGCAGCCCTTCGACCGGCACGCCGCGGGCCACCCGCGCGGCGCCGAGGGCCGAGCAGCCGAGCGTCAGGACCAGGGTCACCAGCACCACCGCCAGGACGTCCCCCGGCCGCACGTGGAACGGCAGCGCGTCGAAGAGCAGCAGCCCGGGCGGCAGGCGCAGGAGGCGGAAGTGGTCGAGCAGCAGCGCCGCCCCCCAGCCCAGCAGCCCGCCGCCCACCGCGCCCAGCGCGCCGAGCAGGCCGCCGAGGGCGAGAAAGGTCCGCCGCAGCGCCCCCTCCCCCGCTCCCATCGCCGCCAGCAGCGCCAGCTCGCGCCGCTTGGTCGAGGCGACCAGCTGCAGGTCGGAAAAGAGGGCCACCGCCGCCACTGCGACGATCAGCGAGACGGCGAGAAAGAGCACCGTGCGCTCGAGCGCCAGGGCGAAGAAGAGCGGTCGATTGAGGTCCTTCCAGGTCTCCACCCGGCTGCCGGGCGGCAGCTCGTGGCGCCAGGTCTCGGCCAGCTCTGCGGCCAGCTCGAGGTCCGCGGTCGCCACCTCCAGCCGCACCGGCCGGTCGGCACCGAGCAGGATCTCGGCCCGCTCGAGCGGCAGCGCGGCGCGCGACTCCTCGCCGGTGCGCGACGCCTCGAAGGTGCCGGCGAGGCGCATCGTCAGCAGGCGCGGCTGCGGCCCGAGCGGCGTCAGGGTCGGCCGCGGCGCGGCGAGGGTGACGATCTCGCCGACGTCGAGCCCGAAACGCGCCGCGTCGGCGTCGGCCAGGTAGAGGCCCGGCTGGCTGCCGCTGGCGCCGGGGAAGGACGGCGGCAGGGCGCCGGCAAAGCCGACCAGCTCGAGCGGCAGGGCGCGACCGGCGGCGAGCAGCCAGCCGCGGCCGGGCAGGATCCGCTGCACGCCGGTGACGCCCGGCGCGCGCCCCAGCCGATCCGCCACCGCGAGGGCATCGCTGCCGGCC
>JAIOJQ010000121.1 GCA_019911865.1 Thermoanaerobaculia bacterium
GCGCCAGCAGCTCGCGCGCCAGGGCGAGCGCCGAGTGTCCGGGGCGGCCGGTGCGCAGCAGCACCGCCACCAGCTCTCCGTCGCCGAGGCCGCGTGCGCCGTGGGCGAGCAGACGCTCGCGCGGCCTCTCGTCGGCCGGCAACTCGCGGATCAGCTCCGCCAGCCTGCCGCGTTCTCCTTCGACTCCCACCGTGGGCTCCCGCTGCTCGCTCATCCGGCGTCCCCTTTCATCCCCGGGAAGACGCCGCGTGCGCCCGCTCGTCTTGCATCGGCCTGCGCCGCGCCGGGACGAGAAGGGCGCGACGAATGTGCCAGAATCCCGGCATGCCTTCGTTGCCCGTCAATTTCGGCCTGCTCCCCGACGTGCAGTCGGCATACGCCACCAGCCGGATCGTCGTCCTTCCGGTGCCGTTCGAGCGCACGGTCTCCTACGGTCGCGGCACCGCCGGCGGCCCGGCGGCGATCCTGCGCGCCTCGCAGTCGATGGAGCTCTACGACGAGGAGCTCCGCTTCGAACCCGCCGGAATCGGCATCGCGACACTCCCCCCCTTTCTTCCCGAGGCGTTCGATCTCGCCGCAGCGATGGACGAGCTCGAGACCGAGTGCCGGCGCCACCTCGAAGCGGGGAAGTTCCTTCTCACCCTCGGCGGCGAGCACAGCCTGACCATCGCCCCGGTGCGCGCCGCCAAGCGGGTCCACGCCGACATCGGGGTGATCCAGTTCGACGCCCACGCCGACCTGCGCGACGAGTTCGAGGGGACGATCTACAGCCACGCCGCGGTGATGCGGCGGGTGGCGGACGAGGGGTTGCCGACGTTGCCGATCGGCATCCGCTCGCTCTCCGCCCCGGAGGCCGAGTTCGCCCACGAGGCCGGGGTGCCGATCGTCTGGGGGCACGAGCTCGCAGAGCTGGACGACGAGCGGTTCGACCGCCTGCTCGCGGCCCTCCCCGAGAAGGTCTATCTGACTTTCGACATCGACTATTTCGACCCCTCCCTGGTGCCGGCCACCGGTACGCCGGAGCCCGGAGGGGGCGCCTGGTACCCCACCCTGCGCCTGCTCTCGCGCATTTTCGAAACCAAGCAGGTGGTGGCGATGGACCTCGTGGAGCTGGCGCCGATCGGCGGCCAGCCGAGCTCCGACTTCGTCGCCGCCAAGCTCGCCTACAAGTGCCTGGGCTACTTCGCCCGCCGCTCGCTGGCCTGAAACCCGGAAGGAACGCATGGACATCCAGGATCTGGTTCTGATCGACGGCGTGCGGACGCCGATGGCCGAGTTCCTCGGCCCCTTCTCCGAGGTCTCCGCCATCGACCTCGGCGCGCACGCCGCCCGCGCGTTGTTCGAGCGCACCGGCCTCGACCCGGCGCTGGTCGACCACACCGTGGTCGGCAACGCCCTGCAGACCTCCGGCGACGCCATATACGGCGCCCGCCACGTGGCGCTGAAGGCCGGCGTGCCGCAGGACAAGCCGGCACTGACGGTGAACCGCCTGTGCGGCTCGGGGATCCAGGCCATCCTCTCCGGCGCCCACCTCATCCTCACCGGCGAGGCGACCACCTGCCTGGTCGGCGGCATGGAGAACATGTCGCAGGCGCCCTACGTCGTGCGCGGCGCCCGCAAGGGGCTGCGCCTGGGGCACGCGAAGTTCGAGGATCTGATGATGGAGTCGCTGTTCGACGGCGTCTGCGGCTACTTCATGGCACAGACCTCGAACAATCTGGCGCGCGACTACGGAGTCTCGCGCCAGGAGCAGGACCGCTACGCCGCCGAGAGCCAGGCGCGCGCCAATGCGGCGATCGAGGCCGGCAGGCTGGCGGAGGAGATCGCGCCCATCACGGTCGGCGAGGGCAAGCGCGCGGTGACCGTCGAGCGCGACGAGCATCCGCGGCCCGGCACCACCGCCGAGGCACTGGCGAAGCTGCCGACCGTCTTCGGCCCCGACAGCTTCGTCACCGGCGGCAACGCCTCCGGCATCGTCGACGGCGCCTGCATGCTGCTGCTGACCACCGCGGCGCGGGCCGCCGAGCTGGGAAAGCCGCCGCTCGGCCGCCTCGTCTCCTGGTCGGTCGTCGGCGTCGACCCGTCGCGCATGGGGATCGGCCCGGCGCCGGCGATCCGCGCCGCGCTCGACAAGGCGGGCATGAAGCTGGCGGACCTCGACCTGCTCGAGATCAACGAGGCCTTCGCCGGGCAGATCCTCGGCGTCATCCGGGAGATGAAGCTCGACGAGGCGAAGCTCAACGTCAACGGCGGCGCCATCGCTCTCGGCCACCCGCTGGGCGCCACCGGCGCCCGCCTCACCACCACCCTGCTCAAGGAACTGCGGCGCCGCGGCGGCGGGAGGGGCGTCGCTTCGGCCTGCATCGGCGGCGGCCAGGGTATCGCCCTGATCGTGGAGGCACTGGCGTGATCGACCTCACCGGATTGCACGTTGTCGTCACCGGCGGCAGCCGGGGGATCGGTGCCGCGAGCTGCCGCGCCTTCGCCAAGGCGGGCGCCACTGTCCTCGTCCACTACCGCGAGCGTCACGAAGAGGCCGAGCGGGTGCTCGACGAGCTCTACGCCATCTCGTCGCGCGAGCACCGCCGGTTCCCGTGCGACGTCACCGAGCCGTCCGAGATCCAGGAGCTCTTCCAGTTCGTCGGCTCGGAGTGGGGCAAGCTCGACTGCCTGGTCAACAACGCCGGCGTCTGGTGGCACAACCCGCTGTCGGCCTTCGACGAAGTGCGCTACATCGAGACGATGCGGATCAACGTCCGCGGACCCTTCCTCTCGGTGCGTGCCGCCCTGCCCTACCTGCGCATGTCGAAGCAGGCGTCGATCATCAACGTCACCTCGACGGCGGCGCAGCGCGGCGAGGCCTTCTACAGCCCCTACGCGGCCTCCAAGGGAGCGCTCGTCTCGGCCACCAAGGCCTGGGCGAGCGAACTGGCGCCCGAGATCCGGGTCAACTCGGTCGCTCCCGGCTGGGTCGACACCGAGATGTCCGCCAGGGCGCTGAGGGAAGATCCGGCGGTGCGCGAGGAGATCGAAGCGCAGATCCCGCTGCGCCGCGTCGCCACGGCGGAGGACATCGCCGCCCCGATCGTCTTCCTCGCCTCCCCCCTCGCCCGCCACATCACCGGCGAAATCCTCAACGTCAACGGCGGCTCCGTCCTCTGCGGCTGACCAATAATTCAGTCAAAGGCAATTTCCCCGCGTTCGCCGAATAATTCAGTCAAAGGCAATTTCTCCGGGACGCGGATCCTCGCCTCGGCGATCTCGCAGAAATTGCCTTTGACTGAATTGTCCGGCGGAGAAACTGCCTTTGACTGAATTTTCGTCAGGGGGCGAGGGTGTGGAAGTGGCGGCGGATGGGGTTGAAGTCGACGCTCGAGCGGAGGCGGTGGGCGAGCAGGACGAGGATCCGATCGCGCTGCGGGTCGATCCAGAGCGAGCCGCCGGTGAAGCCCGCGTGACCGAAGGCGGCGGCTGAGAGCGCGGCGCCTGCTCAGCCGCGCGGCCGGCTCCACTCGACGCCCAGCGCCAGCAGTTCGTCGGCGGTGACGAAGAGGCCGGCGTGGCCGGTCAGGAAGCCGAGCAGGCGGGCGTTGGTGTCCTGCGGTTCGCCGCGCCGGTGGGCCCCCTGCCGGGTGAGACGCAGGCCCTGCGCCGCCGCGAGCTCGACCTCGCGCCCGTTGTCGAGCCGGCACTCGACGACGTCACCGGACGAGCCCGCCAGACCGCCAAGTGCCGGCAGATCCAGCCGGGCGCAGACGTGCCGGTCGAGCAGCGCCGCGAGGGACTCCCCGGTCGACTTCTCAGCCGCCAGCCCCCAGAGGATGTAGCCGAGATCGCTGTAAGTTCCCGGCGGCGCCGTCTCCCGGCGCGGTTCGTCGGACGAGAGCAGCCGCTCGAGCGCGGTGCGATCGGCGAGCCGACCCCCGAGCCGCAGACCGACCGGCGTCCAGGCGGCGAGCCCGGCGCGGTGACGCAGCAGGTCCTCGAGCGTGCAGCGCGCCAGCCGGGGCTCGGCTTCCGGCCAGAGCGTACCGATCCGCTCATCGAGTGCCAGCCGCCCCGCCACGTCGAGCACCAGCGCCAGGGTGGCGATCCAGGGCTTGGTGAGCGAGGCCGCGTCGAAGCGCGCGCCGGAAGGCAGCGGCTCGCCGCCGCGACGGAAGCCGGCGGCGTGCCGGAAGAGGACCTGCCCGGCGGAGTCCGCCACCAGGACCTCGATCGCGCTCACGCAGCCACCCGGCCGCGCCAGCCCGTCGATCCACGCCGTGAGTTGACCCTCTCCCATCGAACCCGTATCTTGCCGCGAATCGTGCCCTCGTCGAGCCGCCTGCTGGTCGCCCCGGATGCGCGCGCCGCCGAGGCGTGGCTTTTCGCCGCACTCGACGAGCTGCTGCCGCCCGGCTCGCCCGAGTCCGCGACCTCCCTGCCGGTGCGGGTGCTGGTCCCCTCCCACAGCCTGCGCGTCGACCTGCTGGCCCGCCTGGCGCGGCGGCGACCGGCCTGGATCGGCCTCGACGTCCGCACCCTGCGGACCTTCGCCCTCGAGCTGCTGCACCGCCACGGCGAGGCGCCGCCGCGCGGCGCGGCGCTCTTCGCCCTCGAGCTCGAGCGTGCCGCCCGCCGGCGCCGGCCGCTCGTCGCCGCATTCGGCGAGTTCCAGGACGGCTGGTCGACGCTCGCCGCCGCGGCGCGCGACCTGGTCGATGCCGGCTTCCTCCCCGAGCTGGCCGAGCCGCTCGAGGAGCTCCTGCACGCCGAGGCCGCGGCGATCCCGGCGCGCACGCTGGCGCGCGCCCGGGCGCTGCTCGCCACCCTCGCCGAGGCCCTGGAGG
>JAIOJQ010000122.1 GCA_019911865.1 Thermoanaerobaculia bacterium
AAGAAAAAAGGGCGACCCCGCGGGGTCGCCCTTTTCGGGGTGCGGCTTTCGCCGGACTTCAGCGGTAGTACTGGACCTTGAGGTTCGAGTACTTCCAGCCGTACTGCAGCGCCTCCGGACCGTGGCCGGTCGGCCAGGAGCCGAGGCCGATGAACATCCCGTGGACGGTGAAGCTGCCCTTGGTGAGGGAGGCCGTCTTCTGGGCGATCGTCGAGCCGCCGCGGGTGATGCGGTAGGTGATCTGCCGCGCCGTGCCGCCGTTCCAGTCGAGGTAGGCGTGGTAGGTGCTGCCCGCCGAGGCGCCGCCGCTGGCGTCCATCGAATCGTTGCGGCCGTAGCGGATCTGGTTCTTGAACTTGTTCTGCCCCTTGATCGCGACGGTGTAGCCGAACAGGTCGTTGGCCCAGCTCTGGCCGTTCTGCAGCCACATGTAGATGTGGACCGTCTTCGAGGGATCCCAGTTGGCGTGGTAGACGTCGACCTCGGCGGTGATCCGCTTGAAGGTCTGGTCGGACGTCGCCCCGTTGCTCAGGCTGTACTTCCAGAACTTGTTGCCCGAGGTGCAGGTGAGGAAGGTGCCGGGCAGAGTGATCAGCGTGCCGCTCGAGGGGGGCGGCGGGGGCGGAGGAGTGCCGCCACCACCGTCGTCTTCCGGCTGGGTCAGCGACGACTGGAGCAGCGTCGAGGTCGGCAGGAGAACCGAGGTTGCGCCGTCCCGCGTGTCGTGGCGGATGCCGAAGAAGTAGAAGGAGCTGTCGCAGGAGAGCTGGATGCGCGAGTGGGCCGGAACCTCGACCGGAGTCTGGCCGCCGAAGAAGTCGGCGTACATCACCGAGGAGAGGGCCGCCACGGGAACCGGAAGGTCGGTTGCGATGGCCGTGCCGTTGACGCCGGAGAAGACGCTCATCGTGCAGCTGGCGGCCGCGGCGCCGAGGTTGAACAGCGCCAGGTCGGTGACCACGCCCGAGGTCGAACCGTGCTCGACGCCCTGCAGGTAGACGACCGTGTTCGCCGGGATGACGTTGCGGCTCGAGATCCCCGGCATGTCGACGACCGTGCTGTAGCCGTCGGCGGTCGAGTAGCGGAACCGCGAACCGACGATCATGTTGCCGTACCCCGGCATGATCTCGACCATGCCGGTCTCACCACCGAGCAGCGAGGTCGGCAGCGTCAGGGCGCTGGCGCCAGCGCCGACGTACTGGATCGCCGGCGCAGTCGTCGGCACCGGGACGCCCGCGACGCCGCTCTTGATGTAGCGGTAGGCGACGCCCTGGACCGCCGCGGTGTCCTGATTGCTCAGGTACATGAACCCCATCCGGTTGACGCCTCCCACGGTGGTGTTGGCGGTGGGGACGTAGACCACTCCGGCGAGCGCCGGCTGGGCGGCGGCAGCGAGCAGTCCTGCGAGCACGATGCGGGTCAACTTCATCCGGTGTACCTCCCGGTCCTGCGGACCTGGCCATCGAAACCTGGTTGATTGACAGAGCACGCCGCCCGTACGGCGATCCGAGAAAGTGTAACACGGTTGGCAGCTCTGCCATAGCGCAGCGCTCCACCACCCGGGGGTGGATCCGGCTGCGGCCTGATAGTCTCCCCGGCCGCCATGACTTCGACCCGGATCCGCATCGCCCACAGCCCCGATTCCGACGACGCCTTCATGTTCTACGCCCTGACGCAGGGCATTCTCGACACCTCCGGGCTCAAGATCGAGCACCAGCTGGCCGACATCGAGACGCTCAACCGGGCCGCCGCCGAGGGGACCTACGAGATCTCGGCCCTCTCGTTCCACGCCTATGCCTACCTGGCTGACCGCTACGTCCTGATGCCCTCCGGGGCCTCCTTCGGCGACGGCTACGGTCCGGTCGTGGTGGCCCGCCGGCCGATCGCCCGCGAGGAGCTTCCCGAGCTGGTCACCGCCATCCCGGGCGAGCGCACCACCGCCGCGCTGGCGCTGCGCCTCTGGCAGCCGGCGGTGCGCACGGTGGTCGTCCCGTTCGACGAGATCTTCGACGCCGTCGAGGCCGGCCGCGCCGACGCCGGGGTGGTGATCCACGAGGGGCAGCTGACCTTCGGCAGCCGGGGTTTCACGCCGCTGCTCGACCTCGGTGAGTGGTGGCGGCAGGAGACCGGCGGCCCGCTGCCGCTGGGGGGCAACGGCATCCGGCGCGACCTCGACCCGGCGCTGCGCCGCCGGCTCTGCCGGCTGCTCACCGAGTCGATCGCCTGGGCGCTCGACCACCGCGCCGAGGCGCTCGCCTTCGCCCGCCGCTACGCCCGCGAGCTCGAAGGGGACGAGGCCCTCTCCGATCGCTTCGTCGGCATGTACGTCAACGACTGGACGCGCGGCTACGGCGCCGCCGGACGCGCCGCCGTCCAGCTGCTGCTCGACCGCGGCGCCGCAGCCGGCATCCTGCCGCGGATGCGCGCCGAGTTCGAGAGCGAGGCGTGAACCCGGCGCAGATCGCGGCGATCGCTTTCGACCTCGACGGCACGCTCGTCGACTCGCGGTACGACCTCGCGGAGGCGGTCAACCGGATGCGCGCCGACTTCCGGCTGGCGCCGCTGCCGCTACCCGAGGTGGTGGCGATGGTCGGCCGCGGAGCCCGGCAGCTGGTCACCCGGGCGCTCGGCGACGACCCCGGAGAGGAGCGCCTCGACGGCGCCCTGGCCGTCTTCCTCGCCCACTACGACGCGGTCGCCACCGATGCGACCCTGCCCTATCCGGGGATCTCGGCCCTGCTCGCCGAACAGGTGGGACGGCGCCGGCTGGCGCTGGCGACCAACAAGCCGGAGGGGCCGACCCGCCGGATCCTCGAGCACTTCGGCTGGGACGGCCTGTTCGAGGTGGTGATCGGCGGCGACACCCTGGCAGGGCGCAAGCCGGATCCGATCGTCCTGCGGACTATCGCCGAGCGCCTCGAACTGCCCACCGGGCAGGTGCTCATGGTCGGTGACAGCCGGATCGACGCCGCGGCGGCCCGCGCCGCGGGCGCGCCGTTCGTCTTCGTCGAATGGGGCTTCGCCACTCCGGAGGAGAGCGCCGAGCTGGCGGGCGAATGGCGCGCCCGCGACAGCGCCGCGCTGCGCAGCTTCCTCGCCCGCTGACCCCTGCCGGCGTGCCGGCCCCTCACTGGCCGGCGAGGAACTCCGAGACCGCCTGCTGCTGCGCCGACCGGCGCGCGATGCACTGGTCCATCGACTCGAGCGCCCGGGTGAGGTGGATCTCGCCGCCCGGGGCCGCCGCGGCGCGTGGCCGGAAGAAGGCCTCGGCGCGGGCGCGGGTCGCCTCGTCGCAGCTGCCGATGGCGAGGTAGGGGAGGTAGGCGAGGAACTGGCCGGGGAGCCGGGCGACCAGCTGCTCGTGGCTGGCCTCGATCCAGTCGAGCACCCGGCCGCGCGCGGCGCGTTCGGCCGAGAGGCCGAACATCAACGGCGTGGCCTCGCGCACGTCGAAGTCCCCGGAGAGGACGAGGCCGAGGGCGCGGTCGATCGCCGCCGGATCCCGGAAGCGGCCGAGCGCGCCGATCAGCGCCCGCCGGCGGCGCGGATCCGACTCCTCGCGCGCCGCCGTCACGTAGCGCTCGAAGAGCGCCAGGTCGCCGTCGAGTGCGGCCAGGCCGAGGGTCGTGCCGAGCATGTCCGGCGAGATCGCGGAGCGGTCGGCGAACCAGCGGTCGACCAGGCGGAGCGCCGCCTGGCGCAGCTCGCGGTTGCCGCCGGCATCGGCGAGCAGGCCGACCAGGTCGGGGCGCAGCAGGGCGTCGTCCTCCGACTCGCCGGGGCGCGGCTCGAGGCCGAGGGCGGCGACCCGCCCGCCGAACAGGCCGGCGAGGTAGCGCTCGTAGTTCGGCCGCAGCTCGTCGGCGACCAGGTGGGCGTCGACCGCCCCGGCGATGCGCGCCGCCGACTCGACCACCGCCCGGTAGGGGTTGTCGCGGAAGCGGGGCAGCAGCTCGAGCGCCACCGCCGGCCCGACATCGCCCGAGGCGACGAGGAAGGAGAGGTCGTCGAGCAGCGCGATCTGCTCGCCGTCCGAGATCTCGTCGACCCGTGCGGTGAGGGCGGGCAGCAGCTCGCCGCGATATTCGGCGAGGTAGTAGCCGATGCCCTCCTCGTTGCCGGCCACCCACTGCGGACAGAAGTCGAGCAGCAGCTCGCCGGTCGGGGCGTCGAAGAGGTGGCGGATCGAGGCCGTACGCTCGTCGGCGCCGCAGCGCAGGCGCAGCGGAATCGTCCAGGTCTGCGGCGCGCCGGCGGGCGAGCCGAGCGGCAGATAGCGCCGCTGGGAGAGCAGCAGGCGGGCGGGGCCGTCCGCCGGGCAGTCGGCTTCCAGGGTGACCACCGGGGCCCCCGGCTGGTCGAGGAAGCTCGCGAAGGCGCGCGCCAGGGCCGGGTCTCCGGCGCCGGCGAGCGCGGCGAGGAAGTCGTCGGAAGTCGCGTTGCCCCAGGCGTGGCGGCCGATGTAGGTGCGGATCCCGGCGCGGAAGCGCTCGGGCCCGAGCCACGCCTCGAACATCTCGAGCAGCGCCGCCCCCTTGGTGTAGGAGATGCCGTCGAAGGCCGTGTAGACGTCGTCGAGCGTGGCGATCGGCCGGCGGACCTTGCGCGAGGAGGGCAGGCTGTCGGCGCGCACGGCTCCGCCGCGGCGCAGGGCGCGATCCGCGGCGGTGAACCAGTCGGGGCGCCACTCGGCGACGATGCGGTCCGAGAGCCAGTCGGCGAACCCTTCGTTGAGCCAGATGTCGTCCCACCAGGACATGGTGACGAGATTGCCGAACCACTGGTGGGCGTTCTCGTGCGCGGCGACCGCGGCGTAGGCGCGCTTGCGCGCCAGCGGCGTCGCCGCGGGGTCGAGGACGATCAGGCTTTCCGAGTAGGTGATCAGCCCGGGATTCTCCATCGCACCGAAGCCGACCGTCTGCGGGATGGCGAGATTGTCGAGCTTGCCGAACGGATAGGGAACGTCGAAGTACTCTTCGAGCCGCGCCAGCATGTCGCCGGTGACTTCGACCGCCCAGGCGACCTTCCCCTCGCGGCCGCGCGGCACCACGATGCGCACCGGCGTGCGGGCGCGCCCCCAGGTGCCGGCGTCGACGACCTCGAACGGTCCGACGCCGAGCGCCACCAGGTACGAGCTGATCGGCTTCGTGGCGGCGAACTCGAAGACCCGCCGGCCGTCCGCGGCGTCCCGCTCGGCGACCACCGGCGTGTTGGCGAAGGCCAGCTGGCCGGCGGGCACGCTGATGGTCAGCTGCCAGGGGGCGCGGTACGAGGGCTCGTCGAACGACGGGAAGGCCCGCCGGGCGAAGGTCGATTCGAACTGGCTGTAGACGTACCAGGCGCCGTCGACCTGCTGGCGGAAGAGCCCCTCGGTCTCGATCGCGTCGAGCTTGCCGCGGTAGTCGATCGACAGCCGGGCGGCTCCGGCGGGCAGCTCGCGGCCCGCGTCGAAGCCGGCGAACTGCTCGCCGCCGGGGACGATGGTCGCCGGCCAGGTCTCGCCGCCGGCCTCGAAACGGGCCGCGACGAGCTCGAGCCGCTCGGCATTGAGCCAGAGGAGTCGGGTCGGGCGGGCGATCTCGAGGTCGATGTGGACGCTGCCGCCGAAGGACTCGCTCTCCGGCGTGATGTCGAGCTCGGCGGCCACCGCGGTCGGCCGCACCGCGTCGGGCAGGCGCAGTGTCGGGGGGGCCGGAGTCTGGGCCGCGACGGCGGCGGCGGTCAGCGCGACGGCGGCTACGGCGAGGGCGAGGCGACTCGAGTGCACGGGGGACGGTCCTTTCCGGTAGAGAGCTGCGGGCGGAGCCGACGGACAGGGCTCCGCCCCGGAGGAGATACGGAACTACCGCTCAGGAGTTGCGCACCGGCGGCAGGCGAAAAACCTCCGGGAAGAGGTCTCCCAGCCGGGTCTCCCGCCGCCTCCCGTCGGGAGCGGCGAGCAGGATCGGCAGGTCGGGACCGCAGAACTCGGCGAGGGTCTCGCGGCAGATCCCGCACGGCGTGGCGAGCGGGTCGGCGTCGGCGACCACGACGAGGGCGACGAACTCCCGCTGGCCGGCCGCCACCGCGCTTCCCACCGCCGTCCGCTCGGCGCACACCGTGGCGCCGTAGGAGCGGTTCTCGACGTTGCAGCCGGCGAAGATCCCGCCGCCGGGCGTCGCCAGCGCCGCCCCCACCGCGAAGCGGCTGTACGGGGCATAGGCGTGACTGCGGGCGAGCGTGGCGGCGGCGAGCAGGCGATCCCAGTCCATCGGCGCGACGACGCTAGCATGCGGCCCGCCGCCTGAACTCGCGACGGCGCGCGCACGTAGAAGGGGCGAGGATTCCTCCATGCGCCATCCGTATCGCACCGTGCTGCTCTGGCTCGCCGTCCTGGTCGTCGGGGCGCTGACTGTCCGGTGGGCCTTTCCGCGGGTCTTCCCCACGGCCCCGGCCGGGTGGACGGTGTCGCGGCAGGAAGCGCGCACCCTCGCGCTCGAGCAGCTGCGGGCGCTCGGCGAGCTGCCCGCGGACCCGTTCGTCGTCGTGCGCCTGGGCGACGACCCGCGGCTCGAGTACCGGC
Source organism: Thermoanaerobaculia bacterium (assembly GCA_019911865.1). GTDB lineage: Bacteria > Acidobacteriota > Thermoanaerobaculia > Multivoradales > JAGPDF01 > JACTMI01. Next base: position 6,563 of record JAIOJQ010000122.1, read on the forward strand.
TTCTCGAGGCGCTGTCGGCGGGGCGGGCGGCGGAGGTCGAGGCCTCCGGCCTCGCCTCCCGGGTGCTCACCTGGGAGGTGACCGTCTACGCTCCGGGCGCCGGGCCGCGCGACTGGGCGATGCGGGCCGAGCTCGGCCTCGACGGTCGACTGCTCGCCCTGCACCGCGGCTTCCGGGCGACCGACTCAGGAGCGCCCCTGGCCGACGCGGCGGCGATCGAACGGGCGGTCGCCTTCCTCGACGGACTGGGAATCGCGGTCGACCGGCTGGAAGCGCCGGCGGTGCGGCGCAAGGATCTCGAGAAGCGGACCGACCTCTTCGTCCGCTTCGCCGACCCGCAGCCGGCGCTCGGCGACCGACTGACCCGCGGCGTCGAGGTCGCCTTCGCGGGCGACCAGCTGGCCGGCTTCGGGCACTACCGCGACGACCCGCAGGAGCAGCAGGTCACTACGGCGCTCCAGCCGGTCGGCCTGTTCGGCAACATCGCCTTCTTTTCGACCTTCCTCGTCCTGCCGCTGGTGGCGCCGGCCTTCCTGCGGCGCTATCACGCGGGAGAGATCGGCGTGCGGCGCGGCTTGCAGATCTTCGCGCTGCTGCTGGCGAGCGGCCTCGGCGTATTCGTGCTCAGCTCGGTCGGCGCCACCCAGGAGAGCTTCTGGGGGGTGCTCTCGCGGGTCCAGGTCGCCTGGATGTGGGGCGGCCAGATGATGGTCATCTGGGTGCTGCCGCTGGCCATCGTCTCGCTGCTCTCGTGGTCGGTGGGCGAGTCGCTGATGCGCGAGCGGCGCGGCCGGGCGCTGGCCGCCTTCGACGCCCTCTTCCAGCGCGACTGGGCGAACCGCACGGTGGCGCTGTCGTCGCTGCGCGGCTTCGCCGCCGGCTTCGGCCTGGCGGCGCTGACGCTGCTGGCGGCGCTGCTGGCGGTGCGCTCGGGAGCGATGGCGCCGATCGCCTTCCAGCTCGGGCCGTTCTGGAACCACGCCCGCTATCCTGGCGTGGCGCTGGTCCTTTTCACCCTGCTGTTCACCCTCTACACGACCCTGTTCGGCCGCCTCTTCCTGGTCTCCTGGCTGGGTGCCCGGCTCGGCCGGTGGAGCGGCGGAGCGCTGGCGGCGGTGATCACCGCCGGCATCTTTTTCGCGCCGATCCTCCTGCTGCCGCTCAAAGCGGGGGTGCCGATCTGGCTCGCCTGGAGCTTTGCCACGGTGGTCCTCTTCCTGACCACCGACCTGCTGTCGACGCTGCTCGCGACGTTCACCGGCAGCGTCGTCCTGATGGCCTGGCCGTTCGTCCTCGCTGCCGATCCCGCGACGCAGCTGCAGGGGTGGATCGCCGTGCTGGCCGGCGCCCTGCCGCTGGCGCTCTCGGCGCGTTACCTGCTGGCGGAGCGCGAATTCACTTACCGATACGAGGACGTGCCGCCGCACGTGCGACGGATCGCCGAGCGGGAGCGCCAGCGGGTCGAGCTCGAGACGGCGCGCAACATCCAGAGTTCGATCCTGCCGCAGCTGCCCGAGGCGCTGAACGGCGTCGAGCTGGCGCACACCTACCTGCCGGCGACCGAGGTCGGCGGCGACTTCTACGACGTCCTGGCGCTCGACGACGGGCGGCTGGCGGTGGCCGTGGGCGACGTCGCCGGGCACGGCGTGTCGTCCGGGCTCGTCATGTCGATGGCCAAGTCGGCGCTCGCCGTGCAGGTGAGCTTCGATCCGCGGGTCGAGGCGGTCTTCGGGACGCTCAACCGCATGGTCTACCAGAGCGCCCGTCGTCGCCTGCTGGCGACTCTCTGCTACGCCCTGGTCGACCCGCAGCGGCGGGAGATGACCTTCGCCAGCGCCGGCCATCTCTTCCCCTATCGGCTGACCGCTGGCGGCAAGGTCGAGATCCTGGAGTCGGTGGCCTATCCGCTCGGCGTGCGCGCGTCCCTCGAGGTCGTGCCGCGGACGGCGCGCCTGGCGGCCGGCGACACCGTCTTCCTGTGCAGCGACGGCCTGATCGAAGCGTGCCGTGAGGGGAGCGACGAGCACTTCGGTTTCGACCGCCTGGAGCACCTGCTCGCCGGTCTCGCCGGCCGGCCGCCGCGCGCCCTGCGCGACGCCGTGCTGGCCGAACTCGCCGCCTTCACGGGCGATTCACCCCGCGAGGACGACCTCACGCTCCTGGTGCTGCGGGTTCCCTGAAGGGCGCTGTCACGCGATCGTCACGGCGCGGCCATTGTCCGCCCGCGGCATCCGGACATAGACTGGCCGCAGGTGGGGAGTAGCTACCCGGACGGGCGTCCGGGAGGGCGATCGTCAATCCGAGACCGGGAGACCGGTCTCCGGTCGGCCCGGTTCCAGCGAAACGGCGAGACCACCACGACACCGAGGTGCCGTGGGTCTCGCCGTTCGGCGTTTCTCCGCGTCACCTCGCGACAGGTGGGGTGGAGATGGCCACGTCGTCCGTCGGGCTCTGGGTGGGATTCAACGTCTTCGTTCTCGTCATGCTGGCGCTCGACCTCGGGGTCTTCCACCGCAAGGCCCACGTGGTCTCGGTGCGCGAGGCCTCGATCTGGAGCGCGGTCTGGATCGGCCTCGCCCTCCTCTTCAACCTGGGAATCTGGCACTACCTGGGCCCGCAGAAGGGGGTCGAATTCCTCACCGGCTACCTGATCGAGAAGTCGCTCTCGGTCGACAACATCTTCGTCTTCGCGCTCATCTTCGGTTACTTCGCGGTGCCCGAGGAGTACCAGCACCGGGTGCTGTTCTGGGGCATCCTGGGGGCGCTCGTCATGCGCGCGATCTTCATCGCCGCCGGCGCCGCGCTGCTTGCCAGCTTCCACTGGATCATCTACGTGTTCGGCGCGTTCCTGATCGTCACCGGAATCAAGATGGTCCTGACGCCGGCGAAGGGGCTCGAGCCCGAAAAGAACCCGGTCGTGAGGCTCGTGCGCCGGCTCTTCCCGGTCTCCGACCGCTACCACGGCCAGCGCTTCTTCGTGCGCGATCGCGGCATCCTGACGGCGACACCGTTGTTCGTCGTGCTGGCGCTGGTCGAGACTACCGACCTCATCTTCGCGGTCGATTCGATTCCGGCGATCTTCGCCGTCACCACCGACCCGTTCATCGTCTATACCTCGAACGTTTTCGCCATTCTCGGCCTGCGCTCCCTCTATTTCCTGCTCGCCGGCGTGATGGCGAAGTTCGAATACCTGAAGCTCGGCCTGGCCGCGATCCTCGTCTTCGTCGGCACCAAGATGGCGATCGTCGACCTCTACAAGATTCCCTCGACGGTGTCGCTGGGCGTGGTGGCGGCGATCCTCGCCATCGCGGTCGTCGCCTCGCTCGCCCGGGCCCGGCGGCGCGCCGCCCGTGGCGGCGCGGGATGAGGCAGGCCCGGGTCGGCGCCCGCGGCCAGAGGCGGTAGACTCCGGTCGCGGCGCCCGTCACCCGGGCGCCCTGTCGGTTCGATCCTGAGGAGGTTCTCCGTTGAAGATTCATGAATACCAGGCGAAGGAGATCCTGCGTCGCTACGGCGTCCCCACGCCGCGCGGCCGGGTGACGGACAGCGCCGTGGAGGCGCGCCAGATCTGCGAGGAGCTGGGCGGCAAGGCGGTGGTCAAGGCCCAGATCCACGCCGGGGGGCGCGGCAAGGGCGGCGGGGTCAAGCTGGCCAAGTCGCCCGGCGAGGCCTTCGAGCACGCCTCGAAGATCCTCGGCATGCAGCTGGTCACCCACCAGACGGGTCCCGAGGGGCAGAAGGTAGGCAAGGTGCTGATCGAAGAGGCGGCCGACATCGCCTCCGAGCTCTACCTGGCGGTGACGCTCGACCGCGCCGCCGGCGAGCCGGTGATCATCGCCTCGGCGGCCGGCGGGATGGACATCGAGGAGGTCGCCGCGAAGGATCCCGCGGCGATCCATCGCGAGCGCTTCGACCCCTTCCTCGGCCTGCGCCCGTTCCAGGCGCGTCGCGTCGTGCGCGCCCTCGGGCTGAGCGGCGAGACCGCGTCGAAGGCCGCCAAGCTGGTGACCGCACTGGCGACCGCCTACCTCGAGACCGATGCGTCGCTGGCGGAGATCAACCCGCTGATGGTCACCGGCGGCGGGGACGTGGTGGCGCTCGATGCCAAGATGAACTTCGACGACAACGCCCTCTTCCGCCACAAGGACATCGTGGCGATGCGTGATCTCGCGGAAGAGAACCCGCTCGAGGTCGAGGCGTCCAGGTCGAACCTCAACTACATCAAGCTCGACGGCGAGATCGGCTGCATGGTCAACGGCGCCGGCCTGGCGATGGCCACCATGGACATCATCAAGCTCTACGGCTCCGAGCCCGCCAACTTCCTCGACGTCGGCGGCTCGGCGTCGCAGGAGGCGGTGACCAACGCCTTCAAGATCCTGATCTCGGACCCCTCGGTCAAGGCCGTGATGATCAACATCTTCGGCGGCATCGCGCGCACCGACCGCATCGCGGCCGGCGTGGTCGCGGCGCTCGAGGAGTTGGGCG
>JAIOJQ010000123.1 GCA_019911865.1 Thermoanaerobaculia bacterium
CCCCCCTCGAGCGCCTCGTCGAGAGCGCGCAGGGCGCGGTCTGGGAGATCGGCGCCCTGCGCGCTCTCGACGAGGCGCTCGAGGGGGGGGACCTCAACTCCTGCGACATCTACGTCGGCGTCTCGGCCGGCGCCTTCCTCGCCGCCAACCTCGCCAACGGCCTGACCACGGCGCAGATGTGCCGCGCCATCGTCAAGCACGATGCGGGAGAGCATCCCTTCACTCCCGAGACCTTCTTCACCCCCGCCCTCGGCGAGCTCGTCCGCCGCGGCATCTCGGTCCCCGGCCAGGTCGTGCGCGCCCTGGCCAGCTTCGCCGCCAATCCGCGCGATCGCTCGCTGCTCGACTCGATGACCTCGCTGTCGCGCTCGCTGCCGGTGGCGGTGTTCGACAACGAGCCCATCCGGAAGTACCTGCGGGCGATCTACTCGATGAAGGGGCGCACCGACGACTTCCGCCGGCTGGCGCGCGAGCTCTACGTGATCGCCGCCGACCTCGACCGTGGCGTGCCGATCGTCCTCGGGTCGCCGGGGTGGGATCACGTGCCGATCTCGCGCGCCATCCAGGCGAGCGCGGCACTGCCCGGGATCTACCCGCCGGTCGAGATCGACGGCCGGCGGATGGTCGACGGGGTGCTGCTCAAGACGGTGCACGCCTCGGTGGCGCTCGACCGCGGGGCCGGTCTGGTGATCGCCTTCAATCCGATCGTGCCGGTCGACGTTTCGCACGCGCACCTCGCCGCGGTCGAATCGGCCGCGCGCCACGAGGACAGCGAGGCGGGCAACGGTGAGGAGGGGGAGTTCGACCTCCAGCAGCGCGGCCTGCCGACCGTCCTCTCGCAGACCTTCCGCACCCTCATCCACTCCCGCCTGGTCGCCGGCATGAAGGCGTACGAGAAGAAGTATCCGCACGCCGACGTGCTGCTCTTCGAGCCCGACCGGGACGACTATCGGATGTTCTTCACCAACATCTTCAGCTTCTCGGCGCGCCGCAAGGTCGTCGACCATGCCTACCGCGCCACCCGGCGGGACCTGCTCGCCCGCCACGCCGAACTGGCGCCGATTTTCGCCCGCCACGGCCTGCGTCTGCGCCGCGACGTCCTCGCCGACCCGGCCTGCGACGTCTGGAAGGGGGTCGGCCTGCCGGCCGATGCGAGCTCCCCGCCGCGCACCCTGCGCCGGCTCGACGACGCGCTCGACCGTCTCGAGCGGCTGTTGCGCTGAGCCGGCGGGACCGGACTGCCATCCGTGGCACCGATTGCGGCCGCCGTCCCGGTCTGCTAGCTTGCGCGCCTGACCTCTCGAAAGCCGTATCTCCGTGCCCCCGCGGGCGGGCGAAGCGCAGGCCCCGGCGCGTCGGGCGACGGAGTTCGTGAGTCCATGTCGAGCGCGGCCCCGCAGGGCCGCACCCCGAGTCACCGTCGAGGAGAGCGCATGTCATCGAACCGTCGCCGTATCGCCCCGCTGGTCCGCGCCGTTCTGCTGTGTGGAGCGGCGACCGCCGCTTTCGCCATTCAGCCCCCGGCCGGGGATCGTCCGCAGGAGCGGCTGATCCACGATCATCCGGACGTCTACGTCCGCCAGGCCAACGCGCCGGTGGCGAGCCTGCCCGGCTTCGCCTCGCCGCGGGTGCTCGAACAGCTCGGTTCGCCGGCGGCGGGATCCGTCGTCGATCTGCGCACCGGGCGCTGGGCGCGGCTGCAGCCGGTCGAGCCCCTGCTGCCCGGCTCGGGAATCGGCAACCGACTCTCCTGGGACAACCTGACGGGCGGCGCGCCGGCCACCGACGCCGAACTCGGCGCCCGCGCCTGGGACGCCTTCGCCGGCTGGCTCGAGCGGCACGCCGAGGCGCTGCGCATCGATCCGCGCGAGGTCGTCTCGCCGGGCCGGGTGACCGTCTTCTCGCCGGATCACATCCAGATCTGGGCACCGCGCCGGGTCGCCGGCCTCGAGGTGCGCGGCTCCTACCTCTCGGCGTCGATCCGCTACGGCAACCTCGTCCTGTTCGGCGTCGAGAACTGGGGCGACGTCGACGGACTCGGACTGGCGAGTCTCTCGCTCGACGAGGCCGAAGCGTCGCTGGCGCGGCACGCCGCCGCCACCGGCCTCGGCGCGAGCTGGAAGCAGGCCCAGCTGGTCTGGGTGCCGGTGTCGACCCTCGAGACGGCGAGCGTCGCGACGCTCGGCGAGGGGCTCGGGTATCGCCTCGCGTGGGCGGTGCGCCGCGACTTCGGCGCCGCCGACCTGCAGTACGAAGCGCTGGTCGACGCGGCCGACGGCACGGTCCTGTCGGTGCGCGACACGGCGCACTACGTCGCCACGCCGCGCCGGGTCCTCGGCGGCGTCCTGCCGGTCTCCAACGACGGCACGCCGCCGGACGGCGTCGAGCATGCCGGCTGGCCGATGCCGTTCTCCACCGTGACCGCCGGTCCCGACACCCTGGTCGCCGACGCCGGCGGCAACCTCGCGAGCTGCGTCGACGGCTCGATCTCGAGCGCCCTCTCCGGCCCGTTGGTCCGCATGTCGGACGGCTGCGGCGCCATCTCGCTCGCCTCGACCGGCGACCTCGACTTCGGCGTCAGCCCCGCCACCGACTGTTCGACCCCGGGCACCGGTGGTCCCGGCAACACGCGCTCCTCGCGCACCGGCTTCTTCGAGATCAACCAGCTCAAGGCGATGGCGCAGTCGCAGCTGCCCGGCAACGTCTGGCTGCAGGGGCAGCTGACCTCGAACATGAACATCCCGTCGTCGTGCAACGCCTTCTGGGACGGCTCGACGATCAACTTCTACCGCAGCTCCGCCTCGTGCCGGAACACCGGCGAGCTGGCCGGCGTGTTCGACCACGAGTGGGGCCACGGGATGGACAACAACGACGCCGCCCCGACGATCGCCAACCCGGGTGAGGGCATCGCCGACATCTACGCTTCGCTGCGGCTGTCGACCAGCTGCATCGGTCGCGGCTTCCGCCTCACCGGTCCGTGCGGCGGCTACGGCAATCCGTGCGACACCTGCACCGGCGTGCGCGACATCGACTGGATGGCGCGCGCCGCCAACACCCCGACCACGGTGACCTGGATCAACGCCAACTGCGGCAGCGGTCCGGCGCCTTGCGGCGGCGGCGTCCACTGCGAGGGCTCGGTCTACGCCGAGGCGGTCTGGGACCTGTGGAACCGCGACCTGACCGCCGGCGCCTTCGGCTACACCCGCGACCGGGCGCGCGAGATCGCCACCCAGCTGACCTATCGCGGCGCTTCGCCGGTGGTGAGCTGGTTCACCTGCTCGCAGGGCAGCGGCGGCTGCGGCGCGACCAACGGCTACCTCAACTACCTGGCGGCCGACGACGACAACGGCAACTTGAACGACGGCACGCCGCACATGTCGGCCATCCACGCCGCCTTCAACCGCCACGGCATCGCCTGCGCCACGCCGACGGTGACCGACAGCGGCTGTGCCGCGACGCCCTCGACGCCGCCGGCGGTCACCGCCACGGCGCGCGACCGTGGCGTGAAGCTCGAGTGGACCGCCTCGGCGGGCGCCACCGGCTACCGCGTCTTCCGCACCGACGGCGTCTTCGCGTGCGATTTCGGCAAGGTGCTGGTGGGCGAGACCGACGGACTCGACTTCGTCGACAGCGGCCTGCAGAACGGGCGCGAGTACTCCTACATCGTCGTGCCGATGGGTGCCACGGACGCCTGCTTCGGCGCGCCGAGCAGCTGCACGGCAGTGACGCCGGCGGCGGGGGCGAGCCTCACCGCCCTGGTCGAGAGCGCGTCGTACGACACGCTGTTCGGCGACAACGACGAGTTCCTCGACAACTGCGAGACGACGGAGCTGACGCTGCCGATGTCCAACGTCGGCACCGGAGCGCTGACCAACCTCGAGATCGTGGCGGCCAGCTCGCCGACCCATCCGGGGACCACCATCCTCAGCACCCTGCCGGTGGTCATCTCGTCGTCGCTGGCCAGCTGCGCCAACGCCGACGCGACGCTCGAGTTCGTCGCCAACGGCCTGGCGCCGGGAGACGCCTTCCAGCTCGAACTCGAGGTCGCCGCCGACGAGTTCGGCGCCGACAACCGGTTCTTCACCGTCGAGTTCGACACCACGGAGGGGGATTTCCAGCTCTTCGCCTCGCGCCAGTTCGACTTCGAGACGGACATGGCGGGCTGGACGACGATCGCCGGCACGTTCCTGCGCGACACCGCCGGCGGCGGAGCCGGCGGCTCGACGGCCTACCTGAACGGCTCGGAGTTCCTCGATGGCCAGTGCGACATCGTCCGTTCGCCGCTGGTCAAGCTGGAGGCGAACTCGACGATGCAGTTCTCCACCAACATGGACATCGAGGAGAACAGCGGCGGCTGGTGGGATCGCGCCAACGTGTCGATCTTCAATCCGGCGACCAACGCCCGCACGGTGGTCGTACCGTCGGGCGGCCGGCTGTACAACGCCAGCGGCGTCAACGGGGTCTGCGACACCACCGGCCAGGTGGGCTGGGCCGGTCGCACCTTCAACTCCTGGGCCACCAGCGACTGGAGCTCGGGGGCGCTGCAGACCGGCGTCTTCGCCGGAATTCCGACCGCCATCCAGGTCAACTACGGCACCGACCCGCTGGTCAACGGCTACGGCATCCGCTTCGACCGGGTGACGATGACCAATGCCCACTGGCAGGTGGCCGACACGCTGCCCGACTCCTGCGTGGCGGACCCGATGCCGTTCCTCGCCGACTTCGAGGAGGGGGACTTCTCGGAGTGGAGCGCGACCCAGCCCTGAGCCGGGTCCGGTCCGCTTCGTCGGGGCGGCGCTGCCTGGGCGGCGCCGCCCTTCTTCTTTCCGCGCTCCTCGCGCCGGCCGGGGCGACGCACGCCGACGCGGCGCGCCCCGACGTCCTGCTGATCACCCTCGACACGACGCGGGCCGACGTCCTGGGCGCCGCGGGCGGCGCCCAGGACGTCGGCCCGCGTCGTGTCGAGGGTGATCAGCAGGAC
>JAIOJQ010000124.1 GCA_019911865.1 Thermoanaerobaculia bacterium
CTGTCGCTCTACCGCCGGCTGCTCAAGTACGGGCACCTGCAGACCGATCCGCTGGAGCTCGATCCCTGGTGGCACGGCGATCCGACCCTGCCGCCGCAGTATCACCCGGCGTTGCGCGAGGAGGATTGGCCGAAGTTCTCCGACCGGGTCCGTCACCTGCTCCCCTTCGACGGTGTTCCGACCTTCGCCGGTGAGCCAGTCGCCGCGCGTGCCGACACGGAGCGCCGAGCAAGTCTCGCCGAAACGCTGCTCGGCTGCTTCTCGCCGGTCTTCCCCGGCGGATTCGATCCGGCCTGTGCCCTCCCCGAACCGGTCGGAGTGGCCGACTTCGTTTCGGCCGCGTCGCATCTGGCCGGCGCGGCGGACAAGACCGGCAAGATCACCCCGGACCTGGTCGCCTACGAGAACCGGATTCTCGACATTCCGGTCGCGACCGACTACTCGGCGGCGCCGGTCACCGTACTTCCGGCGCTCGTCCGGCTCGAGGACCTGACGACGATCGTCGAGGCGACTCCGGATCTGCCGGCACCGGCCAACGAGCTCTTCGTCGACTTTTCGGCAGCGCGCTACATGCGGTCGCAGTGGCGCAACGAGGTGGTCGAAGTGCTGCATCCGCTCGGCAGCGACATGTTCCGGAAGGAGAGCGAGGTCCCGCTGCTCGGCTGGCTCCATTTCATCAACGGCCCGGAGCCGGACACCGATCTCGCCGCCGCGACGGCCTTCGTCGCCGCGGCGAGCGACGGGCTGCGCTGCGTGGAGTTCATGCACAACTACGAGGTCCCGGCCGACCTCGGGTGGGATTTCAAGTGGTGAAGACCGGCCTCAGTCGTCGTCCGCGGCGAGCGCCGCTTCCCGGTGCTCGCCGTAGACGGCGCGCAAGGTGTCGGCGATCTCCCCCAGCGTAGCTCCGGCACGCACGGCGGCGAGGATCCCCGGCATGAGGTTCCGGTCGTCGCGGGCGGCGCGCTCGAGCTCCGCGAGCGCGTCGCCCGCACGTTCGGAGTCGCGCGCCGCCCGGAAGGCGGCCAGCCGCGCGACCTGCTCCTGCTCGGCCAGCGGGTCGATGGTGAGCACCTCGGATTCCGCGTCTTCCTCCTGCAGATGGCAGTTCACCCCCACCACCCGCCGCTCGCCGCTCTCGACGGCGCGCTGCCAGCGGTATGCGGCCTCGGCGATCTCGCGCTGCTGGAAGCCGCGCTCGAGCGCCGCCAGGGCACCACCCGCCTCCTCGATCCGGCGCAGGTAGGCGAGCGCCTCGTCGTGGATCCGCTCGGTGAGCTCCTCGATCGCCCAGGCGCCGCCGAGCGGATCGGCGACTTCCGCCGCGCCGCTTTCGAGGGCGATCACCTGCTGGGTGCGCAGGGCGAGGCGCGCCGAGGCCTCGGTGGGCAGTCCGAGCGCCTCGTCGCGCGCGTTGGTGTGCAGGGACTGGGTGCCGCCGCACACCGCCGCGAGCGCCTGGATGGCGACCCGCACCACGTTGTTGTCGGGCTGCTGGGCGGTGAGCATGGAACCGGCGGTCTGGGTGTGGAAGCGCAGCCAGAGCGAGCGCTCGTCGCGCGGAGCGTAGCGTTCGCGGACGAGCTCGGCCCACAGCCGGCGAGCGGCGCGGAACTTCGCCACCTCCTCGAGGAAATGGTTGTGGGCGTTGAAGAAGAAGGAAAGGCGCGGCGCGAATTCGTCGATCGCCAGGCCGCGGCCGAGCGCCGCATCGACGTAGGCGAGGCCGTGCGCGAGGGTGAAGGCGACCTCCTGCACCGCGGTGCAGCCGGCCTCGCGCATGTGGTACCCGGAGATCGAGACGGGATTCCACTTCGGCACCTCGGCGGCGCAGAATTCGATCACGTCGGTGGCGATCTTGAGCGAAGGGCCCGGCGGGTGGATCCAGGTGCCGCGCGCCGCGAACTCCTTGAGCAGGTCGTTCTGCACCGTGCCGCCGACGCGATCCCACGTCACCCCCTGCTCCTCGGCGACGACGAGGTAGAACGCCAGCAGGACGGGCGCGGTGGCGTTGATCGTCATCGACGTCGTCACCCGGTCGAGCGGGATGCCGTCGAACAGGCGACGCATGTCGGCGAGCGAATCGATCGCCACGCCGACCCGGCCGACCTCGCCGCGCGCCATCGGGTGGTCCGAGTCGAAGCCGATCTGGGTCGGCAGGTCGAAGGCGACCGACAGGCCGGTGGTGCCCTGCTCGAGCAGGAAGCGATAGCGCCGGTTCGACTCGCCGGCGTCCGAAAAGCCGGCGTACTGGCGCATCGTCCACAGGCGGCGGCGGTACATGTCGGCGTAGAGGCCGCGGGTGAACGGGTAGGTGCCGGGGGGCGGCGGCGCCGGCACGCCGGGACGCGGGCCGTAGGAGGTGTCGAGCGGGATACCCGACGGGGTGGTCGGCGGAGCCGGCCCGTCCTCCCGGGCCGCGGGGCGACGATCGTTCATGGGGCGATCATTCCACGCCCGCCGCGGGCCGGCCTTGCCGCGACGCGGCGAGGCGCGGCGGCGGCGCCGCCGGAAAGGCCTGCCGGGGGACGCCGCAGCGCGGCAGGGAAGGGTCGCCTCCCCCCAACCCTTGGGGTGAGCCGGGCGGAGACACCACAACATCTTGGGGTCGCCCTCTTGACAGACCGGGCGCGGTGGCTTACCTTCCTTATCCCAGAGAACTGCACACGGATCTGGGCACTCGTCGGGGGGCATCGGGCCCGGCTTGCGCCGCATGGCGGACGGCGGGTGAAGGACGGACAGGCGGAGTGGCCGCGGGCCGCGATCGCGGTCGAGACCGGGGGGAGACGGACGATGGAAGGAACGGTGAAGGTGGAAGGCGGAGCGGTGGCCGGGCGGCCGGCGGGGGTCAACGGCAAGGGCGCCCCGCAGGGCACCGCCGGAAAACCCGGCGAGACGGCGACCGGCATCTCCTTCCAGCGCTACTTCACCCGGCCCGGCATCGACCCCTTCGACGCCGTCGAGTGGGAGCAGCGCGACGCGGTGATCGGCAACGAGAAGGGGGAGAAGGTCTTCGAGCAGAAGGGGGTGGAGGTTCCGAAGTTCTGGTCGCAGACCGCCACCAACGTCGTCGTCTCGAAGTACTTCCGCGGTCACCTCGGCACTCCCGGACGCGAGCGCTCGGTGCGTCAGCTGATCGGCCGGGTGGTCGACACCATGACCGCGTGGGGGCGCACCGGCGGCTACTTCGCCGCCGACGAGGACGCCCGCACCTTCCACGCCGAACTCAAGCACATCCTGCTGCACCAGCTCGCCTGCTTCAACTCGCCGGTCTGGTTCAACGTCGGCATCGAGGAGCAGCCGCAGTGCTCGGCCTGCTTCATCAACTCGGTGCAGGACACCATGCAGTCGATCCTCGGCCTCGCCAAGACCGAGGGAATGCTGTTCAAGTACGGCTCGGGTACCGGCTCGAACCTGTCGACCCTGCGCTCGTCGAAGGAGCGGCTGGCCGGCGGTGGCACCGCCTCGGGCCCGGTCTCCTTCATGAAGGGGTTCGACGCCTTCGCCGGCGTGATCAAGAGCGGCGGCAAGACGCGACGCGCTGCCAAGATGGTCATTCTCGACGTCGCCCACCCGGACATCGTCGAGTTCATCCGCTGCAAGGAGATCGAGGAGCGCAAGGCCTGGGCGCTGATCGATGCCGGCTACGAAGTCGGATTCAACGTCACCGGCGGCGCCTACGACTCGATCGCCTACCAGAACGCCAATCACTCGGTGCGCGTCACCGACGAGTTCATGAAGGCGGTCGTCGAGGGGGGCACCTGGTCCACCCGGGCGGTCACCGACGGCCGGCCGATGGACGCCTACCCGGCGCGCGACCTGATGAAGATGATCGCCGGGTCGACCTGGGTCTGCGGCGACCCGGGGATGCAGTACGACACGACGATCAACGACTGGCACACCTGCTCGAACACGGCGCGGATCAACGCCTCGAACCCGTGCTCGGAGTACATGTTCCTCGACGACACGGCGTGCAACCTGGCGTCGCTCAATCTGATGAAGTTCCACGACGCCGAGCGCGGCTTCGACGTCGAGAGCTTCCGCCATGCCTGCGAGGTGGTGATTTCGGCGCAGGAGATCATCGTCGACTTCGCCAGCTACCCGACGCCGAAGATCGGCGAGAACTCGCACGCCTTCCGGCCGCTCGGAATCGGATACGCCAACCTCGGCGCGCTGCTGATGGCGCGCGGCCTGCCGTACGACTCGGAGGCCGGCCGGGATTACGCCGCGGCGATCACGGCGCTGATGTCGGGATCCGCCTACGCCCAGTCGGCGCGCATCGCCGGCCGGATCGGGCCGTTCGAGGGCTACGAGAAGAACGCCGAACCGATGATGCGCGTCATGCGCAAGCACCGCGACGCGATGCGGCGGATCGACGCCGCCCACGTGCCGCTCGAACTGCTGCAGGCGGCCAAGCAGAGCTGGGACGAGGTCGTCGAGCTGGGCGAGGCCAACGGCATCCGCAACAGCCAGATCTCGGTGCTGGCGCCGACCGGCACGATCGCCTTCATGATGGACTGCGACACCACCGGCATCGAGCC
>JAIOJQ010000125.1 GCA_019911865.1 Thermoanaerobaculia bacterium
GGTCGGGGGCGCTCCTCCGGGAGCTTCGGCGTCTCGGCCGGCACTGGCGCGGCCTCGGGAACCGGCTCCGGCTTGCTCGGCTCCGCCCTGGGCGGCGGGGGAGTCGGCTGCGGAGTCTCGACGCCCAGCCGCGCGGCCGGAACGATCTGCACGGCGACGTAGCGGGGCGGTTCGGGTGGGCGGCCGAAGAGAAGCGGCGCCACGAGGGCGGTCGCGACCGCCAGCGCGTGCAGGAAGATCGCGAGCCCGGTGGCGGTGCCGAGCGAGCGCCGGCCGGGGCCCTCGCGGCGGCGATCGAGCAGCGTAGATACGGCGTCAGCCATCGACTCAGCGCCGCGGCTGGTCCGGGCGCTCGGTCACCATGCCGACCTTGACGATGCCGCCCCGGTGCAGGGTATCCAGCACCTCGATCACCCGGCCATAGGGGACGTCGCGGTCCCCCTTGAGGAAGACCGTCTCGTCGGAACGGCCGCGCAGCAGCGGTGTGAGGACCTCGATCAGCTTGGTCGGGTGGACCGGGCGATCCTTGAGGTAGATCAGCCCGTCCCGGTTGATCGACAGCACGACCGGATCGGAAGCGCGGTTGGGGATCGCCGGGGCTTCGGACTTCGGCAGCGCCACCTCGATCCCCTGGTGGAGCATCGGCGCCGTGATCATGAAGATGATCAGCAGGACCAGCATCACGTCGACCAGCGGCGTGATGTTGATGTCGGAGAGGACCTCCTGCTCTTCGCCGCCGGTCAGGAACGCCATCGGCTCAAGTGAAGTTCCGCTCGGACAGGTTCATGAACTCGAGCGCGAAGTCTTCCATCAGCGCCCGCAGCCGCTTGAAGTGCCCGCCCAGGTAGTTGTAGCCGATGAGGGCGGGGATCGCCGCGGCCAGGCCGGCGGCGGTGTTGACCAGCGCCTCGGCGATGCCTGGGGCGACGGCGACGAGCGAGGTCGAACCGGTGCGCCCGATGTCTTCGAAGGCGCGCATGATGCCCCAGACCGTCCCGAACAGGCCGATGAACGGCGCCGCTGCCGCGGTGGTGGCGAGGAACGAAGCTCCGCGCACCAGCGTCTGCGTCTCCACCGCGATGGCGCGACGCAGCGACCGTTCGACGCCGGCCAGCGAGCGGATGCGGTAACGCCCTTTCTCGGCGCCCGGTTCGTCGGCCTGGGCGCGGATCTGGCCGTCGATCTCCGCGTAGCCGGCCTGGAAGACCCCCACCAGTGGCGAGGCGGCGACCCGCGCCGTGGCGGCGCTGACCTCGTTGAAGCGCTTGCTGTTGCGAAAGGTCTCGAGGAACCTGCGGCTGTGACCGCGGGCGCGGCGGATCAGCAGCACCTTCCAGATCAGCACCGCCCAGGAACCGAGCGACAGCAGGGCCAGTGAACCGAGAACGAACAGCGCCATCGGCCCCGAGCTGAGAAAGGCCTCGACGAGCCCGCCCCCCGGGGTCGTGCTGGCGACGAACGGAAGCGATGGAATGAAGGGCTGGAGCATTCGGGTCCTCGCGGGTGCGGCGAAAGGTAGCACGCGCCTCCGCCGGGTGTCCATGCAACGATGGGGCCCGCGCGCGTTGACTCGGATCGCCGCCGCATCCTAAGTTTCCGGGGTCCGAAAGGGGTATCGAAGCATGAAGATCGCAGTCTGTGTGAAGCAGGTTCCCGACACCGAGGCCCGCTTGCGCGTGGCGCGCGACGGGCGCTGGATCGACGAGGAAGACCTGCCGTTCATCCTCAACGAGAGCGACGAGTGCGCTCTCGAAGCCGCGCTGCAGCTGGCCGGGGGCAGCGGCGGCGAGGTGGTCGTCTTCAGCCTCGGGCCCGAGCGGGTCCGGGAGGCGCTGCGCAAGGCGCTGGCGCTCGGTGCGACGCGCGCCGTGCACCTGGGCGACCCGTCGTTTGCCGGCGGCGACGCCGCCGCGACCGGCCGCGCGCTGGCCGCGGCGATCGCCCGCGAGCCTTTCGACCTGGTGCTCACCGGCTCACAGTCGAGCGATCTCGGCTTCGGCGCCACCGGCACGGTGATTGCCGGCCATCTCGGCTGGCCCCACGCCTGGCTGGTGATGGGGATCGAGCCCGAGGCGGGGGGCGGAGCGCTGCGGGTGGTGCGCGAGATGGAGAGCGGCGTCAACGAGATCCTCCGCCTGCCGATTCCGGCGGTGCTCGAGGTGCAGGCGGGCCTGAACCGTCCGCGCTACGCCTCGCTCAAGGGGATCATGGCGGCCAAGAAGAAGGAGATCGCGGCGACCACACCGGCCGATCTGGGGCTGACCGCGGAACAGGTCGGAGCGGCCGGATCGCGCCTCGAGGTGCTTTCGGTCGGCTTGCCGGAAGCCAGCGGCGAAGCGCAGATTTTCGACGGGGACGCGACGACGGCGGCGAAGGCGCTGGCCGGCAAGCTGCGCACGGAAGCGAGGGTAATCTGATGTCGGGCGTCTGGGTGGTTCTGCAGCATCGTGACGGAAAGCTCCATCGCGGCTCGCGCGAGGCGATCGCCGCCGGCCAGCAGCTGGCGGCGGGGTCGGGGGCCAAGGCCACTGCGGTCCTGCTCGGCGAGGGGCTCGGAGCCCTCGCCGCCGAAGCGGCCGCCTGCGACCTCGCGGCGGTGCGCACGGCCGACTCGCCGGTGCTCGCCGCGTACACGCCGGGCGCCTACACGGCGGCCCTGCTGCCGGCGCTGGCGGCGGCGCGCCCCGACTACGTGCTGTTTCCGCACACCTACCAGTCGTGCGAGTACGTGCCGGCGCTGGCGCGCGCTCTCGACGCGACGCACCTGCCGGAGGCGATCGCCTTCGAGGAGATGGATGGAGCGCTCGTCTTCCGGCGTCCGGTCCTCGAAGGGAAGTTGCAGGCGCGCGTGCGGGTGAAGGGGGACGGCCCGGTGCTGGTCACGCTGCAGTCCGGGGCCTTCCAGGCCGACGGATGCGTCGCCGGCAGTGCTCCGGTTTCGCCCCTCGACGTCGACCTCGCGACGCTCGTGGCCGGGCGCGAGATCGTCGGCACCGAACAGGTCGCCGCCGACACGATCGACCTCTCCAAGGCCGCGGTCATCCTCGCCGTCGGCCGCGGCGTGGGAGGTGCCGACAAGCTGGCGCCGATCGAGGAGCTGGCGAGGCTGCTGGGCGCCGAGATCGGAGCGAGCCGGCCGGTGATCGACAGCGGCTGGCTGCCGCGTGACCGGCAGATCGGCTCGAGCGGGCAGACCGTGGCGCCGAAGCTCTACGTCGCGATCGGCATCTCCGGAGCGATCCAGCACCTCGTCGGCATGAAGGCGTCGTCGGTCATCGTGGCGGTCAACAAGGACGCCGGGGCGCCGATCTTCAAGGTGGCCCACTACGGCGTGGTCGGTGACCTGCACGAGGTCGTGCCGGCGCTCACCGCGGCGATCCGCGAACTGCGCGGCTGACCAGCGGCACGGAGCCGCCGGTCCCGGCCGGCGGCTTCAGACGTAGCCGAGCGTCCGCAGCTGCTCGACGGTGTTCTCCTCGACCTCGCGCGCGTCGCCGCACTCCTCGCTGCCGAGCGTCAGGGGGAGCGGGGCCTGCGCCTCCCAGGCGTCGAGCGCCGCCTTGAGGCGGGCGAAGTCGTCCGGGAAGCGGTCCGAGACGTCCGCCGTCTCGCCGGGATCGCTCTCCAGGTCGAAGAGGGCGTACCGAGCCCCCTCCCGCCCGGCCACCCGCTTGCCGTCGAACGACCCCACCAGATGGTGCAGCGCGAAGCGCCGGTCGGCGGCCACGTGCACCCAGTTGTTCCTGCGCGAGTAGCCCGCCTCGGAGAACGTGATCGTGTCGGGAGCCGCAACCTCGCCGCGCAGGCGAGGAATCAGGCTCTTGCCGCGCGCCCAGCCGCCTTGGCGCAGCGGCTTGCCGGCCCACGACAGGATGGTCGGCGCGAGGTGGATCAGCTCGACGGGATCCTCGTCGACGCGCGGTGCCAGGACGCCCGGGAAGCGGACGATGAGTGGCACGTGCAGGCAGGTCTGAAAGCCGAACATGCCGTGGTCGAACCAGTAGTTGTGCTCGCCGAGCGACTCGCCGTGGTCGGAGGTCATCACGGTGAGCATGTCGTCGTAGAAGTCGCGCCGGCGCAGCGACTCGAGCAGGCGCTCGATCTCCTGGTCGGCATAGCGCGTCTCGGCGTCGTAACGCGAGACGTAGAAGGGGAGGTCGGTGCGGCCGTCGACCAGCTGCTTGCGGGCGATGCCGCCGAAGCTCTGGCGGTGGTCGTGCTTCGAGACCGGAACCTCGGCGGCGGCACCGGCGTGAGCGTCCTCCTGATAGAGGTCGCGGAACTCTTCCTCCGGCGCGTAAGGCTCGTGCGGATCGACGTAGTGCACCCAGAGGAAGAAGGGGCGGTCGTCGGAGAGAGTGTCGACCAGCGCGGTCGCCAGGTCCGAGACGGCCCGCGCCCCGGTCGGGTCGAGGCCGGGGGTCTTCGGCTCGACCTTCCAGGTCTCGATGTAGGTGTCGAACCCCTGATCGAAGCGGAACTCGCGCGCCAGGGCGGCGTTGGCGACCACGGCGTGGGTCTGGTAGCCGAGCTCGCGCAGCTCCTCGGCGAGAAAGTCGAGGTTGCAGGAGGCCGGCTCGCCGATCTTGCGCACCTCGTGGTCCGAGCAGTAGCTGGCGGTGAAGATCGAGGTGAACGAAGCGGTCGTCTTCGGGCGATGGACGCGGGCGGTCGAGAAACGCACACCCTCGGCGGCCATGCGATCGAGGATCGGCGAGGTCGGACGCGGATTGCCCCACGCGGAGAGGTGGTCGGCGCGCAGCGTGTCGACGGTCAGCAGCAGGATGTTCGGTCGCGTCACCGGCTTCTTCTCGACGGCCGCTCCGGTCCCCTCGCGGCGCCCGCATCCGGCGAGGACGAGGGCGACGGCGAGAGCGGCGGAGGCGGCGGGGACGAGGCCGCGACGCGAAGTTCGCGGGTTCGAGATCACCCGCGGATGCTACCAGCAGCGGTGTCGGCTCAGGCGCCGTGACGGCGCAACTCCCAGAGCGCCAGCGCCGCCGCCACGGTGACGTTGAGCGACTCGACCGGCCCCGCCAGGGGCAGGGTCCAGCGCAGGTCGGCACGGCGTTCGACCGCGGCGGAGAGGCCCGGCCCTTCCGCGCCCAGGGCGAGCACCAGCGGGGTGGCCGCGGCGGCCGGCGGAGCCGGCAGCGAACCACCGTGGGCGGCGAGCGCCACCCAGACCGGCCGGTGGGGTTCGAGGCGCCGATCGAGGTCGTCCGGAGTCACCCCGACGGCGATCGGCAGCCGCAGCAGACTGCCGGCGGAGGCGCGCAGGGCGCGCGGATGGTTGGGGTGGGCGCAGCCGGGGCCGAGGACCAGCGAGCGGACCGCCAGGGCCTCGCCGACACGCGCCAGCGCCCCCAGGTTGCCGGGGTCCTGGACTCCGTCGAGATAGAGATGGACCCCTCCGGACCCGGCGGAGACCGTCTCGACTCCGAGGCGCGGCAGCCGGGCGACCGCCAGGCAGCCGCGCGGCGAGTCGGCGTCGGCCAGGCCGGCGAGCAGGTCCGCTTCGACGCGCAGGGGCGGACGCGGGAGCCGCGCCAGCAGCCGGCGCCCCGCGTCGCTGCCGGCGAACGGCTCCGAGACGAGCACGGATTCGAGGGGCAGGCCGGCATCGAGCGCCTCGCCGACCAGATGCGGACCCTCGAGCAGGGCTTGATCGCCTTGCCTTCGCCGCAGGCGGCGGATAGCCTTCAAAGTCTCGTTGTTCCGACTCTCGATCATGGCGCGCACGCTCAGAGATTTCCTCGGAGGATACCAGCGGGGGATCGAGGTCTGCGTCGCCGGAACGCTGCCCGAGGAGCTGTTCGGCGTGCGGGACGCCTTCCGGCGTTTCTTCCATGACAGCCTCGACCGACCGGTTCCCGTGGCGGTGGTACCTCACGAAGTGGAGATGCCGCTGCGCGGACTCGCCGGCTCGGACGAAGAGGCCATCGAGCGCGCGCGGGTGGAGGCCCGCCGCCTCGAGGAGAGGCTCCCGGGCACCTATCACTTCTACGTGGCGACGGAGTTCTGCACTCAGGCGGTGCCGATCGCCGGCCGCACGCGCTGGTTCGTCCGCGGCTGGTCGGCGGTGGTCGGTCCCGGCGGCGAGGCGTGGGGGGCGAGCGGCGCGGTCCAGCTCCCGGCCGGCCTGTCCGGGGACGAGTCGCCGCCCTCGACCGGCCTGCACGCACCCGGCACGCGCCGGGCGGGCGGCACGATCGCCGCACTGACCGGCGGGCTGGAGACGCGTCGGTCGGCGACCGCTCTCGCCACGCTGCACGCGATCTCCACCCTCTTCTACGGCGTGCTCGAAAGCCATCCCGGCCTGCCGCGGTAAGCCTCGGCGGGGCGGGCAGAGGCTCGTCCTCTGATACGATCGGAGAGGCGTTCTGTCGCGCCCATCCCGAGCGAGGTTTCTCCGATGAGTCAGCGTGAAGTCGAGCTGTTCACCTCCGAGTCGGTCACCGAGGGGCATCCGGACAAGGTCTGTGACCAGATCTCGGACGCGGTTCTCGACGAAGTGCTGCGACAGGATCCCCGCGGCCGGGTCGCCTGCGAAACGCTGGTCGCCACCGGGCTGGTGGTGATTGCCGGCGAAATCACGACCTCGGCGATCTTCGATTTTCAGGATGTCGCCCGCCGGACGATCCGCGAGATCGGCTACGACGATGGTGCCCTGCGTTTCGACGCCGACAGCTGCGCGGTGCTCAACGCCATCGGCCGGCAGTCGCCCGACATCGCGATGGGCGTCGACCGCGACGGCGCCGGCGACCAGGGGCTGATGTTCGGCTTCGCCTGCCGCGAGACTCCCGAGCTGATGCCGCTGCCGATCACGCTCGCCCACCACCTGACCCGCCGGCTCTCCGAGGCGCGCAAGAGCGGTGAGCTGCCGTGGCTGCGTCCGGACGGCAAGAGCCAGGTGACGGTCGAGTACGCCGACGGCAAGCCGCACCGCGTCCACACCGTGGTGGTCTCCACCCAGCACGACGAGGGGATCTCGCAGGAGGAGATCCGGTCCGCCGTGGTCGAGCACGTGATCCGGCCCGTCGTGCCGGCCGGCCTGCTCGACGCGGAGACGATCATCCACGTCAATCCGACCGGCAAGTTCGTCATCGGCGGACCGCACGGCGACGCGGGCCTGACCGGTCGCAAGATCATCGTCGACACCTACGGCGGGACCGGGCGCCACGGCGGCGGGGCCTTCTCGGGGAAGGATCCGACGAAGGTCGACCGTTCGGCCTGCTACATGGCGCGCTACATCGCCAAGAACCTCGTCGCCGCGGAGCTCGCCGACCGGGTCGAAGTGCAGCTGGCCTACGCCATCGGCGTTGCCGAGCCGGTCTCGGTGCGCGTCGAGAGCTTCGGCACCGGTTCGGTCCCCGACGGGCGCCTCGAGGAGCTGGTGCGCGAGCACTTCCAGCTGACGCCGCGCGGCATCATCGAGCAGCTCGACCTGCGCCGGCCGATCTACCGCGCTACCGCTGCCTACGGGCACTTCGGCCGTGAGGAGGCGAGCTTCACGTGGGAACGGACCGACAAGGCGGCCGGGCTGCGCGCCGCGGCGAAGGCGGACGGCGCCGTGGCGGCGCAAGCCGGCTGAGCGACCTCCCGACCGATCTCCCGGCGCACGACGGGCGGACGATGCATCGCGAATCGATCGTCCGCATCCTGCGCGAGACCGGCGACCTGCTCGAGATCCAGGAGGCGAACCCGTTCCGCGTTCGCGCCTACCACAACGCGGCGCGGGCGATGGAAGGACTCACCGGCGAGACGCAGGAGATGCTCGAGGACGGCTCCCTCGCCGAAGTGCCGGGAATCGGAGCCGGACTGGTGGCGGCGATCGCCGAGATCCTGCAGACCGGCCGCCTCACGCTGCACGACGAGTTGCGGCGCCAGTTTCCGCCCGGCCTGCTCGACCTCTTCCGCGTCCCCGGCCTCGGCGCCAAGCGAATCCGCATCCTGCACCGCGAGCTCGGTATCGGCTCGCCGGGGGAGCTCGAGCGCGCCGCGCGCGAGGGCAAGGTCGCCGCGCTCGCCGGATTCGGTGCCCGCTCGCAGGAGAAGATCCTTTCCGGGCTCGAAGCCCTCGGCCGCTACGACGAGCGGCATCTCGTCGACCACGCCCGGCACCAGGCGCTGCGCCTGCTCGAGCACCTGCGACGTCATCCAGCGGTCCGCCGGGCCGAGATCGCCGGCAGCCTGCGCCGATGGTGCGAGACCATCGGCGATCTCGACTTCGTCGCCGCGGTCTCCGGGGCGAAGCGGATCGAAGTGGCGGCGCACTTCGCCACGGCGCCCGGCTGCGAGGAGGTGGTGGCGAGTGGCGAGACCAAGGTCGCATTGCGGTTGGCCGGCGGCTTCGAGGCGGACCTGCGCATGGTCGAAGCCGACGAGTTCGCCACCGCCCTGCACCATTTCACCGGCAGCAAGGAGCACAACATCGCCCTGCGCACCCGGGCCCGCCACGACGGCCTGACGGTCAACGAGTACGGCCTCTTCCGGGGAGAAGAGCGCCTCGACTGCCCGGACGAGGCTTCGATCTACAGGCATCTCGGGCTCGCCTTCATCGAGCCGGAGATGCGCGAGGGACTCGACGAGATCGAGCGCGCCGCCGCCGGCCCGCTGCCCTCGCTGATCGAGGACGGGGACCTGCGCGGCACCTTTCACGTGCACTCGACGTGGAGTGACGGAACAGCGTCGCTCGAGGGCATGGCTCGCGCCGCCGCCGCTCTCGGCTGGGAGTATCTCGGAATTGCCGACCACTCGCGCAGCGCCGCTTACGCCGGCGGGATGAGCGTCGAACAGGTGCGCGAGCAGTGGGCGGAGATCGACGCCTGGAACGCGCGTGGCGAAGCCCCCTGGCTGTTCAAGGGGATCGAGTCCGACATCCTGGTGGATGGAGCGCTCGACTATCCCGACGAGCTGTTGCTCGATTTCGACTTCGTCGTCGCCTCGGTGCACAGCCGGTTCCGCCTGCCGCGCGAGGAGATGACGGCGCGCATCGTGCGCGCGGTCCGCCACCCCTGCACGACCTTCCTCGGGCACCCCACCGGCCGCCTGTTGCTGGCGCGGGAAGGCTACGAAGTCGACCTCGACGCGGTGCTGGACGCGGCGGACGAGGCCGGAGTGATCGTCGAGCTCAACGCCAATCCGCACCGGCTCGACCTCGACTGGCGGGTTCTGCGCGCCCGGCTGCCGCGCAACATGCGGACTTCGATCCACCCCGACGCGCATTCACTGCAAGGACTCGAAGACGTCCTCTGGGGGGTTCACGCGGCGCGCAAGGCGGGAGCGCGGGCCGTCGACGTCCTCAACTGCGAGCCGCTGTCCAAGGTCAGGGAGCACTTCGCCGGGCGCCGGGCGCGCGCCCGGCGCCTCCTCGCCGGCGACCGCTGAGGCGCTGCCGCCGGCGTCAGCTGCGAACGCCGAGGAACAGGTAGCCGGAAAGCAGGGAGAACAGGAGGCTGGGGCTCCACACCGCCACTGCGGCCGGCAGCGCGCCGACCTCGCCGAGAGTCGAGAAGAAGGCGTAGACGGCGAGGAAGACGATTCCCAGGATGATCGAAATCCCCAGTCCGTAGAGCGCCCCCTTGCGCTGCAGGCGGAACGAGAAGGGGAGGCCGACCAGCGCCATGACGATGGCGCCCACCGGGAAGGCGATCTTGTTGTGCAGGGCGACCTCGTACTTGGGCTGCGGCTGGCCACCCTCGCGCAGGCCTTTCACGTAGTCCGCCAGCTCGGCGAACGTCATCTGCGCCGGCCGGCGGACTTCGGCGGCGAAGTAGGACGGGCTCTCGGGCAGGTCGATGGCTGCCGGTCCGTCGAACGGCCGGAACTCCAGCTGCTCGCGGCCCTCGAAGGTCCGCGACCAGCCCTCGGACACCGTCCAGCCGGCAGGCGTCCAGGCCGCGTGCTCGGCGAACAGGCGGGCGACCAGCCGGTTGTTGGCGTCGAACTCGAAGACCTGGAGCCGGCGCAGTTCCGAACGGCCCTCGTCGAAGGAGAGGTAGTTGTACATGAACCGGCCCTGGCCGAGGATCCACTGCTTGTCGGCGCTGCGCAGCGATCGAGCCGGCGGTCTCCCCTTGATGCGGTCCTTCGCCTCGGCGACCTTCTGGTTCGAAGCCGGGAGGATTTGCGCCTGGAGCAGCGTCGCACCTGCGGCCACCAGGAGCGCCGCCACGACCGCCGGCACGGCGAGCCGGTAGAGGCTGATGCCGAGCGAGCGAGCGGCGATGACCTCGTTCGTCCGCGCCAGCAGGCTGAAGGTGACCAGGGTGGTGACCAGCACCGCGAGCGGAGCGACCTCGAACGCCATCTGCAGCATCTGATACCGGTAGTAGCGCAGGACGATCGACGTCGGCGGCTGATGCTTGAGGATGTCGTCGACGTTCTCGGTGAAGTCGGCCACCACGCGCAGGGCGAGCGCCGAGACGAGAACGAGGCCGAAGATGAAGCCGAACCGCCGCAGCACGTAGCGGTCGATCAGGTTGGGAAAGCGCAGGCGGAGCTTGGGCAGCCGGACGACGATGCGATGCCGTCGCGCGAATCGCCGCGCCGCCGGCATCCCGGCGGTGCCCGGCTGGCGCGCGGCGAGTGCGGCACGGCGGGTCGACGAGATGGCGCGCCGGGCCGTGCGCAACCCGCGGCCGAAGCTCCGCAGCAGCGAGCCGTCCCGCAGGGCACGCGGGATCGGCGAGCGGTCGTGATTGCGCGCCACCAGCAGGGCGATGCCCGCCAGGCCGAGGGCAATGTTCGGCAGCCACATCGCCACGACCGGCTGCAGCTTGCCCAGCCGGGCGGCTTCCTCTCCCTGGGTGATCAGCACGTGGTAAAGGACGACGATGCCGATCGAGAGCGCGAAGCCCGAAGACTTTCCGCCGCGCCGGTTGTTGTAGGCGAGCGGCAGGGCGAGCAGGCCGAGCACCAGCGCGGCGGCCGGGATGGCGAACATCTTCTGGATTTCGACCTGGGCGACGTTGCGCTGCTCGACGGGTCGAGCCGGATCGGCGGCCACCGTTCGCAGCTCTCCGAGCGACATGGCGCGGACTTCCTGCTTGACTCGCGTTCGCTCACGCTGCGAACGGCCGGCGCGATCGAGCAGCACCAGGCGCAGCTTCTCGTAGCGGCGCGTTTCGTAGCGGTCCGGGCGGGCGAGCTCGAAGGTGTGCTGGACGGCATCTTCGAGGCTCAGGTGGACCCGCTCGCCCCCTTCGACGAGATCGAGCCGACCGCGTCGGGCCACGATCACCTCGTTCGGCGCGTCGCCGCCGGGGACGGCGGTGGCGAGGAAGACGCCCTCCCAGTCGCCGCCGCGCGGCGGCGCTCCGAAGACGTAGAGGACCTGCCCCTGGAACTCGCTGTAGAAGACCCGGGGTTCGAACTGCGAGCTCAGAGTCCGGGTCGAGGCCTCCGCGGTGAGCTGTACGAAGGCCTGGTTGGTGCGCGGCTTGACCTCGACCATCAGGTAGCCGTTGACCAGGGCGACGGCCAGCGACAGGCCAGCGACGACCGGAACCAGGCGGTAGACGCTCACGCCGCAGGAGCGCAGCGCGATCAGCTCGCTGTCCGAGGCGAGGCGACCGATTCCTAGCAGCACCCCGAGCAGCAGCGCCATCGGCAGGGTGAGAACGATGAGGGAGGGGAGGAGGTAGAGGAGAAGCTGGCCGACGGTGGCGGCGGGGATCCCCCGCTTGATCACCCAGTCTGCGATGTCGAAGAACTGCTGCACCAGTAGGATGAAGGTGTAGACGAGCAGCCCCAGCCCGAACGGGCCGAGGATCTCGCGCAACAGGTAGCGGTCGAGCCGGCGCAACATGAAGTCCGCGATTCTACGGTCCCGGCGGAGAGAACGCTCGGGCTGGCGGTCGCGAGATCGCAGTTACGCCTGGCTTGCGCCCAGTGAAATCGATGCGTGCCGCCTTGCCGGCGGGTCCGGAAGGGCGGGCGTGGCAGAGGGGGGGGAACCCACATGGCCGTCTCACTCGAGCGGGTCTATCGATTCAGCGCCGGTCACCTCTATCGGCGACCGGAATGGTCCGACGCGGAAAACGAGCGACAGTTCGGACGCTGCAGCTGGCCTCCCGGTCACGGCCACAACTACCGGCTGACGGTGACGGTCGGCGGCGCCGTCGACGGCCGCACCGGCTTCGTCGTCGACCTGGCGCTGCTCGACCGCCTGGTCCGGGAGCGCGTCGTCGAGCGGCTCGATCACCGGATGCTCCAGGAGGCGATCCCGGAGTTTCGCGCCGACGGGGGAGGCAAGATCCCGAGCGGCGAGAATCTGGCGCTCTGGATCCGGGACGAGCTCCGGGACCATCTGCCCCCCGGGGTCCGTCTGCTGGCGATCCGGGTGGGGGAGGACGACGACCTCGCCGCGACCTGGGTGCGCGAAGCGGGCGAGCCGGAGTGACCCGCGGCGCTCACCGGACGCCGCGATGCACCGC
Organism: Thermoanaerobaculia bacterium; assembly: GCA_019911865.1. Lineage (GTDB taxonomy): Bacteria > Acidobacteriota > Thermoanaerobaculia > Multivoradales > JAGPDF01 > JACTMI01. The sequence goes on from JAIOJQ010000125.1 coordinate 12,441, forward strand.
TTGACGCGGCGGGCGGCAGCCCCGACAATGCCGGCATGTCGAACGACGATCCCCTTCGGCACCCCCCGGAAGGCTGGATCGAGATGCGCCTGCGCGGGCTGATCGTCGATCCGAACACCGACGCGCCGGTCGTCATCCTGCGCGAGGAAGGGGGGAGCCTCTATCTGCCGATCTGGATCGGCGTCTTCGAGGCGAATGCGATCGCCCTCGTCGTCGAGAGAGTCGAGACGCGGCGACCGTTGACGCACGACCTGCTCCGGTCGATCCTCGCGGCGTTGGGGGGCGAGCTGGCGCGAGTGGAGATCCACGCCCTGATCGAGGGGACGTTCCATGCCCGCCTCGTGCTGCGCGCGGCCGATGGCAGCGAACGGGTGGTGGACGCCCGGCCGAGCGACGCGCTCGCTCTGGCGTTGCGGACCGGTTCGCCGATCTGGACCGCCCGGCTCGTCCTCGACGAGGCGCTGGCCAAGGCGCGGGCGCATACCGCCGACACCGACGAGGCCCTCAAAGAGTGGCTCGAGAACGTCCGCCCGGAAGAGCTCGGCAAGTACGAGATGTAGCCGGAAGGCCCGAGACGTCGCCTTCTAACTCCATATTTGGCAATGCTTTGCATGGAATGTCGGCGCGCCGACAGAGGGCTCCGGCGCGGGTCGTGATCGCTTGACCGTCTCCCCCTCGTTGCGTACACTGCCGCATCACTCATGATCCTGACGATCACCAACCAGAAGGGCGGCGTCGGCAAAACGACCACGGCGATCAACCTCTCCGCCGCGCTCGCTTCCAAGGGACTTCGGACCCTTCTCGTCGACCTCGACCCGCAGGCCAACAGCACCATGTCGTTCATCGACGTCCACAGCGTCGAGAAGTCGGTCTTCGATGCGCTGACCGACGGTGGGCTCGGAATGGGCGACGTCCTGCAGACGGCGGAGAAGGTGCCGAACCTCGTCCTGGCGCCGTCCTCGATCTCGCTGGCGAAGCTGGAAGCCAAGCTGCTCGGCGACATCGACAGCCACTTCCGACTCAAGGACGCCCTGGCCGCCATCCAGGGCGACTTCGACTTCATCGTCATCGATACGCCGCCGACCCTGGGCATCATCACGGTCAATGCGCTGGTTGCGGCGACGCACGTCCTGATCCCGATCCAGTCGAGCTACTTTGCCCTCGAGGGGACCGACGACCTGCTCGAGACGATCGACAAGGTGAAGGCCCGGGCCAATCCCCAGTTGCAGATTCTCGGCGCGGTGATTACGCTGCACGACAAGCGCACCCTGCTGGCGCGCGACATCATCGACCAGATCCGCAAGGTGTTCGGCGAGAAGCTGTTCGAGACGGTGATCACCAAGAGCGTGCGGCTGGAGGAGAGCCCCGCCTACAAGGAGTCGATCTTCTCCTTCGCGCCCCGCTCCACGGGTGCCTACGAGTACTACAAACTCTCGGAGGAGGTACTCAGCCGTGTCTGAGCCCGGGACCGCCAAACGAGGACTGCCGGTGCGGGTGAAGATGCGCCACTCGGCCCACTTCGTCGACGAGCTGACCACCCGGCACGAGACCCCGGTCGGCCGTCTCCTGCCGCTGTCGGCCGTGCAACCCGATCCGAACCAGCCGCGCAGCGATGTCGGTGATCTTTCGGATCTGGTGGCCTCGATTCGCGACAAGGGTGTGCTCGAACCGATTCTCGTCCGGCCGCTGCCGTCTGCGGGGAGCGGAAACGGGGAGCGCAAGGGGTCCCCAGTGGGGTTCCGCCTGATCGCCGGCGAGCGGCGCTACCGGGCAGCCCTCGAGGCGGGCCTCTTCGAGATTCCGGCGATCGAGCTCGACGTCAGCGAGGAGGAGGCGCTCGAGATCGCCCTGATCGAGAACCTCCAGCGCCGCGACCTGTCGCCGTTCGAAGAGGCGGAAGGCTACCGGGCCCTCGGGGAGCTGCACGGCTATACCCAGGAGCGCATCGCCAAGGTCGTCGGGCGCTCCCGGTCGCTGGTCGCCGAGACGCTCGCCCTGCTGCAGATTCCGGCCGACTTGCGGACCGCCGCCGCGGACCTGGGGATCCGGTCCCCGTCGCTGCTGCTCGAGGTGGCCAAGCTGGGAAGTCCGGCGCGCATGAAGGCGATGCTCGACAAGGTCGGACGCGAAGGGTTGACCCGCGACGACGTCCGGGAGAGCAGCCGCTCCGAAGGGCGAGCTCCCGGGACGTCGCCCCGGCGCAAGCCGTTCGTCTTCAAGTTCCGCGCGCCGGACAAGCGCTACGCCTTGCAGCTGTCCTTCCGACAGAGCACGGTGGACCGCGGCGACCTGATCCAGGCGCTCGAACAGATCCTCGAAGACCTCCGCAAAGCCAAGGAAGAGTAGGCTCTCTGAAGGGCCCCGGCCGGCGGCTGACGCCGCTTGGCGAGTAGGTAGTTTACATAATCTATCTTATCGGACGTTGACTCCACGACTGCGGAAAGGCCCGATCCGCCTCTCCGCGCACGCTCGACCTCTCCGTCGCTTCGGGCGAAAGGCCAGGGCAGAGACAGAGACGTCCATTGAATGAAAAGGCCAAACAAGAGATGCCTGCCTTTGACCGGAAGGCAAAGGCAGAAGTCAAAGACGTCCATTGAATGGAGAGACATGAGTGGCCACTGGGACCGTGGCGAGACCGGGCGACCCGGTGCCCACGGCTCGAAGCCGGCTGGCGGCAATTCCAGGACGAGCAGGTCGCTCGGTTCAGCGCCTTCGCTTCGAAACGGTCGATGCCCGGCTCGGCTCCTGGGTCCTTTCCCTTCTGAGGAAGCCTTTTCGCTTTTTGCCTGTCCCGGTCGAGGCTGAGGTCGAGGACCTCGGCACGTCCGCCGTCGCCAGCGACATCGGCGGGCGGCCCGCACGACCTGCGTGCGGGCGAAACGAAGCACGATCGGCTCGCGGGCCAGTGAGCCGGCAGAAACCTCCGGATGCACCGCAGTCGCTGCTTTTCCTTCTATGAAAGCCTTTTGTCTTCTTGAATTCGGGCGGGTCGGCCGGAGTGGGGCGTCAGGCGAGGACCGGCAGGCGGCGGCGTGGCGGGAGATCGGTGGCGGCTGTGGGCGGGTTGCCGGCTCCGCCGCCGACGAGGGTGCCGAGGAGGCTGTGCGGCAGCGGGCGATCGATCTGCACCCGGACCAACTCCCCCGCCGGAGCCGCTTCCGGGCTTGCCTCGAAGTGGACGATCCGGTTGCAGGAGGTCCGCCCGATCCGCCGGCCGGGCTCGCGGCCGGGACCGGTCACCAGCACTTCGAAGGTGCGGCCGGCCAGTCCGGCGTTGATCCCGGCCTGGATCCGGTTCTGGGCGGCCAGCAGGCGCTGCAGTCGCTCCTGCGCCACGTCGTCCGGAACGCCGCCGTCGAGGCGGACCGAGGCCGTGCCCGGGCGCGGCGAGTAGCGAAAGGCGAAGAGCGAGGCGAAGCGGAGCCGCTCGACCAGGCCGAGGGTCTGGCGGAAGTCCTCTTCGGTCTCGCCGGGGAACCCGACGATCAGGTCGGTCGAAAGGGCGACCGACGGGCGAGCCTCCCGGATGCGGCCGACCAGATCGTCGTACTCGGCGATCGCGTATCCCCGACCCATCCGCCGCAACACGCGATCCGAACCCGACTGGACCGGCAGGTGGAGGAAGTCGCAGAGGTTCTCGTGGCGCCGGAAGCAGTCGATCATCGGCGGCGTGAAGTCACGCGGGAAGGAGGTCATGAAGCGCAGCCGCGCCAGGCCCGGCAGCGGCGCCACGGCATCGAGCAGGTCGGCGAAGTCCTCGCCGCCGGCGCCACGCCAGTGGTTGACCGTCTGACCGAGCAGCTCGATCTCGCGGAAGCCGAAGGCCAGCAGGTGTCGCACCTCGGCGACCACGTCGGCGAGCGGCCGACAGCGCTCGGGACCGCGGGTCGAGGGGACGATGCAGAACGTGCACCGCTTGTCGCACCCTTCGATGACGGTCACCATCCCCTTGAAATCCTCGCCCCGGGCGATGGCGTCGAATTCGTAGCTCCGCTCGGCGGGAAACCCCGTGGCCACCACGCGCTCCCCCGCTTCGAGACGGGGCAGCAGCGCTGCGATCTCCCCTACCCGCGCCGGGCCGAGAACGAAGTCGAGGTCGGCGACCCGCTCGAGCGCCCGCTCCCCCTCCTGCTGCGCGACGCAGCCGCACAGTCCGATGCGCAGGCCCGGCCGCTCACGCTTGAGCAGCCGGTACTCGCCGAGCCGGGAGTAGACCTTCTGCTCGGCCTTTTCGCGCACGGTGCAGGAGTTGAGCAGGATCAGGTCGGCCTCGGTCACCTCACGGGTCGGGAGGATCCCCTGCTGCATCAACAGGCCGGTCATGCGCTGGGTGTCCAGCTCGTTCATCTGGCAGCCCCAGGTCTCGATGAAGACCCGGCGTCCGGCGGGCGGGCGGTTCACGGCCCGGAGGGTTCCGGCACGGTCTCGGGCTCGATCGGCGCGGCCCCGTCGACCGTCGGAACGACGGGGACCGGCTCGAGTTCGGACCCGGTGCGCAGCCAGCCGGGAAGGGCACCGGCGCGGCGCCCCTCCTCGAGGAACTTCTCCACTTCGCGCGGCCCTTCCTCGGCGCGCCGCCGGGCCTCGGCGAGCTCACCGAGAACACGGTCCCACTGCGGCTTGATCCGGGCGTCGCGCACGTAGGGGTCGTCGGCGGCGTAGAAGCGGGTGCGCAGGTCGGCCGCCTCCTCTTCCAGCCGGTCGACCGCCTCGACGGCATCCTTCCAGCGCTGCCGGATCTCCAGACCGCGACGGCGCCACTCGGCCTCGTCGAGCCCCGCAGCCGCAGCGTCGGGCGCGGCGGGGGTCGCGTCGCTCGCCGGCTCGGCGACCGTCAGGTGGACCCCTGCGACGAACGAAGCGAGGTTCTTGTCGGTGATCACCACCACCGGAGGCGCCGCCTGCTCCCGCTCCGCCTTCGCCCGCCGGGAGGCCTCCGCCAGCGTCTCCGGCCGGCTCCCGGCGGCGGCGCGTTCGCCGAGGATGACTACGGTGGGCGGCGGTATCGGGTTGGCCACCAGGGGCTCGGACGGCGGCGGCGGCTCGGGCTGCACCGCGGAGACGGCGCGCGGCGGCAGAGGCTCCGGCTTCGCGTCGCGACCCCCGGAGGCGCAACCGGCGGCAATCAGGGCGAGGGCGCCCGCGGCGAAAAGGCGCTCAGCTCCGCCCATACCGATCCTCGAGCCGGACCACGTCGTCGAGCTCGGGTGTGGAGACTTCGAAAAGATCGCAGCCGGCCGTGCCGGCGACCATCCGGTGCCGGGTCGGGGGAACCACGTGGTAGGACTCGCCCTCGCGCAGCGGGCGAGTGCGCAGCTCGCCGTCCTCCTCCACCTGCAACTCGATCTCGCCGCGCGCCACGAAGAAGGTCTCGTCCTTGGCCTCGTGGTACTGCAGGGAGAGAGCCTGACCCGGCTCGATGTGGAGCAACTTGCCGACGTAGCGGTCGGTGTGGGCGAAGATGAGTTCGTGTCCCCAGGGTTTGTCGACGCGACGGACCGGAAATTTCATTTCGCCTCTCGTTGAAGCAGCGCCGTGACCGGGCGGCTGCGCAGGTACTTCTCGACTTCGCCCGCCGTCGCCAGGTCGCAGCAGGAGTCGGCGATCGGCGCCAGCGCGTCGGCATCGCACCGCGAGGCCAGCTTGCGCAATCGCGCCACGGCGCGCGGATGGACCGAGAATCGTCGCAGGCCGAGGCCGAGGAGGACCGGGAGGTACCGTTCGTCACCGCCCATCTCGCCGCACAGGCTGACCGGGATTCCCGCCGCCCGCCCGCTCGCGATGACCGAGCGTAGCATGCGGAGAATCGCCGGATGGAGGGGCTCGTAGAGATGGGCGACCTGGCGGTTGTTGCGGTCCACGGCGAGCGAATACTGAATCAGGTCGTTGGTCCCGATGGCGAAGAAGTCGACTTCCCGGGCCAGGATGTCGGCGATCACGGCGGCCGCGGGGACCTCGATCATGATCCCGATCCGCGGCTCGCGTCCGAAGGGGACTCCGTCGCGCTCGAGCTCGGCGGCAACTTCCGCCAGCGCCGCCCGCAGCTCGCGGATCTCCTCCACCCGGCTGACCAGCGGCCCCATGATCCAGAGATTCCCGTGCAGGCCGGCGCGCAACAGAGCGCGCAACTGGATCCGGAAGATCTGCGGCCGGGCGAGAGTCAGCCGGATGCCGCGCAGGCCGAGCACCGGATTTTCCTCGGCGCTCTCCATCATTTCGCGCGCCAGCTTGCGCCCGCCGAGATCGTAGGTCCGGATGGTCGCCGGATACGGCGCGGCGGCCTCGATCAGCTGCCGATAGATGCGCAGATGATCCTCCTCGGTCGGCAGGTGAGGATCGGTTTCCATGTAGAGAAACTCGCTGCGATAGAGACCGATCCCGTGCGCTCCGCTGGCCACGAACTCGCCGATCTCCTCCGGAAGATCGATATTGGCGAGCAGCTCGACCTCGGCCCCGTCGCGGGTGACCAGCACCTCCTCGCGTTCCGCCGGTGCGGTCGCCGCCTCGAGGCTCTTCTCCGCCGCCCGCTCGCCGGAGTACTTCGCCAGAGTCTCGGGACCGGGGTGGAGAACGACGAGCCCTTCCCGACCGTCGACGACGATCGGGTCCTCGTTGGTCACCATCCCGGTAATTCCCTCGACTCCAGCCACCGCGGGGATGCCGAGCGACCGGGCGATGATCGAGGTGTGGGACGTCCGGCCGCCCGCCTCGATGACGAAGCCGACGACGTTGGCGCGTCCCAGCCGGATCGCCTCCGAAGGCACGATGTCGTCGGCTACGAGGATGACGTCTCCGGCCACTTCCGAGACTTCGTGCTGCGAGATTCCCTGCAGAGTGCGCAGCAGCTGCCTGGAGACGTCTTCGAGATCCTGACCGCGTTCGCGCAGGTATTCGTCGTCGATGAGGGCGAACTTTCGCGTCAGCTCGAGCGATGACTCGTGCACCGCCCACTCGGCGTTGACGCGGTCTCGCCGGATCCGTCGCTCGATCTCGGTGATGAAGGACCGGTCGCCGAGCATCAGCTGATGCGCGTCGAAGATCGCAGCCAGCTCCTGGCCGAAGAGCTGCCCGGCGCTGTTGCGCGTGCGCTGGATCCCCCGCTTGGTCTCCTCGCAGGCGGAGCGAAGCCGCTCCACCTCCTGCTCGATCTCCTCCTCGGGAATCGGGATCCGGAAGACCTCGCCCTCGCGGCGGGCGATCACGACCGCGCGGCCGATGGCGATGCCGTCCGAAACTCCGATGCCGCGCAGGCGGCGAGTGCGGGTTCGCGGCGACATCACGGCTCAGCGCCCCTCGCCGAAGCGATCCGCGAACAGGGTGGAGATCGCCGCGAGGGCCGCCTCCTCGTCCGTGCCCTCGCAGCGCACGACCAGGCTCGTCCCCTGCGGCGCTCCGCGCCCGAGGATGCCGAGGATGCTCTTGGCGTCGATCTCCTCGCCGTCCTCGAAGATCAGCAGGCTGCGGCTGCAGAACGTCGACGCCAGCTGCACGAGCTTGGCCGCCGCTCTGGCGTGGAGACCGAGCTGGTTGACGACTTCGATCCGCGATTCAGTCATCACCGGTCCGCTCCTCGTCCGCAGGCGCGACCCGCTCGCCGGTGACGCGGCAGATGCTGCGCCGCCCCTTGACCTCGAGCCAGCGAGCAGTCTCGGCGAGGGACTGTGTGGCGGTGCGGGAACAGCCGAGGCGGACCACCATGGGGAGATTCACGCCGGAGATCACCTCGATGCGGTACTTGTCGCGCAGCGCCAGCGTGGCGTTCGAAGGAGTGTCGCCGAACATGTCGGTAAGCACGAGCACGCCGTCGCCGTCGTCGAGGTCGGCGATGGCGGCAGCGATCCTGCCGCCCGCCGTCTCGAGGTCGTCCGTCCACTCGAGGGCGAGGGCGCGGAAGTTCGGCAGGTCCCCCGCGATCACCCGCCCCGCGGCGAGCAGTTCCTCGGCCAGGCGGCCGTGGGTGACGATGAGGATGCCGATCATCTTCCCTCCCGTTCCAGCTCGCGGTGCACCCGCTGCAGCGACCAGCCGCTGCTCGCGAGCGCGCCGGCCAGCCGCTCGACCACCGCGACGGAACGATGACGCCCGCCGGTGCATCCGACCGCGATGGTCAGGTAGCTCCGGTTCTCCTGCTGGTAGCGCGGCAGCAGGAAACCCAGGAGCTCCGCGAGGCGATCGACCAGGTCCGCGTAGTCGGGCTGCGCCGCGAGGAAATCGAGGACCGGCTGATCGAGACCGGTCGAGGCGCGCAAGCCGGGAACGAAATGCGGGTTGGGCAGGAATCGGACGTCGAACTGCAGGTCCGCGCCCGGTGGGCAGCCGTGCTTGAACCCGAAGCTGAGCAGTGTAATCGCCATGGCCGGCTCGTGCCCGGTATCGCGACCGAACTGACGGAATACGAAGCTGCGGATGTCGTGAACCGACCAGTCGGAAGTATCGAGGACGACGTCCGCTTCGCCGCGCAGGTCGGCGAGCAGCGCACGCTCGCGGCGCACCTCGTCGAGGACCGGCCTCTCCGTGCCGAGCGGATGCGGCCGCCGGGTCTCGGAGAACCGCCGGACGAGCGCATCGTCCGAACTCTCCAGGAAAACCAGCGTCGGTGCAATGGTGCTGCGATCGATCGACCGCCAGAGCCGCACGGCCTCGGTGGCGAAGTCGGGGGCGCGCAGATCGGCGACCACCGCGATCCGGTCCCGGCCTCCCGTCAGGTCGACGGGGTCGTGGAGGAATGCCTCGAGCATCGGCAGCGGCAGGTTCGCCACCACGGCGTAGCCGAGGTCCTCGAGGCAATTGCCCACCGTGCTCTTCCCCGATCCGGAGAGGCCGGTGATGAGGACCAGCCTAGCGGGACTTTCCCTTGCGGTTCCGCTCAAGCTGCTCCTCGAGCTTGCGCGCGAACTCGCGCGCCGAATGGGTTCCTTGCAGTTTCAATACGTGATTGCGCGCCGCGATCTCGACCATGTTCGCGACGTTTCGACCCAGGGCGACGGGCAGGCGGATGTAGGGACACGGCGTCTCGAGGACCTCGTACACCGTCTCGTCGAGTCCCAGTCGATCGTAAGCCTTGCCCTCCTGCCAGGGCTCCATTTCGATCACCAGGTCGATCGGCTTGCGATCGCGCACGGCGGCGAGCCCGAACAGGTCCTTGACGTTGATGATGCCGAGGCCGCGCAGCTCCATGTGGTGCTTGAGCGGCTCCTCCGAGGATCCGATCAGCTCGCCGTTCGGAAACCGCTTGATCGACACGCGATCGTCGGCGACCAGGCTGTGCCCGCGGGTGATCAGATCGAGTGCCGCCTCGCTCTTGCCGACGCCGCTCGAGCCGATCAGGACCACGCCGAGGCCGTAGACGTCGAGCAGCGTGCCGTGAATGCGCGTCGACGGAACGAGGTGATCTTCGAGGAAATAGCTGATCCGCTTGATCACCACCGAGGACATGGCGCGCGAGGCGAGCACCGGAACCTGGCGGGCGCGGCACTCCTCCAGCATCTCGGGGATCGGCACCAGCCCCTTGGTGACCACGATCACCGGGATCGGCAGCGCCGCGACGCTGCGGCACCGCTCGCGACGCTCTTCGTCGGGAAGCGTTCGGAGATAGGCGAGCTCGCTTTCGCCGACGATCTGGACCCTTCCGGCCTTGATGTAGGGGTAGTAACCGGCAAAGGCCAGCCCGGGCTTCTGGACACGCGGGTGGCTGATCACGTTGTCCAGATGACTCTCGCCGCTGAGCACCGTGAGCTCGAGGTCGTCGAGCTCCGGGCCGAGGAGTTCGGAGACCGGTACCCCGGTGGTGCCCTTCGCGGTCTCCCTCGCGTCGTCCAAGTGTCAGCCCTCCGCCCCGCCCGCGTTCAACGTGCCGATCGCTTCCTCCGCCGTCCTCGCGCTGGCGAGGGCCTCGACCCGGGCGGGATCCCGGGACCAGCGCGAGATCGAGGCCAGGATGCGCAGATGCTCGGCTGGCGATCCGGAGGGTGACACGACGGCGAAGAATATCCTCACTGGCCGTCCGTCGGCCGCCCCGAACTCGATACCCTCCGGGTGCAGGCCGATCGCGATCCAGGGGCGGTTCAGTCCGGCGATCCGGCAATGCGGCACCGCGATCCCGGCGCCGAGCGCCGTCGAACCGAGAGCCTCGCGCTCGGCGAAGCCGCGCACCAGCGTCGCGTCGTCGGCGAGTCCGCCGAGCGTCGCGGCGATCCCGATTGCCAGGCGCCGGAGGACCGCCTGCCGGTCGACATCGCTCAGCCCGGGAAAGACGAGGCCGGGAGCGCTCAGTGCGAAGAGGTCGCGGCCCGTCGTGCCGGTCAATCAGCCCTCCGGAGAGATGAGGCCGAAGTGTTCGTCGCGCCGGCGGTAGAGCACGTTGACCCGGGCGCTCTCGGTGTCGACGAAGACCACGAAGTCGTTGCGCGAGCCCTCGAGTCGCCGTGCCGCCTCGTCGAGCGTCATCGGTTCGACATCCAGATGCGAAGTCCGGACGACCTCGCGCACGGCGCCCGCGGCTACGCTGCCCGCCGTGATCACCTCCACCGGCCAGCGCCTGCCGTTCGCCGTTTCGCGCCCCGCCCGCCGGCGCCGATCGACGGCACGCTTGCGCAGCCTGCGCGCCTGCCGCTCGAGATGCTCCGCCGCCAGGCCGATCGCCTCGGAAAGCTGGCTGTTCTCCTCGCGGGCGTGCAGGCTGCCATGCCGATGCGACACGTGGATCTCGGCGATCTGCCGGAACTTCTCCTCCTCCAGCGCGACCCGGATCTCGACCGGCTCCATCAGGAATCGCAGAACCCGATCGAGACGGGCTGCGACCAGGGAACGGATGGCGTTGTCGATCTCGACGTGGCGGCCGACGAACTCGATGTTCATGGCGATCCTTTCTGGCCTCGAGCGGCGTTCAGAAGACCTTCCGGCGGTCGGCGGACGAAGGGATGTTGAGCTCGTCGCGATACTTCGCGACGGTGCGGCGGGCGATCTGGATTCCCTCCCGGTTGAGGATCCGCATCAGCTCGCTGTCCGACAGCGGGTGGCGCGGATCCTCGTCGTCGATGAGCTGTTTGATCTTCCGCTTGACGGACAGCGAGGAGATGTCCTCTCCGTAGTCGCGATCGATGCCGCTGTGAAAGAAGAACTTGAACGGCAGCAGGCCGCGCGGAGTGTGCACGTACTTGTTCGACACCACGCGCGAGACGGTCGACTCGTGCATCCCGATGTCCTCCGCGACGTCCCGCAGGACCATCGGGCGGAGATGATCGACGCCGCGGTCGAGAAACTCACGCTGCTGGCGGACGATCGACTCGGCGACCTTGTAGATCGTGCGCTGGCGCTGGTCCAGACTCTTGATCAGCCAGACCGCCGACCGCATCTTTTCGGTGATGTACTGCGCCGCCTCTCCCTGCCTCCCCTCGGCGCGCATCTGCTGCAGCATGCGGCGATAGGCGCGGCTGACGCGCAGGCGCGGCAATCCGTCGTCGTTGAGCTGAATGACGTACTCGTCTCCGACCTTGATGACGTGGACATCGGGCTCTACGTAGACCGGGCGGTCCCGGCCGAAGGCGCGTCCGGGCCGCGTCTGCAGGGTGCGAATGGTCTCGATGACCGGCTCGAGCTCGGCGAACTGCATGCCGAGCGCCTTGGCGATGGCGGGATACGCGCGCCGCAGGAAGGCGTCCCAATACTCGTCGAGGATCCGTCGCGCCGGCGAATCCGCCGCCTCCTCGCGCATGTCGAGCTGCCGCAGGAGACTCTCGCGCAGGGTCGGACAGGCAATCCCGGGAGGGTCGAGGCTACGAACCCGCTCGAGCACGGCCTCGACCTCCTCCGTGGTCCAGGCGTCCTCGCCTTCCCCGCCGGCCAGGCGGATCTCCTCGCTCGAGGCGACGAGGAAGCCATCCGGATCGAGGTTGCCGACGATCGCTTCGGCGATGCTGCGTTCGCGCGGCGTGAAGTCGGACATGTGGATCTGCCACAACAGGTGATCGTAGAGGTCGGGCTCGCGCGACAGCGTGTTCTCGAGCGGAGGCGCCTCGCGCTCCTCCCACTCCCCGGCCGTCCCGGACCAGCCCTCGTCCCCCCAGTCGTCCTGCAACCAGGCGTCGAGTCCCGTCTCCTCGAGCGTGTTCTTGGGGCCCGCCTCGATCTCCGGCGTGATCTCCGGCTCGGGTGTGGCGGTCGGCTCCGGTTCGGCGCCCGCGGCGGCGAGGGTCTCTTCCTCCTCTTCCGCGGTCTCCTCGATCTCCTCGAGCACCGGGTTCGCCTCGAGCTCCTGGGCGACCGTCGTCTCGAGCTCCAGTCGAGTCATCTGGAGCAGCTTGATCGCCTGCTGCAACGACGGCGTCATCACCAGCCGCTGCGAGAGCTTGAGGGAGAGTTTCTGTTCCAGCGCCATGCGGCAGGTCCGGCCTCAGAGACTGAATTCTTCGCCGAGATAGATCTTGCGCACCTTCGGATCGGAGGACAGCTCTTCCGGCGATCCGGCGCGCAGAATCTCGCCGTTGTTGATGATGTAGGCGCGGCTCGTGATCTTGAGCGTTTCGCGCACGTTGTGGTCGGTGATCAGGACGCCGATTCCCATCTCCCTCAGGTGTCGGATGATACCTTGAATATCGAGCACCGCGATCGGATCGATACCGGCGAACGGCTCGTCGAGAAGCACGAACGACGGGCTGATCGCCAGTGAGCGGGCGATTTCCACCCGGCGGCGTTCGCCGCCCGAAAGCATGTATCCCTGGCTCTTGCGAACCCGGGTGAGCTTGAAGTCCTCGATCAGTCGGTCGATGCGTCGTTCCTGCTCGCCGTGCGAGAGATCGAGGGTCTCGAAGATAGCCCGCAGGTTGTTCTCGACCGACATCTTGCGGAACACCGAGGGTTCCTGCGGCAGGTAGCTGATGCCGCGCTGCGCGCGCTGGTACATCGGCAGGCCGGTGATGTCCTCGCTGCCGAGGTGGACGCTGCCGCCGTCCGGAGGCACCAGGCCGACGACCATGTAGAAGGTCGTCGTCTTGCCGGCACCGTTCGGCCCGAGCAGGCCGACGATCTCACCCGGGCCGATCTCCACCGAGACACCGGAGACGACCGCGCGACCTCCGTAGACCTTCTTCAGATCGTGCGCGCGCAGGGTCGGCGCCGAACCGGTGCTCAAGGAACCTCCTCTTCGTCGGCGAGCATGCGCGCCGTTCCCGCGGCGACATCGTAGAGCAGGCGGCGCCCGCGAACCTGGGCGCCACCCGGCTCGAGCAGAGTCACCGGCTCGCCCATCACCAGGATGCGGCGGGCCTCGAAATCGTGCTCGGCCCGCTCACCGGTGATCGTCCGCCCCGAGGGCCGCTCCATCAGCCGCACTTCTCCGGTCGCCTCCAGGCGCCGGGCCTGATTGTCCTGGTCGAGCTCGACGTGCACCCGGTCCGCGGCGAGCTCGCGGTCCCCCTGTCGCGCGACCACCGTTCCCTCGTAGTTCAGCTCCCCGGGCTCCTGCCGGTAGTCGAGGCGGGAAGCCGAGACCGTGGTGGGTTGCGGCTGCGGCAATCCCGGCGTCGCCGGCTCGCGCCAGATGGTGCGCACGCTGCCGCTGGCGGTCGCGGTGCGCTCGGTCTCCGAGCCGGTCAGCTCGTCCGCGAACAGGAGCGTCTCCCCCTGCACCGCCTGCACCTCGCCGGAGAACGACCAGGCTCTGCGGGAATCGTCCCAGCTCGCTTGACGCGCCTGGATACGAATGGGCTCGCGCACCCCGGAGCTCGCCGGTCCGATCTGCACGCCGGAACCGGTGTCGTCGAGCACGCCGTGTACGCCGCCGGTGGCGCTCACCCTCCCCGTCTGCTGGTCGAGTTCGAGCCGGGGCGCCCGCAGCGTGCCACGCGCGGTGTGGACTTCTGCCGGCCTGCCACCTGCACCGAACAGCGTGCCGGTCGACGACCCGGCGGCGAACTCGGCGCGCGCGCCGCTCGCCGTCGTGTCCCCCTGGCTGAGGCTCACCTCTCCGGTCAGCGTGATCTGCTGCAACTCGCCCCGCCGGTCGAAGGCCGCCTTGGCCTCGGTACCGCGCGCCTCGCGTCTGCCTCCCGGCGCGCCCAGTTCGCGCATCACCACGCCGCCGGTGGCCGCCGCGGCGACCGGCCGCCCGCCTTCGTCGAAGCTCGCCAGCAGGGTCGGCGCGACCAGCGAGCGCGAGACCCCGGCGGCACCCGGCATATGCAGCCGGGCCGGCACGC
>JAIOJQ010000126.1 GCA_019911865.1 Thermoanaerobaculia bacterium
CTTCGACGCGGCGCGCCGCCGGCGCTCGCCGCTCGCCTGGGCGCTGTTCGGCGCGCTCGGCGGACTCGCCTGCCTGATCCGGGTCGAGCATCTGCTGCTCGTCGTGCTGCTCGCCGCCTTCGCCCTCGCCGAGCGGTGGCGGCGAGCAGCACGACGAGCAGCAGATGCTCGACCCGGATCAGGCAGGCGAGTCCGCCGAGCGCGCCGAACAGCGCCCAGGCGAGCGGCGAGCGCCGGCGGCGCGCCGCGTCGAAGGCGAGCCAGCCGAGCAGCACCAGCACGAGGTAGGGAGTCTCGCCGTCCACCGAGGCGCTGAGCTGCAGCAGACCGTTCGCCCCGGCGGCGAGCAGGCCGGCGGTCGTCGCCACGCGCAGACCGAACGTCGGCGCGGCGGCGAGCACCAGCAGCGCCGGCACGGCGCTGCCGAGCAGGCACTGGGCGAAGCGCAACGTGGCGAGCCCGGCGACGCTGCCGTCCCAGAGCTGCGCCACCAGCCAGGCGACGCCGGGCGGCCGCATCGGCAGGCCGAGCTCGAACGGCAGCCCGGCCAGGCGCGCCTGCGCCCAGGAGATCCAGACCCAGGCGTCCCCCTTGTAGACCAGGGCGAAGGGCCAGTCCCGATCGGCGGTCGCCCGCCAGAACAGCAGGCGCAGCACCAGGGCGAGCAGGCCGATGGCGACCGCGACCTTCCAGGGGGCGGGGGGGGCGGCCGCCGGCCGGGCGATCGGCGCGGGCGCCGGAGTCCGGGCGGCACGGCGGCGGGAGGACATGGGGCGGGCGAACGATACCGCTAGACTGGCGTCATGCGGATGCGATCGCGGCTCGGCCTGACGGGTTGGACCCTCTTCTGCGGCCTGCTCGCAGGCTGCGCGAACTCGGGCCGGCAGGCGCTGCCGGCGCCCGGCGCGCCGCCGCCGGCGCCGGTCGAGATGGAGGTCGATCCGATGACCAAGCATCCCGACCTGCTCTTTCTGCCGGGGCGTTTCTGCGAGGTGCACTACGTGCCCGGCTCGCTCGACCGCGCCGCCTACCTGCAGCAGCGCATCGATCGGATCGCCGAGGCGCTCGCGCCGCTCGCGACCGCGCCGCCGGTGCCGCGCGCCCGGGTGCTCGACGCCGAACACTGGGCGGCCGGCGGCTACGCCCGCGCCTGGGGATTGCCGGAGGCCACCGGCCCGCTCGAGTTCGCGGTGGCCGCCGAGGGGGACACCGCCACGGTCGCCCGCATGCGCGACCTGACCGGCGGCTTCCTGCCCCGCCTCGCCGGCGAGCCGCTGCGTGGCAGCGCCGACGAGGCGGCCAGCCTGATCGTCGCCGACGCCATCCTGCAGACCGAACTGGCCGCCGGGTGGGCGAGGCGCATCGGCGTGCGCGGCGGCGAGCCGTGGGTCGACGGCGTGGTGACGCAGCTGCTGGCGCGCCTGGCGTGGGAGCTGACCGATCCGGGGCAGATGCCGAACGTGGCCGACCTGTTCGACCGCATCGCCGTCGCGCACGGCGGACTGCGCACCCGCCGGCTGGAGGACTACCGCGCCGGACTGCCGCTCGAGGAGGAGCTCTGGTACCAAGCGCAGTTCCTGCGCGGCGCCGACCGGCTCTGGGTGGAGAAGGGGAACGTCGGCACCCGCCGCTGGCTGCGCGAGGTGGCGCGGCGAAATCGCGCCGTGACCGCCGACGAGCTGCTCGACCGCGCCCCGGACCTCGCCGCCTGGCGCGCCGAGAGCTTCGCCCCCTGAGACCGGCCGACCGCCTCCACAGCCGGCGATTTGCCGGGGTGCTACCATCGGGCCTGTCGGATCCCGGCAGAGAGCGGCGCACCCGCGGAGCCTGTTTCCCGGACCGCGGCGCGCGCGCAAGGAGGTCCCGGTCATGACCTGCCAGCGGTTTTCGTCCCACGCTTCGAAGCTCGGCCTTTTCGTCGCGGTTCTCGCCCTGTCGCTGCCCGCC
>JAIOJQ010000127.1 GCA_019911865.1 Thermoanaerobaculia bacterium
GTCGAGCAGGTCCTCCGTCGGCGCCATGTCCGGCGGGCACCGGGGCGCGTCCGCCTCGTAGCTTCCGGCGGAGCAGGAGGCCGCCCGGGGAAAGCCGCGCTGGTCCGTCTCCAGGCATTCGGCGGGCTCTCCCGCGCCGGCGGCCGGCGAGCCCGGCGCATCGGGCCGCGCCAGCTGCAAGAGGGCGCGCCCGCCCAACAGAGCGGCCGCCAGGCCGAGAATCGCCAGCAGCCGGCGTTCGCGCGGCGCCAGTTTCATCTCCCGCCCCCATTCGGACTAGACGGCTCGACGCCGAAGAGCGTCGACAGCGTGAGGGCGATCGACAGCCGGCCGGAGCCGGCTTCGCCGACGCGGATGCGGTCGACACCGACGAACGAATCGGTCAGCTCGAGCAGGTGCAGGAAGGTGCGCAGGTCGGCGTAGCTGCCCTCGACCGAGAAGACGAAGGAACGCCGCGACAGCCCGAAGTCGACCAGCGGCTCGGACGGGTACGACATCGAAGTCGGCAGCAGGCCGGAGCGCGCCGCGAGCTCGCGCACCTCGCGCATGGCGCCGGTCAGCCGGCTGCTCTCGGTGGCGAAGACCTCGCGGTGGAGCTGCTCGACGCGGTCGCGATTCTCCGTCGCGGCGATCCACAGGCGCTCGCGCTCGGCGAGAACGGCGGTCACCGTGGCGTTTTCCGCCCGCGCCCGTTCGAGGCGGCTCGACAGGTCGGCGGCACGCAGGCGCGCGCCGCTGCC
The DNA here is from genome assembly GCA_019911865.1 of Thermoanaerobaculia bacterium. Taxonomy (GTDB): domain Bacteria; phylum Acidobacteriota; class Thermoanaerobaculia; order Multivoradales; family JAGPDF01; genus JACTMI01. The sequence continues at coordinate 741 of JAIOJQ010000127.1, forward strand.
GAAGGCGACCAGCCAGGCCAGGTTGAGCAGTACCACGGCGAGGGGCAGCGCCCAGGCCAGCACGTGGCGGCGGAACGGGGCGAGGAGGCGCTTCACGGCGCCTCCTGCGCAGCACCGTCCGGCTGCGGATCTTCCGTCGTGACACTGCCCGGCTCCGGAGCCTGTCCTGCGGCGCTTTCGGGCTGCGGGCCTTCTGTCGAGTCGGCCGCCGGCAGCGGCCCGGCGCCGCCCGGCAGGAGATAGCCGACCGACAGGTCGAAACTCACCTGCCCGCCGGCGGTCGTCGACTGGCGGGAGAGGTCGGGGGCGAGGAAGCGGTCGTCGGCGAACAGTCGGTCGACGAACTCGAAGAGCGCCTCGTCGTCTTCGGCCTCGCCGCCGATCGACAGCGTCACCGTTTCGTCCGCCGGCGAGTCGACCGGTCGGCGCGACGGCGCGGCGCCGCGCCGCGTCCGCGCGGCGCCGCGCGACGTTTCGGTGGTCCGCACCGGTGCCAGCTGGCGCAGGCGCACGCCGCGCGGCATCACCTCGGTGAGGTGGTCGAAGAGCCGGTTCCAGGAGAAGATCCGCTCGGCGATCCGGGCGTTGAGGAACGCCGCCTCCTCGTTGAACGCCTCGAGATCGGTCGCGGCCAGGTCACGCTCCAGCGTCTCGGTGCGGGCGCGCGCCTCGCGGGTGGCGGTGAGGAGCGTCTCGAGCTCCGCCGCCCGCGCGGCGTCGCTCGCACCGCTGCGCCACCAGGTGCCGGCGTTCCAGGCGGTGAGGCCGAGGGCGAGGACGGCGAGGGCGAGGGCGAGGCGGCGCGGCGGCCGCAGGTTGACGAAGCGATCGCTCGCCAGGTTGGGCGCCTGCCAGATCACGGCGTCACCTCGCGGCAGGTCGCGCCGGCGAGCGGGGCGAGCAGCTCGAGCCCGGGCGCCGGCGGCACCTCGGCGAGCGGCAGGTGATCGGCGGTGAGCACGGTGACCGGCCTGCCCAGGCCTTCGGCGAGCACCCGCTCCCAGAAGGGCTGCACGGTGGCCGGCGCGGCGAGCAGCGCCGAGGAGAGGGCCTCGCCGCCGAGACGTTCGGCGAGGAAGGTGCGAGTCAGTCGCAGCTCGGCGGCCAGCAGGCGCGCGCGGTCCTCGTCGGAGAGGCCACCGCTGAAGGTCTTCTGGCGCCACAGGACCGGCGCGCCGTCGCGCGCGAAGAGCAGCGTGAAGCCCTCGCTCTCGACCGCCGCCACGGCGGTCAATCCGGGGAGCCGGCCTCCCGCCGCCATGCCTTCCAGCCGCGCCAGCGAGGCGCCGACGATCTGGCCGACCCGCGCGCCGGCGGCCGCGAAGGCGTGCTCGATGGCGGCGCAGACTCCCTCGGCGGCGAGCAGGGCGAGCGCGCGCACGGGCTCCTCCTGGCCGGAGAGGCGCTCGATCGGCGTGGCGGCGATGCGCAGCTCGTCGATCCGGAAAGGGACCAGCCTGCGCAGTCGGAAGCGCAGGATCTCGAGCGCCAGCCCGGGCTGCTCGGGCAGCTCGCCGAGCTCGACGATCATGCCGCGTACCCAGGCGTCGGGCAGCACCACGGAGAGGTGGTGCGGGCGCCCGGAGACCCGCTCGAGGAGCGTCCGCGCCGCCGCGCCGAGCGCCGCGGCATTGCCCACCGGGCCGCCGAGGGCGCCGCCGCCGAACGTCTCCTCGGGCAGCGGCACGCGCTGCAGCTCGCGCAGCTCGAGGCCGTCGCTACCGCGCCGGAAGACCGCCAGGGCGAGCTCGTGCCGGGTGACCGCGACGGCCACCGGCGGGACGCTGATCGGCCCGAAGCCGAGCGCCCGGCTAATCCACGAAGGTGAATCGATTGATCTCACGCAGGGTGGTCATTCCGAGCAGGGCCTTCTCGAGCGCGGTCTCGCGCAGGAAGCGCATCCCCTCCTCCTTGGCGGCGCGGCGGATCTCCGACCCGGGGCGGCGGTCGAGGATCAGCTCGCGGATACGGTCCGACAGGTCGAGCAGCTCCGAGACCGCGATCCGGCCGAGGAAGCCGGTGCCGTTGCACTCCATGCAGCCGACGCCCTCGTGGAACAGGTGGTCGCCATAGACGCCCGGCGACAGGCCCGACTCCTCGAGCAGCTGTTCGGAGACGCGGATGCCGCGCCGGCAGTGCGGGCAGATCCGGCGGACGAGTCGCTGGGCGAGCACGCAGTTGAGGGCCGAGACGAAGTTGAACAGGTCGACCTTCATGTTGAGGAAGCGGCCGAGCACGTCGATCACGTTGTTGGCGTGCACGGTGGTGAACACGAGGTGGCCGGTGAGGGCCGACTGGATGGCGATCGACGCCGTCTCCTCGTCGCGGATCTCGCCCACCATCACCTTGTCCGGGTCGTGGCGCAGGATCGATCGCAGGCCGCGGGCGAACGTCAGCCCCTTCTTCTCGTTGACCGGAATCTGGGTGATGCCGCGCAACTGGTACTCGACCGGATCCTCGATGGTGATGATCTTGTCCTCGGGCGACTGGATCTCGGACAGCGCCGCGTAGAGCGTCGTCGTCTTGCCGCTGCCCGTCGGGCCGGTCACCAGCACCATGCCGTAGGGCTCGCGGATCGCCTTGCGCAGCCGCTTCATGGTGTCGTCGTCGAAGCCGAGGACGTCGAGCCGCAAGTTGCGGAACTCGGCAGACAGAGACTCCTTGTCGAGGATGCGGATGACGCAGTCCTCGCCGTGCACCGTCGGCAGGATGGAGACACGGAAGTCGATGGTGCGGCCGCGCAGGCGCAGCTTGAATCGGCCGTCCTGCGGCACGCGCTTCTCGGCGATGTCGAGCTCGGACATCACCTTCAGACGGCTGATGATCGTCTGGTGGTGGCGCTTGTCGATCGGCTCCATCGCCTGGTAGAGCACGCCGTCGATGCGGTACTTGACGATCACCTCGTTGTCGCGCGTTTCGATGTGGATGTCGGAGGCGCGGCGCTGGATGGCGTTGAGGATGGTCGAGTCGACGAGCTTGATGATCGGCGAGGCGTCGGCGGTGATCCTGTCGAGCGACAGCACCTCCTCGCCCTGTTCGTCCTCCTGGACGAGCTGGATGCGGAAGTCTTCGGTCGCCTGGTCGAGAACGCGCTGGGTCGTCTCGGACTTCTGCAGGATCTCGTCGATCTCGGCCGGCACCGCGACGCGCACCTCGAGCGGCGTGCCGAGCAGCAGCTCGAGCTCGTCGAGGCGGGCCACGTCCGAGGGGTCCTTGAGGGCGGCCGCGAGGCGCCCCTCCAGCCGCTCGAGCGGCACGAAGCCGTAGCGCAGCATGAGGTCGAAGGGGATCGAGTGGAACAGGTCGGTGTCGATGCGGGCGTGCGCCAGGTCGACGAATTCCAGCCCGTGCTCGCGGGCGAACTGCTCCGCCCGCGCGCGCTCGGCGCCCACGCGGGCGCTCGCGGCGGCCAGGCCGTCGGCGGTCGGCGTCATGCGGTCCATCGCGCCCATCCTATCGGTCGCCGGCGGGTCATCGGACCTTTCCCAGGGCGGAGAAGATCGGCAGGTAGACCGAGGCGAGCAGGACCGCCACCAGGCCGCCGACGACGATCAGCATGATCGGTTCGATCAGCGACAGGAAGCGCTGCATCCGGGTCTCGATCTCCTCGTCGAAGAAGTCGGAGACGTTGGCGAGCATCTGGTCGAGCGAGCCGGTCGCTTCGCCGACTTCGACCATGTCGAGCACCAGGTCCGGCACGGTTCCGCTCTCGCCGAGCGCCGAGTGCAGGGCCTGGCCCTCGCGGACACGCGGAATGGAGGGCTCCAGGCTGCCGCGGATCCAGGCGTTGCCGATCGAGCGGGTGGAGATCTCGAGCGCCGGCACCAGGGGCAGGCCGCCGGCGAGCAGGGTGGAGAGCGAGCGGCAGTACTCCGAGAGCGCGAAGCGGTGGAAGACCGGGCCGAGAACCGGCAGGCGGAGCTTTGCCCGGTCGATCGCCACGCGGCCGGTCGTCGTGGCGCCCCAGCGGCGCAGCAGCACCAGCGCGACGACCACGGCGACCGCCAGGGTGACCGCCTGGTCGCGCAGGAAGCGCGAGATGCCCATCGTCACCTGGGTGAGGCGCGGCAGCTCCTGGAGATCCATGTCCTGGTAGAACTTCTCGAAGTTGGGCAGGACGAACAGCGCCATCACGGCGAGCATCACCGCCGAGACGCTCAGCAGGAAGGCCGGGTAGACGAGGGCCGAGAAGACCTTCTTGCGCGACTCGAGCAGCAGCCGCAGGTAGCGGACGAAACGCCGGATGACGGCCTCGAGCTCGCCGGTGCGCTCGCCGGCCTTGAGGCTCGAGGCGAAGAGCGGCGGCAGGACGTCGCCGTGCTCGGCGAAGGCCTCCGACAGCTCGACGCCGCTCTTGACCCGCTCGCGCACCTGTTCGAGCAGGGCCCGGAAGCCGGCGTGGCGCTGCCGGGAGGCGAGCATTTGCAGCCCCTGGAGCAGCGGCAGGCCGGCCTTGAGCAGCGCCGCCAGCTCCTGGTTGAAGACCAGCAGCTCGGGCAGCGGGATGCGCCGCCGGCCGAGGCCGCGCCAGGCCGAGCGCAGCCGGCCGGTGCGCGAGCGCTCGACTCCGAGCAGGTGCAGCCCCTCGCGGTCGAGCTCGGCCCGCAGGGCATGCTCGTCCGGGGCCGAGCGGGTCTCGCGGCGGACCTGGCCGTCGGCGGTTCCGACATGGCAGACGAACTCCATGCCTAGGTTCGCAGCCCGGTGGGTTCGCAGCGGAGGAATGCGGCGGGTGACACGGCCAAGTCCTTGATAGACCGCATTATACTGGCGGGTACCCGGCCATGTGGTGGCTCTATCAGGCGCTCGTCCTCGCAACCCTGCTCGTGGTCGGTCCGGTCCTCCTGCTGCGGCGCCGGGGGCGCGATCCGCGCCCGCTGATCGCCGGCCGGTTCGGACTTTCCGGCGCGGCCGCAGCGGGGTCGGGGGAGGGGGCGGTCTGGATTCATGCCGTTTCGGTCGGTGAAGTCGCGGTGGCCGCCACCCTTGCAAGAGCCCTTCCCGCCGACCTGCCCCTGGTCATCACCACCGTCACGCCCACCGGCCAGGAGCGCGCCCGCGCGCTTTTCGCCGGCCGGGCGGAGGTGGCCTGGCACCCGTTCGAGCTGGGCGTCTCTCTGACCCGCTTCTGGCGCCGTTTCCGCCCGCGGGCACTCGTCCTGTGCGAGGGGGATCTCTGGCCGCTGGCGCTGCGCCGTGCACGCCGGGAGGGGATTCCGGTCGTGGTGGTCAACGGGCGCATCTCGGACCGCTCGTTCCCCCGTCTGCGCCGCTTCCGGCCGCTGGTGCGGCGCCTCCTGCTCGCGCCGGTCGATCACTTCGGCGTACAGACGGCGGCGGACCGGGAGCGCCTGCTCGCCCTCGGCGTCGAGGCCGGCCGGGTCACGGTGACGGGAAACCTCAAGTTCGAGGCGGGCGAGCCGCCGGAACTGCCCGGCCTGGCGGAGCGGATCGAGCACCTCGCCGGCGGCCGGCCCGTCCTGGTGGCCGGCTCGACGATGGCCGGCGAGGAGGGCGCCGTGCTCGAGGCCTTCGCGCTCGCCGGCGGTGGCGAGCGGGCGCTGCTCGTCCTGGCGCCGCGCCATCCGGAGCGCTTCGACGCGGTCTATGCCGCCGCGCTGGCACGCTTCCCGGGCACGCTGCGGCGCAGCGCCGCTGACGCGGCGTCCGGGCGGCCGCCGGTGCTCCTGCTCGATACCCTCGGCGAGCTGGCGGCGACCTATCGCGGCGCCTTCGGCGCCTTCGTCGGCGGCACTCTGGTGCCGACCGGCGGGCACAATCCGATCGAGGCGGCGCGCTGCGCGGTGCCGGTGGCGGTCGGTCCCTCGATGGAGAATTTCCGCCAGATCGCCGAGGCCTTCGATGGCGCCGCGGCCTGGTGCCGGGTCGCCGACGGGGTGGCGCTCGGCCGTCTCTGGGACGCCTGGCTCGGCGATCCGGCGGCGGCGCGGGAGGTCGGCCGGCGCGGCGCCGAGCTGGTGGCGGCGCACCGCGGCGCGATGGCGCGCACCCGGGCGCTGCTCGAGCC
>JAIOJQ010000128.1 GCA_019911865.1 Thermoanaerobaculia bacterium
TCTGCTGCGAGACTTCCCGCGTCATTCCGTTCCAGCGGCAGGGGAGGCTTCGATGCGGCAGGCCACGCGTGCGCTCGTGGGGTTCTTGTTCGGATTTCTGATGCTGACGACGGCGGGTCGGGCGGCCGACGGACGGCTGGCCGGGCGGCTGGTGGCGCCGGGCGACCGGCCGCTGGCCGGCGTGGAGGTCGCCATCGAGGCGCTCGGACTGGTCACCGCGACGGACGCCGCCGGCGAGTTCGCCCTCGCGCCGGTGCCGCCGGGCAGCCATGTCGTGCGCCTGCAACTGGGCGGCTTCGTCGAGAGCGCCACGGTCGAAGTCGCCGACGGGGCCGCGGCGCACCTCGATCGCGAGCTCGACTGGGAGGAGGCCTTCGCCGAGACGATCACCGTCTTCTCGGCGTCGCGGCGCGCCGAGCGGGTGACCGAGGCCCCCGCCGCGGTGACCATCGTGCCGGCGGCGCGCATCGAGCGCGAGGCGGCGCACGGGCAGCTCCCCAAGCTGCTCGAATTCACCCCCGGCGCGCAGGTGACCCAGAGCGGCGTCTACGACTTCAACTTCAATACTCGCGGGCTCAACAGCTCGCTCAACCGCCGCGTCGCGGTGGTCATCGACGGCCGCGAGCCGTCGGTCCCCTTCCTCGGCGCCCAGGAGTGGGCGGCGGTCTCCTTCCCGCTCGACGATCTCGAGCAGGTCGAGTTCGTGCGCGGCCCGTCGGCGGCGCTTTACGGCGCCAACGCCTCGTCGGGGGTGCTCAACCTGCTGACCCGGCGGCCGCGCGGCAGCGAGGGGGGCCTGGTGCGCCTGACCGGGGGCGAGATGTCGACCTTCAACGCCGACGCCCGCTGGGCCGGCCGCCTGGGCGAGCACTGGTGGGGCAAGGCGGTCGGTGGCCTCCGGCAGAGCGGCGACTTCACCGTGTCGCGCAACGGCGCCGCCGAGTACACCGTCCCCTGCTCGGCGGCGGTGACCACGGACTGCCTGCCGCAGGAGGCGGTCGGGCTCGACCCGCTCGACGACAACGAAGTCGCCTTCGCCTCGGCGCGCGCCGACCGCTACTTCGGTGACGCCAACCTGCTCACCTTCGAGGGCGGCTGGGCCGACGTCTCGGGTCCGGTCTTCCAGACCGGCATCGGCCGCGTCCAGCTGGTCGACGTCGAGCGCCGCTGGTTCCGCGGCAACTTCGCGACGCCGCACTGGAACTTCCTGGTCGCCGCCAACCTGCGCGATGCGCCCGAGCAGACGGCGCTCGCCACCGGCAACAACCTGGCGCTCGACGAGGAGAGCTGGAAGGGCGAGATCCAGGCCCACCAGGACTTCGCCGGCGGCCGGGTGCGCCTGGTCGGCGGTGCCTCCTACCGCGACGACCGCATCGACAGCAACGACGACAACGGCCGCGTCCGGCCCGGCCTGTTCGCCCGCTCGCGGCAGACGCTGATCTTCGAGAGCCTCAAGACCGACTTCTCGGCCTTCTTCGCGCAGCTCGACTGGAGCCTCTCCGACCAGCTCAAGCTGGTGCTCGCCGGCCGCTACGACGACTCGTCGCTGCACGACCCGGAGTTCTCGCCCAAGGGGTCGCTGGTGTGGGGGATCAACCACGACAACTCGCTGCGGTTGACCTACAACCGCGCCTTCCAGGTGCCGAACTACTCGGAGTACTTCCTGCAGGCGGAGATCCGGCCGGCAATCAACCTCGGTGCGGTCCCCTGCTTCGAGAAGGACCCGGCGACAGGCCAGTTCGTCCCCTGCGTCGGGCGGCCGCTGGTCAACCTCGAGGAGCTGTGCGCCCTCGACGGCGAGGTCTGCGGCTTCGACACCGACTTCGTCCCCGGCGAAGGGCCGGAATATCCGGGGTTGCGCCCGGCCGTAGAGATCACCCCCGACACGCTGCTGCTGGCGCTCGGCAACGCCGACCTCGAAGTCGAGACGGTGGAGACCTGGGAGCTCGGCTACACCGGCATCCTCGCCGACCGGGTCTTCGTGACCGCCGACTACTACCGCAGCGAAAACGACAACTTCATCACCGACCTGCTGCCCCAGCTCGGCACCTCGCTCGGGCGGGTCAACCCGGCGTTCGGCCCGCTCCAGCTGCCCGACGGGCTGTCGGCCGAGCGGCGCGAGCAGATCCTCTTCATCCTGCAGCGCATCCTCGGGCCGACCTTCGCGCTGATGTCGAACAACGTCGACGGCGTGCCGATCCTCGCCCTCGCCTCGTACAGCAACTTCGGGTCGGTCGACACGCAGGGGGTCGACCTCGGCGTCGACTGGGCGATCGACGGCCGCTGGTCGCTCGCCCTCGCCTACTCCTGGTTCGACTTCGAGATCCAGGACAGCCGTCCCGGCCTCGACCGGTTGCTGCTGCCCAACTCGCCGGAGAGTTCGGCCTCGGCGAGCCTCTCCTACGTCGGCTCGCGCTTCGACGCCAGCCTCGGCTACCGCTGGAGCGACGCCTTCCGCTGGTCGGTCGGCCCGTTCCAGGGGGAGGTCCCCGACTACGGCGTCGTCGACCTGATCGGCAACTTCGAGCTCGACGAGCACTGGTCGCTCGGCCTCAACGTCTCGAACCTGCTCGACGACGAGCACTGGGAGTCCTTCGGCGGCGACGTGCTGGGCCGCCGCGCCCTCGGCAGCGTCACCTTCCGCTGGTGAGACCGCCGCCGCGCCGGCCGGCGCTTCGTTGACAGGCTTCCGGGCCGCGGCCTAGACTGAGCGGCCGGTCGGGGCGTAGCGCAGCCCGGTAGCGCACCTGCCTTGGGCGCAGGGGGTCCCCAGTTCAAATCTGGGCGCCCCGATGTTCAGTCGTTCACGGCCGACGCCCACCGGGCGAAGGCCTCCGATCCGGGAGAGTGCCAGGCTGCCTGTAGCTCAGCTGGATAGAGCGGCGGCCTTCTAAGCCGCGGGTCGGGGGTTCGAGTCCCTCCAGGCAGGCCAGATTCTTCGTCGCCCGGCAGGCGGGAGACGGGCGGCCGACAATCGACCGCCACGGTTTGTCAGCTGTTTGACAGGTATGGTGAGTGTAGCTCAATGGTAGAGCACCGGTCTGTGGCACCGGTCGTTGGGGGTTCGAGTCCCCTCACTCACCCCAGTTTTCCCCGATGCGCCCGTAGCTCAGCTGGATAGAGCGACAGCCTCCGGAGCTGTAGGTCAGAGGTTCGAATCCTCTCGGGCGCACCACTTCTCGCTTCGCTCGTCCACCATCCTGCCGCGGATTCGGATCCGCCGGCCGGTGATGGCCGTCGGATGGCAAATCCTCAGCCATCTCGATGAGCCGCAGTCAGCGGAGCCTCTCGATGCCCTCCCGGCAGACGAGGCCGTCGTCCCGGAGGACGTTTCAGCAGGTCCGGAGCTTCTGGACGATGCGGATCGAGACGTCACTCATCGGCGGGGCTCCGGGTCTGGGCTGGCGTTCAGGGCGGCTTCGAAGCGAGCCACCTCGGCGAGGATCTCGTCGAACGCGGGAACTTCGCCGACGATCATCTCCCGCATGGCGGCGTAGTCGCTTCGCCAGACAGGGAGGCGACTCTCGTCGGGTCCGAGTCGCATGCGCCCGCGGCGGAGGGTGGCGTAGTCGACCCAGCTTTGTGCCCAGAACAGCTCTCGATGGTGCGCGACGCGGTCGAAGAGGGCGACGTCGCCCAGCGCTTCCGGTGCCACGGCGCTTTGCGCCAGGCACCAGAGGTCGTAGTAGTGGCGAGACAGCCGCGGTGGCATCGGTCGTTCGGGCGGCCGTTGGCGTTCTTCGTGAAGGAGCATCGCCTTCTCGAGGAGGGTCCTGCGAGCCGCGCCTCGGTGGACACTTCAAAACCGGCCATTTGTCGACGGGTCAAAACCGGCCATTTCCGGCCGTGGACCGAGACGGGTGAGTTCTACTCCTTAGTCGCCTCCGTGCGCAAGTCGGTGTGGATCTTGGTGCGCCAGCTACG
>JAIOJQ010000129.1 GCA_019911865.1 Thermoanaerobaculia bacterium
GGCCAGGGCATCGGCGCCGTCGACGTCCGACGCCGCCCGAGGGTTGCGGTCCTGGTGACCGGAGACGAGGTCGTCGCGCCCGTCCAGCTGCCGCCGCCCGGCTCGCTGCGCGACTCCCACACCGATTTCCTGCTCGCCGCCGTCGCGGCCGCCGGAGGCGACGGCCACCCGCTCGGCATCGCACGCGACGAGCCCGCCACGCTGGCCGCGCGGCTCGCGCCGGCGCTCGACGCCTTCGACGTCGTGCTTACCTGCGGCGGCGTCTCGATGGGAGGCGCGGACCACGTGCCCGGCGTGCTGCGCCAGCTCGGCTGTGCGGAGCTCTTTCACGGCGTGGCGATGCAGCCGGGCAAGCCGCTGCTCGCCGGCCGCCGCGGGACGACGCTCGTCTTCGGGCTGCCCGGCAATCCGGGCTCGGTGATGACCGCCTTCCGGCTCCTCGTCCGCCCGGCCCTCGAGCGACTCGCGGGACGGGCGGCAGGGTTCTGGGAGGGGGTCTTCGAGGTCCGCCTCGCCGCCGCGCTCGGCGCCGGACGGGCGCGCGATCGCTTCGTCCCCGCCCGCTTCGCCCCTGACCGCGGTCCGGCGCTGGCCGACCCGCTGCCGGTCGCCGGCTCGCACGACCAGCTCGCCTTCGCGCGCGCCGAGCTTCTGCTGCGCATTCGCGCCGGCGAGCCGGCCCGCCCGGCGGGCGCGGCGATCGAGGCGATCGACTTCTGAGACGAAAGAAATCGGTGTGGCGGAAGCGCATGGGAATCGAACCCACCTCCGCCGCCACCAGGGGCGCCGGACGACGGTTTTGAAGACCGCGGGAGGCACCGGCCTCCGCGCGCTTCCACCCTGATCCTAGCGCGAGGTCATCGCGCTCCGGCTCCCTCGCCGGTCTCCGGGCGCACGGGCGGCTCGACCGGGAAAGGCTTGCGCGGCAACTTCTCCTCGCGCTGCGCCGTCTGCCAGAGGAAGGTCGCCATCACGATCGACGCCTGGACCAGGTCCTCGCGCCGCAACCGCTCGAAAGTATCGAGGTGGCTGTGGTGGGTGCGCGGAAAGTAGTCGAGCGGATCCTGGATGAACTGGAAACCCGGCACACCGGCGCGATCGAACGGCACGTGATCGGTCGAACCGGTCGCCTCGTTGGTCACCGTCGTCACGCCGAGGTCGGCGAGCGGCGCGATCCAGCCCTGGAAGATCGGCGCCACGGCGAGGTTGCCCTGGGTGTAGATGCCGCGGATTTTGCCGCCGCCGTTGTCGAGGTTGAAGTAAGCGGAGATCTTCCCGTGCTCGGCGCGCGGGCGCAGCGGCCAGGTCTCGCGCCGCAGCATTCGCGGCAGCTCGAGCTCTTCCGCGTCGGTCGACTCGGGCCGGTCGGCGACGTTGGCCTCGACCCAGGCGCGCGAACCGAGCAGTCCCTGCTCCTCGCCGCCCCAGAGCGCCACCCGGATGGTACGGCGGGGCCGGGCACCGATCGCCTGCAGGATGCGCACCGCCTCGAGCACCACCGCCGAGCCGGCCGCGTTGTCGGTCGCCCCGGTTCCGGCGTGCCAGGAATCGAGGTGCGCCCCGGCGAGCACGATTTCGCCGCGCTTGTCGCCGCCCGGAATCTCCGCCAGCGTGTTGTAGGCGAGGGTCTCCTCGGGGTGGAAGCGCGTCGCGACGTCGACCTCGAGCTCGATCCGCTCGCCGCCCTCGAGGCGGCGCAGCAGGCGCTGATAGGGCTCGGCCGCCATCACCAGGCCGGGAACGCCGCGCGGCAGCGAGGGATCTCGCTTGGCCGAGTCACCTCCCAGACGCAGGATGCCGTGGTCGCGCGACGACAGCTCGACGGTGGCCACCACGCCTTCGGCGGCGAGGAACTCCGCCAGCTGCCGGGTGAAGGCCCAGCGCTTGCGCGCCTGCTCCCGCCAGGAGTCGCCGCGCGGCTCGTCGAGGTCGAGCTCGACCAGCTCGGCGAGGCGCTCGTCGTCCCAGCGCTCGAAGTCCCGCCGCGGCCGCGCCGACGGCTCCTCCTTGCGCGGCCCGTCGAGGAAGAGAATCTTGCCCGCCAGCTTTCCCTTCTGCTCCTCGAGGTCCTCGGCGTCCTCGAGCGTCAGCCGCACCGCTTCGCCACGCACTGCGCCTTCGGTGCCCACCGTCCACGCCTTCGGCAGCGCGGCCACCGGGCCGATCTCCGGCTCGACGACCGAGACGACACAGCGCGAGAAGCTCCACCCTTCGCCGAACTCGAACGGCTCGAGGCGGGCGCGCGACAGGCCCCAGTCGGTCAGGCGATCCCGCGCCCACTCGCCCGCCTGCCGGAGCGCCGGCGAGCCGGTCAGGCGCGGTCCGATCTCGTCGGTCAGGTGGCGCGCAATCTCCATCACCTGCGAGCGGCGCACCGCTTCGTCGCGAATCCGGGTCGCCATGTCCAGGTCGACCGACTGGGCCGCCAGTGGCGCCGCGACGAGCATCCAGGCGATGGCACTTCCGCGAAGCTTCCTCTTCGAATCCATGCGCGTCCTTTCGACTCCGGTGGGCGGGTCCGATCAGGTCACCCGGGCGAGCAGGCGCCGCGAACCGATGGCCCGGCTGTAGGTCACTCCCACGCGATACCAGTGCAACAGGAAAGCCTCGTGCGCCGCGCGCGTCCACCAGGCGAGGGTCCCTCCACGGGGAGGCGCCGAGCAGGCGGGCGAGCAGGTGAGGTCGAGGGCGAGGCCGCGCGCGAAGGCCCGCGCGCGGGCGAGATGGAGCGGATCGGAGACCAGCAGCACCCGGCCGAGTCCGTGCCGGTCGAGCGTCTCGCGGACGTTGAACAGGTTCTCGAGGGTGTGCCGGCTGCGGTCTTCGGTCCAGATCGCGGCCTCCGGCACGCCGGCCGCGAGGAGATACTCGCGTCCCGCTTCGGCCTCCGAGCGCCGCGCCGTGCCGGTCCAGCCGCCGGAGACGACGATGCGCGGTGCCCATCCGTCACGCCAGAGGCCGGCACCGTGGTCGAGGCGGGCGCGGAAGACGTCGGTCGGCGCATCGTCGACCAGCTCGCGGCCGAGCACCAGAATGGCGTCCGACTCGCGCCGCTCGTCGACCAGCGCCCAGCGCATCACCTCGCGCAGTCGCCAGGCGACCGGCAGGCCGGCCGCCAGCGCGCCGGTGGCGAAGGCGAGCGAGAGCGAGGAGAGCCCGCCGGGCCCCAGCTCGCGGACGAAAGTGGAGTGACGTCGCCGCAAGGCCGCCGAGACTACCGGATCCGCGATTTTCCGGGCAGGTTCACGGGGCTTCGAAGGCCCGCAACCTCGCCAGCCGGCGCGCCAGCGCTTCGTCCGGCCCGCCGGGCTTCTGCTCGCCCGCCGTCAGGGCGCCTTCCCACGATCCGTAGGTCGGATTGGGCAGCAGGAACCAGGAGGTGCCGAAGCGGTCGGCGGCCGCCTCGGCGAGGCGGCGGCGCTCGTCCACCGACGCGCCGCGGGCGCCGCTGAGGAAGTCGTTGAGATCGTCGCCGAGCAGCAGGGCGACGCGATACGAAGCGGCCACGTGCGCCCGCCGGCTCTCCTTGTCGCTCTGCCACTCGGGGCGTTCGTGACGCAGCAGCAGCACATCGACGTCCTGGCGCATCGGAAAGCCGACGCGCGCCAGGTTGTCGCGGGTGGCCGCCTCGTGCTCGGCGTCCCGGTTGGTGACGTAGAAGAGCGTGACCCCGCGCTCGGCGAGGTAGCGCGCGAACTCGACCGCGCCGGCCAGCGGCCGGGCTTCGGCGGCCTCGACCCAGGCCGTCCAGGCCTCGGCCGAGAAGTCGGAGTCCCGGCGCAGCATCCAGCCTTCGAAGGCCGAGTTGTCGAGCAGTGTCTCGTCGACGTCCGCGATGACGGCGACCGGCAGCGGCGCTGCCGAGGTCCCCTGCCCGAGAGCGCTCCAGGCCGGGTCCGCGAGCGCCTGATCGAGCGCCCGGCGCGCGGCGAGGAACGCCTGGCGTTGCAGCTGCCGGGCCTCCTCGGAGGTCTGGAACCAGAGCACGGAATCGAGTTTGGCGAGGTGAAGGGGCGAGGGGATCCCGGCCGTCGCGACGGGCACCGGAGCCGCGGGAGCCACCGCCGGCGCGTGGCCGGCCGTGCGGCATCCCGCACCCGCCACGGTGACGAGCAGGGCGAGTCCGGCAAAACGCGCCCCGGGACGACGAAGGAAGCGTTCGGACACGGCGGATCCTCCAGGCGGCGACCCCGCCACGCAGCGGGGCATTCGCCCTCCGGCACACGGCCCGGCGGGCGAATCGATCGAAGCTGAACGACGCACGTGCGTCAGGGAAAGGAAGTTGGTGGAGCTGAGCGGGATCGAACCGCCGACCTCTTGAATGCCATTCAAGCGCTCTCCCAGCTGAGCTACAGCCCCACCGGCGGAGCCGGGAGTCTATGCGAAGTGCGACCGGGCGGACAAGCCTCGCAGGCGCCTCAGGCTCCCGCGACCTTGACGCGCGGCCGCGCCGGGCCCAGGCGCGCGACGATCGCCGCGCGCAGGCGGTCGAGGCCCTCGCCGGTGGCGGCCGAGACGGCGAGGCCGTCGCCGGGAGCCGGCAGCCCGGACGCATCGAGACGGTCGATCTTGTTCCACACGAGGAGGATGTCGTCGGGATCGACCCCGAGCTCTCCCATCACCGCCTCGGCGACCGCCTTCTGGTCCTCCCAGCGCGGGTGCGAGCGGTCGACGACGTGCAGGACCAGATCGGCCGCCACGACCTCGCCCAGCGTCGAGCGGAACGAAGCGACCAGATCGTGCGGCAGCTTGCGGATGAAACCGACCGTGTCGGCGAACACCACCGGCCGCTGGCCGTCGGCAAGGTCGGCCCGCCGCAGCCGCGCGTCGAGGGTGGCGAACAGGCGATCCTCGGCGGGCGCTGCGTCCGCCGTCAGCCGGTTGAAGAGGGTCGACTTGCCGGCGTTGGTGTAGCCGGCCAGCGCCACTACCGGAATCTCCGAACGTCCGCGCCGCTGAACCTGGCGCATCTTCTCGATCCGGCGGAGCTCGCGGTCGAGCTGCGCGATGCGCCGTCGCAGCATGCGCCGGTCGGCCTCGAGCTGCGTCTCGCCCTCGCCGCCGCGCACGCCGATGCCGCCAGCCTGGCGCGACAAGTGGCCCCAGCGGCGAGCCAGCCGGGGCAGCTCGTAGCGCAGCCTGGCGAGCTCGACCTGCTTGCGCGCTTCGTTGCTGCGCGCCCGCTGCTCGAAGATGCGCAGAATCAGGCCGCTGCGGTCGAGCACTTCGACCTTCAGCAGGTCGCCGAGATTCTTCGCCTGGCTGCCGGTCAGATCGTCGTCGAAGACCGCGAGATCAGCGCCCAGCCCGGCGATCGCCGCCGCCACCGCCTCGGCCTTGCCACCGCCGATGAACAGGCGCGGATCGGGAGCGCGGCGGGCCTGGATCGCCTGGCCGAGCACGTCGCCGCCCGCCGTGTCGACCAGTGCCGCGAGCTCGACGAGGTGGTCTTCGACCTCCCAGGCCGGCTGGCCGGGAAAGGCGACGCCGACCAGGAAGGCGCGGCGACGGCTGGTGTCGGGATTTCGGTTCAGCGTGTCCAAGGAGCCGGATGGTCCGTGCGTGAGGGAGAATACCCCATCGTGAGCATCCCCGACGAAGGCCCCGCCGTCGCCACCACGCCCCCGCCGGGCGCCGAAACTCCGGTTCGACGCACGCTGCAGAGCCGCCTCGTGCTGGCGCTCGCCGTCGGCGCGGCGCTCGCCGCTCTCTTCTGGCCGCGCGGCGACGGCGGTCGCGAGATCCGCCCCGGCGGCTTTCTCATCGACGCGGCGGGGCGCCCGCAGCCGCTCGCGCGCGAGCTCGAGCCGGTCACCCTGCTTCATTTCTGGGCGACCTGGTGCCCGCCCTGCATCACCGAGATCCCGTCGCTGGTCGAGTACGCCACGACGCTGCGCGACGGCCGCGTCGGGCTGGTGCTGGTGGCGGTCGACGACGATCCCGAGCGGGCGCGGACCTTTCTCGGCACGGCCGAATTTCCGCTCCTCTACGACCCCGACTGGGACGTGGCGCACCGCTTCGGCACCCGGCAGCTGCCGGAGACCCACATCGTCGTCGAGGGCCGCGTCGTCGACTCCTTCATCGGCGCCGCGGACTGGCGGGACCCGCAGGTCCGCGCCCGGGTTCAGAAGTGGACGGCGACGCCGCCGAGTGCCATGCCGTAGAGATCGGCGTGGTCGAGAAAGGCGTAGTGAGCCGAGAACTCGACCACCACCGAGAGGTGGCGCGTCAGATCGAAGTCCCCGGTCACGCCGAGCGCCAGCCCGAGACCGCGGTCGGCCACCTCTCCGTCGACCGGATCCCGCCCGGCCAGTTCGTAGCCCCCCAGGCCGAGGTAGAAGCCGTAGTCGTAGCTCGGTTGACGAAACCGGTACTCGCCGGCCACGGTGAGAAACGTCAGTTCGGCGTCGACCAGCCCTTCGATGTCGGTTTCCGAGCCGAAGTCGAGCCGCCCGAGGCGGACCATCGCCAGGGTGCGGTCGTTGGTGACCATGCCGATCGCCGCCTCGACCGTCCGGTGGTCGAGATCGCCGTCGCTCGAGTCGTCGAACGAACCCCCGACGCCGCCGAGCAGCCCCGCGGTAAAGGTGTAGTCGTCCTGCGCCGGCGCGACCGCCGGGACGGCGAAAAACAGGGCGAGGACGGCGGCTGGCAGGCGGATCGATCTCAAGGCGGCCTCCGAAGCTCCGCGGTGCGCGGCAACGGCGCGCGAGTCTAGCACCGGCTCCTCGCGTCCTCCTGTCTCGATGCCCTGCGCGCGCGGTGGCGCCGCGCTGCTCGCCGGCCTGTTCGAGCTGATCTGGCCGCGCTTCTGTCTCGCCTGCGCCGAACGACTGGCGGCCGGGGACGGACCGCTCGGGCTGTGCGCCCGCTGCCGGACCCGGCTCGCGCCGGTCGACCCGCGGCGCGCCTGCCGGGGCTGCCTGAGTCCGCTTCCCGCCGGCCGCGACCCGCTGCCGCTCTGCCTCGGCTGCCGGCGGCAGAAGCCGCCGTACGAGCGGGCGATCGCTCTCTGGCGCTACCGGCCACCGGCCACCGAGCTGGTGCGCGCTTTCAAGTTCCACCGCGTCGATCACCTCGGGGAGGCCTTCGCCGAAGCGGCCGAAGCGGCCGGGCTGCTGGCCCCGCTTGCCGACGTCGACATGGTCGTCCCGGTGCCGCTCGCCTGGCCGCGCCTGCTGGGACGGGGCTTCAATCAGGCCGAGCGCTTCGGCCGGCCGGTGGCGCGGCGGCTCGGCGTGCCGCTCGTCCGCGCCCTCGCCCGGCGGGGTCTGCCCGGCACCCAGGCCGGCAGCACGCGGCGCGAACGGCTGGCCCGCGCCCCGGGGAGCTTCCGGACGCGGTCTCCGGAGCGCCTGCTGGACCGCCACCTGCTGCTGGTCGACGACGTGCTGACCACGGGCGCCACGGCCCGCTCGGCGGCGGCTGCCCTGCGGGCCGCAGGAGCCCGAGCGGTGACCGTTCTGGTGGTCGCCTGGACCCCGCCCGGAAGCCCTCCGGGGTCGCCTTGACAGCCCTTGCACCCGGCCCTAGACTGCCACTCCAATGGGCGGATCCGTTCAGCTTCGCCCGCCCCGCCTCCGGGCGTGGACGCTCGCCGCGAGCCTCGCGGGCTCGTTCGGGCTGGCACCGCTTCGCGCCGAGCCGGCCCCGGGAGTTTCGGGCCGCGTCGTCGCCGAAGCGAATCCGGTCGCCGAGGCGACGGTCTACGCCTACCAGGTCGTCGAAAAGTCGCTGCGCAAGGTACTCACCGATGCCGCCGGCGAGTTCGCCTTCGCCGAACTGCCGGCCGGCCTCTACAAGATCGTCGCGCTCAAGACCGGCTTCGCACCGGCCGTGGCAGTGGTCACCCGCCGGGCCTCCGATCAGAGCCAGTACGTTCAGGTCGATCTGAGCACGCGCGTCGAGGAACCGGCAGCGTCCGGCTTCTGGCAGCTGCGCTCCGAATCCCCCGGCGACGTGCTGCGCGAGCTCGGCGTGGCGACGCCGACCGAGCTGCTCGTCCTCGCCGAAGCGCCCGCCGGAGCGTCGACGCCGCTGCTGCACACCGAAGTCGCCGCGGACACGGTGATCGCCGAGCTGCCGCGCAACGTCCGCGCCCAGACGGTCTCCAGTCAGATCGGCATGTCGGGCCGGCTCGGCAGCGTCCGGGTGGCGATCGACGGCGGCTACCGGTCGATGGCCTCGAATGTCGGGACCGATCCCGGCGGAACCTCGGTCGAGGGGGTCGCGAGCCAGCTCAATCTGCGCCTCGAGAGCGAGGGTGCCGGCAGCTTCGACCTGTCGACCACCAATCAGTCCCTGCTCACCACGACGGGCGGCGACGAGTCGCCGGTCGATTTCCAGAACCTGACGCTGCGCTATCGCCGCGACCTCGGCGACCACGGCACCACGGCGCTGCTCGCCCAGTTCGTCGACGAAACGGGCCTGAGCGGAGATCGCCAGGTCCGGCCTCAGGGGCTGCCGACCGCCTCGCGCTCGCTGCGCCTCGAGGGCAGCTACGAGCGACATCTCGGCGAGTCGACGCTGCTCCGCTCGGGGCTGCGCTATCGCGAGAGCCTGCGCGACTACGTGCGCCGGCCGGGCGAACAGTCGGAGGGCGTGGCCCTGCGCTCGGTCGAGGCGTGGAGCCTCGCCGACTGGGAGGTCGATCCGACCTGGGTCGTGCAGTACGGCTTCTTCACCACCGCCCACGACGGCACGGTGTCGCTGGCGCCACGCGGCGGCCTGGTCGTCCGGCTGCGCCCGGAGTGGCAGGCCTCGGTGAGCGCGAGTCAGCGCCTCGCCCTGACCGACGAAGATCCGCTGCGCGGCGAGTTCACCCCGGCGACGCTCGGCACGGCCCTGGGCTGCTCGGATGCCGAGTCGTCGTGCTACGAAGTCCAGCTCGCCCGCAGCGTGGCGGGAACGGACAGCGTCCGGGTCGGCGCGTCGTGGCGCGAGTTCGATCGGACCGTGCGCCTCTTCCTGCGCGACGACTTCCTGCGCGCCAGCGAAGGGATGTTCCTGGTGCCCGGCGACCGGCTGCCCGAAGTTCATGCCTCCTTCCAGCGCGAGCTCGGGCCGCGTGCCGTGGCGCGCTGGACGTCGACCTACGGCGAAGGTGGCGGCGGCGCCTTCCGGGCGACAAATCGCCGGCTCTACGAGAACGAGGTCTCCTACCTCTCCAGCGAGATCGACGCGACGTACCGGCCGACCTCGACCGGTATCTACGTGGCCTTCCACCGCGTCGAGCAGAGCCTGCGGTGGATTCCGACCCCCGGGATGGGCCGCACGGCCTTCCGGCCGTCGGCCACGCTCGAGCGGGTCGAGCTGGCGCTGTCGCAGGATCTCGCTCCGCTCTTCGATCTGCCGACCGACTGGGCCTTCCGGCTCGGCGTCGAGCTGCTCAACGGCGGGACGCTCTTCCAGTCCCCCTCGAGCGCCGCCGAGAGCCTCCGCCACCGGGTCACCACCGGCGTGGCCGTCCGTTTCTGACCCCTGCCGCCGTCGCCGGGTGCCCTTCCCGGGCCGCCAGGTGAGCCCCGGAATCGGGCCCCCCTGAAGAGACTCGGATCGTCGCTCTCCCGGGGCCGTCCGGAAGTCTCGATCCAAAATAATGCGCTATCTGCGGATTTTCGGATTTCGACGCGCAAGTACCCTCAGAAACAAGCATTTCGGGGCGCCCCACGGGGCTGAATGACGGCACGGATCCTGCTTTGTCAAGCGATGGCCCGGAGACTTTGTTGACCCTCGTAGCGAAGCACCCCGCGCGGCGCGGCGCCGTCGTACTGCTCTTCCTGCTCACCGCCGCCCTCGGCGTGCTCGGGGCGGAAGCTTTCCGGCGCAAGCTCGCCAGCTTCCAGCCGCTCGGCTTCGAGGCGGTGGCGGCCGTGGATCACTGGCAGGTCCGCCGGGTCGAGGCCGCCCGGGCGGCCGGCCTCGCCGCCGGGGACCGGATCGTCCTGGTCAACGGCACGGAGGCGGCGAGCGTCGACGACCTGCGGCGCCAGCTCGGCAGGCAGGCCGAAACCCAGCTGGTGGTGGCGCGCGGCGACCGGCTGGAGACCGTCCGCTACCTCCGGCCGCCGCTCGATCTCGATGTCCCATGGCTGATCCTCGCGGCGCTCGGCATCGGCTATATGGCCGTCGGTCTGTTCACGCTCTGGCGCGCTCCGGGCGGTGTGCTGTTCTATGTCTGGTGCCTGGCCTCTGCCGTTCTCTACCTCTATTCGCCCGTCTTCCCGGTCGATCGCACCGGGATCTGGATCTATCTGGCCGACGAGTTCGCCCGCCTGGCGCTGGCGCCGCTGACCCTCCACCTCTTCCTGACCATTCCGCGCGCCGAATCGCCGCGCTCGCGCCGCTCGTTGCCGCTGCTCTACCTGCCGGCGCTGGGCTTCGCGGCAGTGCAGCTCGACCTGGCGCTGGCCGGGGGCCGCTTTCTCTTCGGCGCGCCGTCGGCCGGCGCGCTGGCGCTGCTCGACCGGCTCGAACTCGGCCACCTCGCGCTGTTCGCCGCGGCGGCGATCGCCGTGCTGGCGGCCCGCCTGACCCGGGTCGAGAACTGGGAGCAGCGCCGGCAGCTGCTCTGGGTTCTCGTCGGCATGGCCGCCGGGTACGCGCCGTTCTTCGTCTTCTACGGCCTCCCTCACGTCGCCGGAATGCGGCTTCCCGAAACGCTGACGGCCCTGGCCGTGCTGCCGCTCGCCGCGGTACCCGTCGCGTTCGGCTGGGCGATCCTGCGCTACCGCCTGTGGGATCTCGGGCTGATGGTGCGCAACGGGGCCTCCTACGCACTGACCCTCTTCTTTGCCGTCGGCGCCTTCTCGCTGGTCAACCTGGCGCTCGGCAGGGCGGTGCCGGAGGGGATGGCTTTCGCGCGCAATCTGCTTACCTTCTTCGGCGGCCTGGCGATCGCCGGTCTGGCGATCCCGGCGCGGCGCGGCATCCATGGCGCGCTCGATCGCTTCGCCTATGGCCAGGCGTTCGGCCGCCGTCGCGGCCTCGCCTGGCTCGGCCAGGAGCTGCTGCAGGAGCGCGACCTCGACCGCCTCTGCCAGGCACTCATCTCCGAGCTCGAGCAGGGCCTCGACCTCGACCGCGCCAACCTCCTGCTCGCGCAGGGCCCGAACCTGCTGCCGGTCCGCCCCGAGCCGCGGCTGCCGGACGCCATCGCCGGCGCCGCCGTGCCAGCGCGGATCTGGGAGGGCGCCTTCGAGACGATCACGGAGATCGACCTGCCGGGCGAGCCGGCGGGCGCCGAGCAACGCTTCGCCGCAGCCGGCTATCGCTACGCCTTCCCGCTGCGCGTACGCAACGCCCGCGTCGGGCTCGTGCTGACGACGCTGCGGCGTGACGGGCAGCCGCTCAACAGCGAGGACGTCGACCTCGTTCGCGCGTTGCTCGACCAGGCGGCCCTGGCGATCGAGAACGCCCAACTGCTCGACCAGGTGCAGCGCCAGCTCGAGCAGGTCGTCGCGCTGCAGCGTCACAACGAGGGCATCCTGGAATCCTCACCCGCCGGCATCGCCCTTCTCGACCAACAGGACCGGATCGTCTCCGCCAACCTGGCCTTCGCCGCCCTCGCCGGCCGTCCGCGCGGCGAGGTCACCGGCCGACCGCTGGTAGAGGTGCTCGATCTCGGCAATCTGCCGGGTTCGGGCACCGGGCCCCGGCAGATCGTCTGCCGGGACGCGCACGGACGCGAGCGGGTTCTCGACGCCAGCCTCGCCGAACTGGTCGACGAAGAGCACTCCGGCCAGCGGGTCCTCGCGATCCAGGACGTTACCGCGCGGGTCGCCATGGAGACGGCGCTCAAGGAGAAGGACCGGCTCGCCGCGCTCGGCGTTCTGGCCGCCGGCGTCGCGCACGAGGTCAATACGCCGCTGACCGGCATCTCGTCCTACGCTCAGATCCTGCTCGCCGAGACGGCGCCCGACGACCCGCGGCGCGCACTGCTCGAGAAGGTCGAGAAGCAGACGTTCCGCGCTTCGCGAATCGTTTCGAACCTGCTCGACTTCGCACGCCGTCCGGGGCGCGAGCACCAGACGCTGGAGCTCGCATCGCTGGTCGAGGAGACCGCCGAGCTGCTGCGTGAGCGACTTTCCGCGCACTCCGTCACTCTCGGCTGGGAGCGGCCCCGCGAACCGGTGCGGGTCGTCGGCAGCGGCGGCGAGCTGCAGCAGGTGCTGACCAATCTGCTGCTCAACGCCATCGACGCGCTTTCGCCGCGCGGCAAGGGCCGTATCGACGTGGCGGTCGAGCGGCGCGGCGAACGCGCCGTGGTGACGGTCGAAGACGACGGCCCGGGCATTCCGGTCGACCAGCTCGAGGCGATCTTCGAACCCTTCTTCACCACCAAGCGCGGTTCGGGCGGCACCGGTCTCGGCCTGTCGATCAGTCGCGGCATCGTGGATCAGCACGGCGGCAGACTGACGGCGGTGAACCGGCCGGACGGCGGCGCCCGGTTCACCGTCGAGCTGCCGGCGGCTGCCGGGCTCGACGCATGAACATCCTGGTCGTCGACGACGAGGAGATCCTCCAGGACGTCCTCGGACTGCTGCTGCGCAAGGAAGGGCATCGGCCGATCTTCGCCCGCAGTGGCGAGGAGGCGCTGCTCGCCTACGACAAGGACCCGATCGACCTCGTGCTGCTCGACGTCATGCTGCCGGGACTCTCCGGCATGGAGGTCCTGCGGCAGATCCGCCAGCGCGAGCCAGAGCAGGTCGTCATCGTGATCACCGCCTACTCGTCGATCGAAGGGGCGATCGAGGCGATGCGCGAGGGAGCGTTCCACTACATTCCGAAGCCGTTCAAGAACGAAGAGGTGCTGCTGACCGTCCGCAAGGGTCTCGAGCAGCGGCGCCTGACTCAGGAGAACCGCGAGTTGCGCGAGCAACTCGGCAAGCGCTACGGTCTCGACAACATCATCGGCAAGAGTCAGCCGATGCAGCAGGTCTTCGACCTGATCCGCCTGACCGCCCCCTCGAAGAGCAACATCCTCGTGCTGGGCGAGAGCGGCACCGGCAAGGAGCTGGTCGCCAAGGCGATTCACCAGCACAGCCGCCGCTCCTCCGGTCCGTTCGTCACCGTCAACTCCGGATCGATGCCCCCCGACCTGCTCGAGTCGACCCTGTTCGGTCACGTCAAGGGAGCCTTCACCGGCGCCATCGCGGCCAAGAAGGGTCTCTTCGAGCTGGCCGACGGCGGGTCGATCTTCTTCGACGAGATCGGCAACATCCCGGCCGACACCCAGGCCAAGCTGCTGCGCGTGATCCAGGAGAAGGAGTTCATGCGCCTCGGCGGAGTCGACGTGATCCGGGTCGACGTGCGAATCATCGCGGCGACCAACGCCCATCTCGAGAATCTGGTGCAACAGGGGTCGTTCCGCGAGGATCTCTACTACCGACTCAACGTCATCAGCATCCACCTGCCGCCGCTGCGCGGCCGGCCGGAGGACATCCCGCTGCTGGCGCGCCACTTCATGCACCTTTACGCCGAGGAGAACGGCAAGGAGATCCGCGACATCACGCCGGCGGCGATGGAGCGTCTGATGGACTACCGGTGGCCCGGAAACGTGCGCGAGCTCGAGAACGCCGTCGAGCGCGCGGTGGTGCTGGCGGTGACGGACCAGATCGACGTCGAGTTGCTCCCCCCGTCGGTCCGCTCGGGCGGTCCGGCCGCCACGTCGGCTCAGGCGTTCGCGACGTTGCCGGATCCCGAGGTCTCGTTCTGGGACGCCGTGTCGTCCTACGAGCGGCTGCTGATCGTGCGAGCCCTGCAGGCCGCCGGCGGCGTCCAGAAGCGGGCGGCCGAGCTCCTGCAGGTCAAGCCGACGACCCTCCACGAAATGATGAAGCGACTGTCCATCACCGCCGAGATGGTGAACTCCTAACTTCTGGACAGTAAAGAGTTTGCGGCGCAGACTTGGAGACGGTCCCGCGCCTGCGCTATGATTCCCGGCTCGCGCCGCCGGTACACGCCCGGCGGGCCGCCGTGAAAGGGCATCGACTCCCATGAAGAAGAATCTCCACCCCGAGCTTCACCTGGTGACCGTGGTCTGCGCCTGCGGCAACTCGTTCCAGACCCACTCGACGAGCAAGGAATTGCGTCTCGAGATCTGCAGCGCCTGCCATCCGTTCTTCACCGGCCGCCAGAAGTTCATCGACACCGCCGGCCGGGTCGAGCGCTTCAAGAAGCGCTATTCGAAGACCGCCTAGCCCACCGATGCGCCGCGCGAAGCCCCGGAAGTCCGGCCGCCCCAGCGGCCGGGCGCCGGGGCTTCGGACTTCCGGGAACCCGCCATGGAGATGAGGGACCGACTCGAACGGATCGCGGCGACGCACGCGGAACTCACCGCGCGCCTCGCCGCTCCGGAGACGACGGCCGATCCTCGCCGGTTCCGCGAGAGCAGCAAGGCACTGGCTGAAATCGACGAAATCGTCGCTTTGTGGCGGCGGTTCCGGGAGGGCGAGCGCCAGCTGACGCAGGCCCGCGAGCTGACCGCCGACGCGGCGACCGACGCCGATCTCGCCCGCCTGGCCGCCGAGGAGGTCGAGCGGGGCGAAGCCGAACTGGCGACCCTCGAGGAGAGCCTGCGACTCGCGCTGGTGCCGCGTGACCCGGACGACGACCGCAATGTCGTGCTCGAAGTACGGGCGGGCACGGGCGGCGACGAGGCCTCGCTCTTCGCCGCCGAGCTCTTCCGCATGTACTGTCGCTACGCCGAGCGGCGGGGCTGGCGCGTCGAGGTTCTGGAGATCTCGGAGTCGGAGGCCGGCGGTATCAAGGAGGTCTCGGCGATCGTCGAGGGACGCGGCGCCTGGAGCCGGCTCAAGTACGAGGCCGGCACCCATCGCGTCCAGCGCGTTCCGGTGACCGAGTCGTCGGGGCGGATCCACACCTCGGCGGCCACCGTCGCGGTGCTGCCCGAGGCCGAGGACGTCGAGATCGACGTGCAGGAGAAGGACCTGCGGGTCGACCGGTTCTGCGCGTCGGGACCCGGCGGCCAGGGGGTCAACACCACCTACTCGGCGGTGCGCATCACCCACCTGCCCACCGGCCTCGTCGTCTCCTGCCAGGACGAGCGCAGCCAGATCAAGAACCGCGAGAAGGCGATGCGGGTGCTGCGCAGCCGGCTGCTCGAGCTCGAACGCTCGCGCGCCGACGCCGAGGTCGCCGCACAGCGGCGGCGCATGGTCGGCAGCGGCGATCGCTCGGAGAAGATCCGCACCTACAACTTTCCGCAGAACCGGGTGACCGACCATCGGATCGGCAAGACCCTGCACCAGCTGCCGGCGCTGCTCGACGGTGACCTCGACCCCCTCATCGAGCCGCTGGTCGAGAATGATCGTGCGCGCGCGCTCGACGAGCAGGCACGCGCCTCGGTCGGCTGAACCTCTCCGGACGTCAGCCGGTAGCGCAGCGCTCGGGGTCGAGCGGCCGCGCCGCCAGAGGCGCCGCGCTCTCCGGCGCCTCGGCGACGACCGCTGGAGGCCCGGAATCCTCGTCGCGGATCTGCACCGCCACCGCCGCCAGAATCAGCACCGAGGCGACCGCCACCCGCCAGGTCAGCGACTCGCCGGCGAACAGCCAGCCGAGCAGGACCGCCACCACCGGATTGACGAACGCGTAGGTCGCGGCAACCGCGGGCCGCGCCGTGCGCAACAGGTAGGCGTAAGCCGAAAAGGCGATGATCGAGCCGAAAACGACGAGGTAGAGAAAGGCCAGGAGCGAGCGCGCCGACATCGTCTCGAAGCGGATGCCTCCCCACTCGCCCGCCGCACCGCCGGCGAGGACGAGCATGGCGCCGCCGGTGAGCATCTGGAGCGCCGTGGCCATCGGACGTGAGTCGGGCAGCGCGGCGCGGACGGTCCAGAGCGACCCGATCGCCCACGCGAGCGAGCCGAGGACGACCGCCAGGGCGCCGGCCGGGTCGATCGAGGTGGCGTCGAAGCCGGCCGGCTCGATGACCAGGACCGCCACCCCGGCGATCCCCGCCAGCAGACTGAGGACTGCCCTCGCCCCCGCCCGGCGATGGCCGAGCACCAGCGGGGCGAGCAAGGCGATCCAGACCGGCTCGACGGCGACCAGCAGCGCCGCGACCCCCGACGGAATGTGGTGCTCGGCCCACACCACCGCGCCGTTGCCACCGAGCAGCAGCAGCGCTCCGATGCCTGCCGACGGACCCCAGAACCGGCGCTGCGGACGCGCCGCCCCGGTGGCACGCGCCCACAGGTAGAGCACCGCGCCGGCAAGCAGGAAGCGCAAGCCCGCCATGCTGAACGGCGGCAGGGTCTCGATGGCGAAGCGGATGGCCAGGTAGGTGGAACCCCAGACCAGATAGACGGTCGCCAGGGCCAGCAGCAGGCCGCCGCGCGCCTCGCGTTTGATCTCAGACCGGCTCATCGGAAACCTCCCCGGCAACTGCCGGAAGCGGAACGTCGCCGCTCTCGCGGATCGTTCCGAGCACGACGGTGGTGCGGGTGCGGCGGACCTCGGGGAGCACGCCGACCCGCTCCTTGAGCAACCTCCCGAGCTCCTCGGTCGAGGCGCAGCGCACCTTCACCAGGTAGCAGTCCTCGCCGGCGACGTGGTGAACCTCCTGCACTTCGTGAAGGCCGGCCAGCCGCTCGCCCAGATCGTCCCCGCCGGGCTGCTCGTCGGCCTGCACGAAGATGTAGGCGAGCAGGCCGCTCCCCACCAGTGCCGGATCGAGGCGGGCGGCGTAGCCGCGAATCACCCCGCGCCGCTCCAGCTTGCGGATCCGCTCGAGCACCGCCGACGGAGCGATGCCGAGCGTCCGTCCCAGCTCGGCGTTGGAGGTGCGCGCATCGCGCTGCAGGAGGTCGAGAATCTGGAGGTCGCGTTCGTCCAACATGGCGTGAATCCTAGCTAGATTACAGAAGATTCGTCAACAAAAAGATCAAAACACACCCGATTCGTCTGCTACGCACGAAGAACCAAGATGTTTCAGCAATCCAGTGATTCCGGCTAGGATCGCCGCATGCCGATTGTCGCCGACCTTCTCGAGTCCGGCCGGACGCGCCTGCGAGAGGCCGGAATCGAGCCATCGGCGCGCGAGTCCGCGCTGCTGCTGGGCCGCCTGCTCGGTATCGGGGAGGCCTCGGTGCTGGCGCGCGACACCGAAGCGGTGCCGCCGGAGGTCGAAGCACGGTTCTTCGAACTGGTAGCCCGGCGCTCCTCCGGGGAGCCGACCGCCTACCTCGTCGGCGAGCGGGAGTTCTGGGGTCGCCCCTTCTGGGTCGACCGCCGGGTCCTGATCCCTCGACCCGAGACGGAGCACCTGGTGGAGATCGCCTTCTCGCTTCCCCTGCCCGAACGCGCCCGCGTCCTCGACGTCGGCACCGGCTCGGGATGCATCGCCATCTCGCTTGCCGCCGACCGGCCGCAATGGCGGGTCGGCGGCTCCGACGTCTCGCTCGGGGCGCTCGCAGTAGCGCGCGCCAACGCGGTCCGCAACGGAGTCGCCGACCGACTGGCGCTCTTTTCCGCCGACCTGACGGACGGAGTGGACCTGTCGGCGGTCGACCTCGTGGTGGGCAATCCGCCCTACGTCGAAGAGGCGATCGTCCCCTATCTCTCGCGCGACGTGCGCGACTTCGAGCCGCGGGTAGCCCTGACGATCGGCTCCGACGGTTTCGACGCCACCCGCCGGTTGCTCGCCGCGGCCGCTGCGATGCGACCGGGCACCTGGGTGGTGCTCGAGTTCGGATTTGGTCAGGGCGAGGGCGTGCTGGGCATCGCCGACGCCACCGGTCACTTCGATCTCGCCGAGTTGCGCCCCGACCTGGCCGGTATCGAGCGCGACGTCGTCCTGCGCCGTGGATAGCTTTCGCGTACTCGGACCGAGCCGCCTCGTCGGCACGGTGGCAGCCGGCGGCGCCAAGAACGCGGCGCTCCCCTGTCTGGCCGCCTCGCTGCTCGGCGACGAGCCGCTCGCGCTGTCGCGCGTGCCGCGCGTGCGGGACCTCGAGACGATGCGCCGGCTGCTCGGGCATCTCGGGGTGACCGGAGAGTGGCACGGGGATCGACTCCTGCTCGAGCCGGGTGGTCCGACGGATCCCGACGACGCGCCGTACGAGCTGGTCAAGACGATGCGCGCCAGCGTGCTGGTGCTCGGGCCGTTGACGGCGAGCCGCGGCCACGCCCGCGTCTCGCTGCCGGGCGGCTGCGCGATCGGCGTGCGACCGATCGATCAGCACCTGGCCGGCCTCGAGGCGCTGGGCGCCGAAATACGCCTCGAACACGGCTACGTCGAGGCCCGCGCCAGCCGGCTCGTCGGCGCGCGCTTCCGCTTCTCCGTTCCGTCGGTCACCGGCACCGAGAACCTCCTCATGGCGGCGACCCTCGCCGAGGGGACCACGGTGCTCGAGAACTGCGCCCGTGAACCCGAAGTCGTCGACCTTGCCCGCCTGCTCGGGGCGATGGGAGCTCGCATCGAAGGCGCCGGCGGCGGGACCATCCGCATCGACGGTGTCGCGGCCCTGCATGGCGCCGAGCACGAGGTGATCCCCGACCGCATCGAGGGAGGGACGTACCTGATCGGCGCGGCGCTGACCGGCGGCGACGTCCGCCTCGTCGGCGCGCTCGCCGGCGATCTCGTGCCGATGCTGGAGATCCTCGCTGCGTGCGGCTGCCGGGTGGACGTCGAGGGCGACGGCATCCGGCTCGCCCGCCCCGGCCCCCTGGCGCCGCGCGACGTCATCACGGCCGCCTTCCCCGGCTTTCCCACCGACCTTCAGGCCCAGTACGTCGCCTTGATGACCCGGGCCGAGGGGACGGCGACCATCGTCGAAACCGTGTTCGAGAACCGGATGCAGCACGTCGCCGAGCTCGCCCGCATGGGCGCCGATATCCGCCTCGACGGCAACACGGCCCGCGTGCACGGCCCGGCGCGGCTCTCCGGCGCCCGGGTCATGGCGACCGACCTGCGGGCCTCGGCCTGCCTGGTGCTCGCCGCCCTGGCGGCCGAGGGCGAGACGGTCATCGACCGCATCTATCATCTCGACCGCGGGTACGAAGCGATGGAGTCCAAGCTCGCGGCCCTCGGCGCCCGCGTCGAGCGCCGGACCGATTCCGGATCCGACTCCGGGGAGGGTCGCGGATGACCGACTGTCTCTTCTGTCGCATCGTCGCCGGCGAGATTTCGGCGCGATTCGTGCACCAGGACGACGAAGTGGTCGCCTTGCACGACATTTCGCCGCAGGCCCCGGTCCATCTGCTCGTCATCCCGCGCCGCCACGTCGCCTCGCTGGCGGCCACGACGCCCGACGACGAGGCCCTGCTCGGCCGCCTGATGTCGGTCGCCGCCGACGTCGCCCGCCGCGCCGGACTCTCGTCCTGGCGACTGGTCGCCAACAACGGCGCCGAAGCCGGGCAGTCGGTCGACCATCTTCACCTGCACGTCCTCGGCGGCCGGGAGTTCCGCTGGCCACCCGGGTGATCCTCGTGCCGACTCTCGTCGCCCTTGCCTCGGTGCCGGCCGCCGCGGCGGCGCAGACGGACCCCCGGCCGGCGATCGTCGAGCTCTCCCTGGCCGGGCGGCCCCGGCCGGCTCTGCTGCGCGCCGAAAGCGCCCTGGCGAGCGAGCCGGGGCGGGCCCGCGCCCTGGGGATCGATCTGCTGCGCGCCGACCTGCTGGCGCGCCTCGGCCGCGAACGCGACGCCACCGAAGCCTATGCCCAGGCGCTGACCTCGCCGAGCGGCCTGGGACCGTGGGCCCGGCTGCGTCTGGCCGTTCTGCAGGAGCGCCTCGGCCATCCGGAAGTCGCCGCGGGCCTGGTCACCAACCTGCTCGCCGAGGGAGCTCCGGACGGCCTGCTGCGTCCGGCTCTCGCCCTCTTCGCCCAGAGCATCGAGCGGGGAGGTGATTGCCGCCTGCTCGGCGGCGTTGCCGCCGGGCGCATCACCGGCGACTTGCGCCGCAAGTGGGACCTGGTGCGCGCCGATTGCCTTCTTCGCCTCGGCTCGGCGGTCGAGGCCTCGCGGCTGCTGCGCACCCTGCTCGAGGCGGACTCGCGCGACGCCCTGGCGCTCGACATCGCGGCGCGGCTCGAAGCGCGCGTGGCGGCGCCCGATCCCGCGCTGGCACGCCGTCTCGGCATGGCCGCGTTCCACCATCGCGAGTTCGACAAGGCCCTGCGCCTGCTGCCGGACACTCCGCTCGCCCTGCGGCTCGATGCCGAGCGGGCCGACATCGCCTATGCACGGGCCCGGGCCCTCTACTGGACCGGCAAGTACGACGAGGCCGCCGCAGCCTTCGATGACCTGGCCCGACGTACCCCGACCGCCACGCAGCGCGCCGATTCCCTCTGCCAGGCCGGCCGCTCGCTCGAACTGACCGGCCGCGTCGCCGAAGCACTCTCCCGCTTCCGACGTGCCTGGGAGGCCGACCCGGGAGGCGACTGGGCCCCGTCCGCGCTGCTCGGAGCGCTGCGGATCGAGGTCGCGCTCGGCGAGGGGGAGGCGGCGCGAGGCTCCCTGGCCCGGCTGGCCCGTACCCCGGGAGCGGCCGGGGCCACTGCCCGCGGCGCCCTCTTTCTCGCCGTCTCCGACCTGCAGCGCGGCCTGTTCGCCCGCGTGGCGGAAACCCTTTCGGTCGCCGAACGCAGCGGCGAGGTCGCCGCCGAGGAGCTGGCTTACTGGCGCGGCCGGCTCGCCGAAGCGGTCGGCGACGACGAGGGTGCGGTGGAGCGCTATGTCGAGGTCCTGCGCCGGCGACCCTTCCATCCGCTGGCCGAAGCCGCGCGACGGCGGCTCGCGGCACCCGGCCTCGCCTCGATGGCGCGCAAGGTCGGACTCGCCGCGGCCGGAGTCGGCGACCCGGGGAACCTCCAGAAGGCCGCTCTGCTGCTCGGCGACACCGACGCGATCGGGCGCCAGGCCCGGCTGCGGGCCCTTGCCCGGCTGCGCGACCGGCGCGACTCGGCGGCCTGGCTCGACTGGACGCCGGTGCCGGTCGCCGAGTGGCCGCTCTGGAGTGCCGCGCCGACCCGGCCCGAGGACCTGCTCGCCGGTCTCGGCCTCTTCTCCGATGCCGGAGACGCTGCGATACGCCACTTTCCGGCCAGCGACCTTCGCCTCGCCTTCAGCGGAGCGGCCGCCCTCGCCACCGACGAACTTGCCACCCGCCGGTCCCTGGCGCGGGCCGAGGCGTTGTTCGAGCGGCGCCCCCGTTCCGTCCCCTTCGAGTGGGTCGATCCGAAACTGCTGCGGCTTCTCTACCCGTTTCCCTGGGCACCCCTGATCCGAGCCCAGGCGAGCGCCTTCCGCAGCGACCCGACCCTTCTCGCCGCCATCCTGCGCGAGGAGAGTCGGTTCGATCCCGCCGCCCTCTCCCCGGCCGGGGCCCGCGGTCTCGCACAGTTCACCCTGCAGACCGCCCAGCGACTTGCTCGACAGACACGCCTGACCGACCAGGTATCGGCGCGCGACCTGCACGACCCCGCGCTGGCGATCCCGCTGGGGGCCGCCTACCTCGCCGAGCTCGGCAGGAGGTTCCCGCGGGCGCCCGCCGTGGCGATCGCCGCCTACAACGCCGGCGAGGACCAGGCCGCCCTCTGGCGGCGCCACTGCGTCACCAGCGAGCCCGAGGAGTACCTCGCCAAGATCGGCTACGGAGAGACGAAGGCCTACGTGATTCGGGTGCTCGAAAGTCAGGCGATCTACCAGGCGCTTTACGGCGGCGGCTGAATCCGACCCGGCGGGGCGGCGGGTATCCCGACCTCCGGGAATCGGCGCAAACGCGACGCAACTGCCGGACCCCGCCGGCGTGGCCGTGGCTTGTCGCCACTGCCCCCTTCGTTTAACCTTGCGCCTCAATGCCTGGTGAAATCCCGGTTTCCGGGGAGGTCGCGGCGACTCCGGCTATCGAGCCGATCCGGGTCGCCGTCCCTTCGCGTCTGGGCACGCTGGGAGTCGAGTTCGTCCACACCTCGATCAGCCGCATCCTGATCGCCCCGGGGCTGCGGGAGCGCAAGCTCTACTTCCCGCTCTCCGACTACGAGGACTCGGAGTTCCTCGACGAAGTCTTCGGTCGTATCTCGGAGTACCTGGCCGGTGCTCGCCGGAGCCTCGACCTCGACTACGACCTCGGTCCTGCGGGGCTCGACGGATTCGCCCGTCGGGTGCTGCGAGAGACCGCGCGGACCGGCTACGGCAAGACGCGGACCTACAAGGAGGTCGCGGAGGCCGCGGGGCGCCCCGAGGCCTATCGCCAGGTGGTCTCCATCCTCGAGAAGAACCCGCTCCCGTTGATCGTCCCCTGCCACCGGATTCTGCCGTCCAAGCAGGGGATCGGGGGGTACGTCGGCGGGGCGGCGCGCAAGCGCCTGCTGCTGCGCCTCGAGAAGGAGAGCGCCGCCTCGCTGCCGCTTTGAAACCGGTCAGTCTGCGAGCGGCTCGAGTTCGAGTTCGAGCTCGATCTCCTCTCCCGATTCGATCTCCAGCGTGCGCGCCTCGCCGGCGTGGCCGGGACGCACGATCTCGAGCTGGTGCGTTCCCGAATCCACCAGCAGGCCGCTGCGCAAGGCCGCGAGCTCCAGCCCGGTGCCGAGGAACCGACCGTCGAGATAGACCGAGGCATCTTCGGGGACGACGCGCAGGAGCAGGCGTCCGGGTTCCGCCCGTGCGTCGAGGCTCTCGGCGTCCGCCGGCGCCGCCCAGGTACCCGCTTCGTCCGCCGGCTCGTAGCGGGCGTCGCGCTCGCGCCGCTCGGCCTCCGCGCGGACTTCCTGTTCGGCGCGCAGGCGCGCGTCCCGGCGCTCAGTGGTGCGCGGGCCGAGCTCGGCCGGATGGACCGACTCCCCTTTTTCGAGCTGATCCTCGACGTCGATGATCAGGCCGGGATAGATGGTGTACTGGCGGGCCAGCGTGCGGAAGCCCGGCAGGTAGAAGACGACGTCGTACGTCCCCTTCTCGAGCCAGAGGAAGCCCGGGTAGCCGTCGAAATCATCGGCGTAGCCGACCCGCTTGCCGTCCACCCAGACCTCCGCCCGCTCGGGGCTGATGTCCGTGTCGAGCGCACCCAGGTTGCCATAGGTGGCATTCGGGTAGACGCGCGGATACCCGCCGTACCCGTACTGCGGGCCGTAGTACCAGGAGGGGCCCCACCAGCCCCAGCCGGGTCCCCAATAGACGCGCACCGAAGGGCGCAGGTGGACTCGGCCATCGGCCTGCGCGGGGGCGGCGGCGACGGCCTGGACAGCGATCACTGCGAGAACTGCGAGAACCCATCCACGTGAGGTCTTCACGACTCGTCTCCTTTGTCGATCACCAGCTCTTTCCAGCCTCGTCGGAGTCCCCGGATGTAGTGAAACCGCAGGGCCTCGTCCCAGAGCTTCGGGAGCTGCAGCGGGAGATTCTGCAAGGCCCGGACCAAGGCCTCCCGGAGCCGCTGAGCGCCGCGCGAGGGGAGGTCCGGCGGACCGCCCGGCCCGACCCCGACGAACCCGGCCAGCTCGGGGTGCAGGCGGGCGAAGACGACCCCGCAGTAGCCCGCGCGCTCCTGCCGGGCCGCGAAGCGCGCGAAATCGGTGGGGTGGTCGTGCGCGGTCCGCGCCGCCGGCTCGTAAACCAGCCTCAGGCCGGCCCGCACGAGCCGCCAGGCCGCCTCGATGTCCTCCCAGGCCGGATAGGGAAACGCCTCGTCGAACGGCTCGGCGGACATGCGCCGGCGCGACAGCGAAACGTTCGAGGTGTAGAAGAAGTTGAACGGCACGTCGTCGGGCCGGTCGATCAGGGCGTAGCCGAACTGCAACCCACGCTCGTTGAGATGGTCGAGAAACGGCGTGCGCCGCACCCGCGCATGCCAGCCGGTGTAGCCGACGACCGCGATCTCGTCGCCGCCGCCGTGGCGCCGGAAGGCCTGATCGTGCGCCGCCAGCCAGCCCGGCTCGGGCACCGTGTCGTCGCCGAGAAAGGCGATTCGCAACCCGTGCGCCGCAGCGACGCCGCGGTTGCGTGCCGCCGCCGGGCCGCGCTGCGGGCCGAGCAGGACACGCAGCGAACGACCGCTGCTCCAGCCGCTCAGCATTTCGGCCGATCCGTCGGTCGACCCGTCATCGACCACCACGATCTCGAACTCGGGCGCCTCCTGCTGGGCGTCGAGTGCGGCCAGGACCTCGCGCAGGACGGCGCGCCGATTGTGCGACGGAACGACGACCGAGTAGGCGAGCGCCTCGCTCATCCGATCGCCAGCAGTTCGGAGAGCGATGCGCGGCGAAATTCGAGCTCCTCCGGCAGCCAGGTGGTGAAGGCCTCACCGCCGAAGAGCACTTCGTCCCCCGGGTAGGTCGGCACGATCCAGAGCGGAAACCGCCGGAAGATTTCGCGGTCGCTGCGCTGCCTCCGCGCCGCGAGCCGCAGGCGCTCCCCGGCGATCGCATCGACGTCGCCGAGGAAGGCGCCGAGGCCGGCGAGCTGCGCCAGTGCCTGCGGATGCGTCCACTCGACGGCCCCCTCGGCGCCCCCCGTGAGGCGATCCGCCAGGCGGCGCAGGCGGGCGGCGAGGCGCGCACGGCGACCCGTCGGCGCCGCCATGGGCGCTGCCAGCCGGCCGGCCGCCGCCAGCCGGCTGGCGAAGGTGAGCAGCACCACCGGTGCCATCCGCTCCCACAGGCCGGCTTCGTAGTTCTTGACCGCGGTGGCCAGCGCATTGCGTTCGAACAGGGCGCCGCGGCGGGAGTCTCCGAGCCGGGCGCTGGTGGCGCTCTGCCGGTGGCGGGCTCGCGCCCCGGGACAGGCGAGCAGGCGCTGCCCCCCGGCCCACAGCCGCCAGCCGAGGTCGACGTCCTCGAAGTAGGCGAAATAGGCGGGGTCGAACCCGCCGGCCTCGAGAAACGAGCGCCGGCAGATCCACAAGTTGCCCCCGCAGCCGAAGAGCATCTCCTCGCCCTCTTCCGGCAGCCGGGCCGACTCGAGAGGACGCCCCTGGTCGATGCCGAAGGCATGACCGTCGAAGGTCATGACGCCGCGGCCGAAGTCGAGTCGCTCCCCTTCCCAGTCGGTCAGCGCTCCCGCCAGGCCGGCCACGTCCCCCGGTACCGAGCGCCAGAGCGCGGCGTATCGAGCGACGAGATCGGGCTCGGCCCGCATGTCGTTGTTGAGCAGCAGCAGGACGTCGCCGCGGGCTTCCGCCGCGAGCAGATTGTTGCCGCCCGCGAAGCCGAGGTTGTCCCGGCGCGCGATGACCCGCACCCGCGGATGGGTATCGGCGATCCACTCGACCGTCCCGTCGTTCGATCCGTTGTCGAGCACCAGCGTCTCGGTCGTGCAGCCATCGACCGGCTGCTGCGCCGCCAGCGAAGGCAGCAGGGATTCGAGGTGCGCCCGCCCGTTCCACGAGACGACGAGCACGGAGAGCGAGAAAGTCCGGCTCACCGAGTCAGCTCCCGCGTCCCGCGCGGCGGCGCAGCCAGCGGCGCAGCCGGAACAGCGGCGAGTCGGGGGGCGCCACGGTCGGCGGACGAAACGCGAAGCGCTCCTTCGCCGAGTCGATCCGCGGGTCGGCGAGGAAAGCGACCAGTGGCGCGAGGACCCGCTCCCAGCCGAACTCCTCGGCCAGCGCCCGGCCGCGGCGCACCCTTTCCGTCACCGGCGGACCTCCAGCCAGGATCTCCGCCAGCGCCGTCGCGAGCGCCGCGCCGTCGCCCGGCGCCACCACCCAGCCGGCACCCCGCTCGGTCAGCAGGCGTGCAATCGTCCCTCCGGCGGTCGACACCGCCGGGCAGCCGGCGCCGAGCGCGTCGAGAAAACGGGTACGCATCGCCAGGTCGGTCTCGAGCCCCGGACGATGGGTGGCGACCAGCGCGTCGACCTCGGCGAGGAGGTCGTGGCGACGCGCCGCCGGAACCCAGTCGAGTACCCGCACCCGCTCGCCCCACCAGCCGCGCTTCCGGCACCACTGCTCGACCTCGGTGAACAGCCGCTGCGGCGTCGCCTCCGGATTCGGATTGCGCACCAGGAGCAGCGTGACACCGGGCTCGCCGAGCCGATCGAGCGCTTCGAGCGTGATCCACGGGTCGTACCAGTCGTAGAGCCCGCCGAACAGCAACCGCCGCTCACCGGGGCGCTTCGGCTCGAGCAGCGGCCGGCGCGGCGCCGTCTCCGCATCGAGCCCGAACGGCACGATGCCGATCAGCCGCTCGAGCTCGGGATCCGCCGCCGCCAGCTCGGGCTGGACGCGGCCGAGCGCGGTGAGGAAGCCGAGATAGAAGAGGCGCTGCTCGAGCGACGAGCAGAGGAAGTAGTCGCCGCGCGAGAGCTGCAGCACCCAGGTCGCGTGATCGTTGCGCCAGGGGTCGAGACCGAGCGATCGAAAGTAGTGGAAGTTCTCCACCAACCACGGGTCGTAGAGGTCGATGACGACCGGCAGGTGCGCCGTTTCGAGCAGGACGTCGTTGGCGCGCTGCCCCTGGGCCACCACGACGTCGCGGTCGGCGAGCTGGGCGGCGAGTGCTCCCGGCCGCAGCGTCTCCACCGCGGCAGGATCGAGGCCGCACGCGGCCGCCTCTTCCGGCGCGCCGGGCGACAGCAGCCGCACGTCGAAACCGGCCGCGGGCAGGCGCCGCGCCAGCTCGAGATAGCGCACACCGATCCCCCCCATCGCCGGACGGATCGGTTCGCTCGAGACCAGCGCCACCCGCCTCAACGCCGCCTCCTCGCGGGGGGTTCGTGGCGGTGCCTCCAGCGCAGGCGGATCAGGTCGATGGCCATGCGAGCCGAGTCGCGCAGGAAGTGCACCTTGCTCGCCGGATCGTTGCGCCAGACGACGCCGACTTCGGCGACGCGGTAGCCGCGCCGGCGCGCCAGCCAGATCAGCTCGACGTCCCAGGCGAAGCGATCGACGACCAGGTCGCGGGCGAGCTCGCGCGCCACCTCGCCGTCGAGCAGCTTGAAGCCGCACTGGGTGTCTGCCAGACCGCGCACGCCGCCGAGCCGGACGAGCCGATTGAAGGCCTTGCCGGCGAGTTCGCGCAGGATCGCCTGCGGAACCTCGACCCGCGAGGTCGCCACCGAACGGCTGCCGATGGCGAGCTCCGCGTCAACGGCGGCGACTTCCAGTGATGCGAGTTCCTCGATCGGCGTCGAGAGGTCGGCATCGGAGATCAGCACCCGGCGAGCGCTCGTCTCCAGCAACCCCGCACGCACCGCCGCCCCCTTGCCGTGGTTTTCCGGCAGGCGGACGAGGCGCACGCCGCGAGCGGCGAAGGACGCCGCCACCTGCGCCGTCGAATCCAGGCTGCCGTCGTCGACGACGATCACTTCCGCGGCCACTCCCCGGGACTCGAGGTAGCCACAGATGCGATCGAGGGAGGCGCCGAGCCGGCGTTCCTCCTCGAAGGCGGGGATCACGATCGCGAGTTCCGGGTTCGCCACCAGTTCATCCCGGGGGGAGTTCCGGCTCGGCCAGGTCGATCACCCGGTGCCCGACTCCGATCGGGCCCGGATCCCAGTGGTAAGCCTCCATGCGGAACCCACCGGAGATCTCGCGCTCGTCGTGGATGACCAGCCCGTGATCGTCCTGCAGCAGGACGGCGATCCGGAAGTTGCCCTTCTGATAGGGCAGATGCGGCACCACGATCGCCACCCGGTACTCGCGGCTTCCGGTGAACGGCTCACGGCCGCTCATCCGGTTGCCGAGCGCCGAGACGACGACGTCGTCCTCGCCGCGGATGAGAACGCCCAGGTTCACCGGGCGCGCCGGGTCGTCGACCCGGAAGACGACCTCGAGGCGCATCGGCGACCAGGGGCGGAAAACCGCCCCCTCGGCGCCCCCCAGCAGCTTCGTTTCGACGATTTTCGCTGGCTGCCCGGCGGCCTCGCCGGACGTCTCGGGCGCTTCGACCACCGGTGCCGGCGCCGGTTCCGGCGCCTCGCGACGCGCCGCGGGCCGCTGCTTGGCGGCCAGGAAGCGCTCGTACTCGTCGATCACGTCGAGCGTCCGGCCGATCGCCTCGATGCGCCCGCCGCGCAGCCAGATTGCCCGCTCGCAGAACGATGCGATGAGGTAAAGCGCGTGCGAGCAGAAGAGCAGCGTGCCGCCGTTCTCCACGAAGGCCACCATGCGGTCCATGCTCTTCTTCTGGAAATAGCCGTCGCCCACCGACAGCGCCTCGTCGACGATCAGCACGTCCGCGCTGACCTGGGTGGCGATCGAGAAGCCGAGCCGCACCGCCATGCCGCTCGAATACTCGCGCACCGGGCGATCGACGAACTCCCCGAGCTCGCTCCACTCGACGATCTCGCCTTCGCGTGCGTCGATCTCGTGCTGGTCGAGGCCGAGCAGCGCGGCGTTGAGCCGGATGTTCTGACGCCCGGTGAAGTCCGGATGGAATCCCGCGCCGAGTTCGAGAATCGCCGCCGCGCGCCCCTGCACCTCGAGCGTGCCCGCGGTCGGCCGGGTCACGCCGGCCAGCAGCTTGAGCAGCGTGCTCTTGCCGGCGCCGTTCTCCCCGACGATCGCCAGCCCTTCACCCCGCCCCTGGTCGAACGTGATGCCGGCGAGGGCCTGGAAGATCCGGTGGCGGGGCCGCCCGGTGACCCACTCGGCGATGCGGGCGCCGGGTCCCGGGTAGAGCCGGTACTCCTTGCCCAGGTCTCGCGCCGAGACGGCGAAACGGGAACCGGCGCTCACAATTCGTCCGCGAAGCCGCCGGAGAGACGCCGGAAGATCGTCCCCCCGGCGACCAGCAGGACGCCCCCCGTCGCCAGCATCACGGCGACGGCCGTCGGGCCGGGTGGATCGCTGGAGACGAGGACGGTCCGGAAGAGCCGCACCATGGTCGACAGCGGGCTGAACTCGAGCCAGCCGGCCAGCGCCCGCGGCGCCCGCTCCGAGGCGAGCACGAAACGCTCCGTGTAGACGATCGGGGTCAGATAGAAGAGCGCCGACAGCACGAGACCGATCCCCTGGACGACGTCGCGCAGATAGACCTGCAACGCCGCCACGCCGAGCGCCACGCCACTGGTCATCGCCAACTGGCCGACGAGACCGAGCAGCAGCCACGGCAGTCGGCGCAGCTCGAGCTCGCCTCGCGCTCCCTGGAGCAACGCGAAGACGACGAAGGCGATCCCGGCGTGCAGCACCGCCGAGATCACCACCGAATGCACCAGCAGCTGGCTCGGAAAGCGCATCTTCTTGACCAGCTGGCCGTTCTCGGTGATGACTGTCGCCCCGCGCGTCACCCCTTCCTGGAGCGCCGACCAGGGGAGCAGGCCGGCGAACAGAAAGGCGGCGAACGACGTGGTGTGCTCTCCGGTGAGCGGGATGCGCAGGATGACGGAGAAGACCAGGCTGAGCAGCACCAGCTGCCAGAGCGGATGGACGAAGGCCCAGAGGAATCCGAACGCCGAGCCGGCGTACCGGCTCCGCAGTTCCCGGCTCACCAGCTCGCGCAGGAGAAAGGCCGAACGGTTCACGCGTCCGCCGTCTCGAGTCCGGATACCGTCGGGCGGGCATCGAGCAGGGCGGCGCCGAGCTCCCGCCAGCGCGCCTCGATTGCGGCACGCGCCGACGGCGGCGCCAGCACGGCGATACAGCCGCCGCCGGCGCCTGGGGGGGCAAGGCCTGCGG
>JAIOJQ010000130.1 GCA_019911865.1 Thermoanaerobaculia bacterium
CGCTCCGCCGGCGGAGGGTGAAAGGAACCCCTTGTCGTTCACGAGCGACAGCGCAGCGGTCGGGAAAGTCCCGCAGGGAGCGCGGTTTTGTCAGCTGCGCTGACTCCGTGCGACCGGAGGGACTTGCCCGACCGCGGAGCGAAAGACCGGCACGAACGCTGAGTACTGGTGGCGGATCCGCTCCGCCGGCCGGTGTGCCGCTCCGGTCGCACGGAGTCGATGGAATCGACAAAACCGCGCTCCCTGCGCAGCACCCCGGCCGGCTGCGCTCGGCGGAAGGTGAAAAGAGACGGCTGTCGTTCACCAGCGACAGCGCAGCGGTCGGGCGAGTCCCGCAGGGAGCGCGGCTTTGTCAGCTGCGCTGACTCCGTGCGACCGAAGGGACTTGCCCGACCGCGGAGCGAAAGACCGGCACGAACGCTGAACCCTGGTGGCAGATCCGCTCCGCCGGCCGGTGTGCCGCTCCGGTCGCACGGAGTCGATGGAATCGACAAAACCGCGCTCCCTGCGCAGCACCCCGCCCGGCTGCGCTCGGCGGAAGGTGAAGGCTCCCGGCTCTGGATTCCACGGGCGACCGCGGAGCGGCGGCCCAAAAAACAGAACGCCCCGCCGGCGCGAGGCCGGCGGGGCGGAAGGGAAACGAAGAGAAGGTTTAGATCAGAGGCGGATGACGTTGCGGGCCTGAAGGCCCTTCTGCCCCTCGACGGCTTCGAAGGAGACCCGATCGCCCTCGTTGAGCGAGCGGTAGCCCTCGGCGAGGATCGCGGTGTGGTGGACGAAGACGTCCGGACCGCTCTCACGGGTGATGAAGCCGAAGCCCTTCTCGTTGTTGAACCACTTGACGGTTCCCTGTTCGGTCACGCTGAACTCCTTACTGCTGGTGCTGCGTTGAATGTCGCCTGTCGCCACATTGACGTCAGGCTGATGCGGCCCGCGATCGGGCCAGAAACGAAGATCGGTTCGAAACAGTTCGCCCGGCCGACCGGAATCGACGGGGCGAATAGAAAGATCAAAGTCGGGCTTACAGCCGGACCACGTTGCGGGCCTGAAGGCCCTTCTGGCCCTCGACCACCTCGAACGACACCCGATCGCCCTCGTTGAGCGAGCGGTAGCCCTCGCTGAGGATCGCGGTGTAGTGGACGAAGACGTCCGGTCCGTTCTCACGGGAGATGAATCCGTAGCCCTTCTCGTTGTTGAACCACTTGACGGTTCCCTGCTCGGTCATGCATGACTCCTTGCTGCTGGTGCTGCGGTTGGTGATGCCGGCCGCCGGAAATCGCGGACGGACTTGGCGACCCGCGTGCGGGCCGAAATCAGAATGCCTGGAATGAGGTGAAACACGAAGTGCTCGTGGGGATCGAAAGGAGGGGGTATGCGGGTTGCTCAGTGGGGAAGTTCGGGGGGAGCCTGCCACAGGTTTTGCGAAAACGCAAGGGCCAGGCCGCAGGAGGCGGCGGCGCGCCGGAAATCCTCCGGCAGCGGCGCCTCGAAGCGGCTCGGCTCGCGCCCGGGAAGCTCGAGCCGCCAGGCGTGCAGGAGGGCCCGCCCGGGGTCGAGCGCCGCCCGCACGGCGGCATCCCGCACCGCGCGGTGACGCGGCCCGCCGTAGAGGTCGTCGCCGACGATCGGGTGCCCGGCGGCGGCCAGGTGGACGCGCAGCTGGTGGGTCCGCCCGGTGCGCGGCCAGAGGGCGACCAGCGAGACGTGCGGCGCCACCGCGAGGACGAGGTAGTCGGTGCGCGCCGGGCGCCCGGCGGGGTCGACCTTCATCCGTCGGCGGTCGGCCCGGTCGGGTCCCAGCGGCGAGTCGTACACCCCGCGCCCGGGCCTTGGCCGTCCCCACACCAGGGCGAGATAGACCTTGCCGACCCGCCGCTCGGCGAAGGCGGTCGCCAGCTCCCGGTGGAGGTCGGCGTCGAGCGCCACCGCCACCAGCCCCGACGTCGGCTCGTCCAGGCGGTGCACCAGGTGCAGCTCGCGCCCGGCGAGCAGCTCGCGCTCGGCCGCCGGCAGCGCCGCCACCAGGCGCCGCGCCGCCGCCTCCGGTTCGCGACGCGAAGTCGCCAGCGACAGGCCGGCCGGCTTGGCGAGGATCGCCAGCCGGTCGTCGAGGTGGACCAGCCGGGCGGCGCGGGTCGCCCCGGCGCGCGTCACGGCGCGAACCGCCGCATCGCCGCCAGGTCCCCCTTCGAGCCGAAGAAGAGCCGGTAGTAGCGCCGCCGGGCCGCCGGGTCGGGGTCGACGAACCGCTCCCCCACGCCGCGGGCGAGCGCCCCGTCCGGCTGGTGCAGCGCCAGCCAGGCCGCCGCGTTGCCCCCCACCGGGTTGCGCACCAGCCGG
>JAIOJQ010000131.1 GCA_019911865.1 Thermoanaerobaculia bacterium
GCTGGTGACGCTGACCCACACGCCCAGCCCGATGGCTTTCCTCAACCGGATCCTCGGCAGGCCGGACAACGAGAAGCCGTACATCCTCTTCCCGGTCGGGCTGCCGGCACCGGACGCGACCGTGCCGGACCTGGAACGCAAACGCCTGGACGAGGTCGCGGTCTGGCTGGAACCGGCGCCTCGCGTCACTTCTTGACGCGATCGCCCTTGGCGTAGAGCTTGTCGAACCCCTTCTTCGCCCCCTCTTCAGCCACCTCGTCGACCCACTTGACGAACTTGCTGTCGGTAGTCGACCAGGTCGTACCGGAGACGGAGCGGTGGTGGATCGCCATCCGGGTCTCTCCGTTGGCGGTGTCGAGAGCGGCGGCACGGGCGCATGGAGCGCAACGGCGCCGTGACCCGGCCGGCGGCGCGCGCGTCGTCTCAGTAGAAATCGGCGCAGGAGAGGAAGTAGCCGCAGCCGGGGCGCGGACACCAGAGCTTGCACTTGCGCTCGGCCAGCTCGCCGCCGCAGACCGGGCAGGTGCGCATCGCCCGCTCGGCGTCGACGTCGGCCGCCGCCGAGCGG
The DNA here is from genome assembly GCA_019911865.1 of Thermoanaerobaculia bacterium. GTDB lineage: Bacteria > Acidobacteriota > Thermoanaerobaculia > Multivoradales > JAGPDF01 > JACTMI01. Next base: position 569 of record JAIOJQ010000131.1, read on the forward strand.
TCGACCGGGGCGCCTGGCGCGTTGCGCTGCGGATCGCTCGGAGCGTCGTCGGCACACGACATGGCGGGGAATCTACCGCGAGTTGCTAGACTTCCGCGCCCGATGTCGAATTCCGCGCTCATCCTCGCCGGCGGTGCGGGAACCCGCTTCTGGCCGGCTTCCCGACGCGCCCGTCCCAAGCAGTTGCTCGCCCTCGACGGCGAACGCTCGCTGCTCCAGGCGACGGTGGCGAGGCTGGCGCCGCTGCTGCCGCCCGACCGGATCTGGGTCGCCACCACCCCGGCGCTCGCCGACGAAGTGGCGCGCCAGCTCCCCGACCTGCCGGCCGGCCGGATCGTCGTCGAATCCGCCCTGCGCAATACCGCGCCGGCGCTCGGCTTCGCCCTGATGGCGATGCCGGAGGAGGTTCGCCGCGGCGCCATCGCCGTGCTGCCGGCCGACCACCGTGTCGCCGACGCGGCGGCTTTTCGCACCGTACTCGCCGACGCCTTCACCGCGGCGGCCGGCGGCGACGCGGTGGTGGCGCTCGGGGTGGTGCCGCGCTGGCCGGAGACCGGCTTCGGCTGGCTCGAGCTGGGCGGCGTGGCGCCGGGCCCGGCCGGGCTGCGCCGCGTCGAGCGCTTCCGCGAGAAGCCGGACGCCGCGACGGCGCGCCAGTTCCTCGCCTCGGGGCGGCATCTGTGGAACGCCGGCATCTTCGTCTTCCGCGGCGAGACGCTGCTCGGCCACCTGGCCCGCCTGGCGCCCGAGATCGGCAGCGGCCTCGCGGCCCTCGTCCGTCAGCCCGAGCGCGCCGCGGAGATCTACGCCGCGCTCCCCGCGGTCTCGATCGACTACGCGGTGATGGAGAAGCTCGACGACATCGTCACCCTGCCGCTCGACTGCGGCTGGGACGACCTCGGCTCCTGGCAGGCGCTTTACGAGGTGCTGCCGGCTGGCGAGGGAGGCAACCGGTCGCACGGCGCGACGATCGCCGTCGACGCGCGCGACAACCTGCTCTTCGCCGACGCCGGGACCATCGCGGTGCTCGGCGTCGAGGGGCTGGTGGTGGTGCGCACCGGCGACACCGTCCTCGTGCTGCCGCGCGAGCGCGCCCAGGAGGTCCGCCGGGTCGTCGACGCCCTCGCGGCGGCCGGGCGCGCGGACCTGCTCTGAGCCGGCCGCGACGCGACGATGCAGTGGAAGATCGCCCGTCCGGGCCGCTTCTCCGACCGCTTCAACCGCTGGGCGATCCGGCGCGGCTTTCCGGCCCTCGCCTGGCTGGCGCCGCGGGCGCCGCGCTGGTTCCTGTTCGCCGGCGCGCGGCGGGTCATCGGCCTGGTCATGTTCCTCCACCCGAAACCGAAGGTCGCCATCGCGCGCAACCTGGCGCGCATCACCGGACTGCCTCCGGGGTCGCGCGAGCTCGCCCGCGCCGTGCGCCAGATGCTGCACCACCTCGCCTACTACTGGGTCGACCTCTTCCGCTTCGCGCAGCTGCCCGCCGAGCGGATGATCCGGCAGGTGAAAGACGGTGACGTGTCGAGCCTCGAGCCGCTGCGTGCCGCCCGAGCGGCGGGGGAGCGGATCATCCTGCTCACCGCCCACCTCGGCAACTGGGAGCTCGGCGCGGTGCTGGTGGGGCAGGCGGATCTGCCGGTCTCGGTGGTCTACGTGCCGGACGAGTTCGGCGAGGCCGAGCACTATCGCAGCGTGCTGCGCGCTTTCGGCCGGCTGGAGGAGATTCCGATCCGGCCGGAGGACCGTTTCGCCAGCCTGCCGGTGCTGCGCGCCTTCGCCAGCGGCCGGCTGGTCGCCCTGCAGGGAGACCGCGACTTCAACGATCGCGGCGTCGAGCTGCCGTTCTTCGGCAGTCCGGCCAGCTTTCCCACCGGACCGTTCCACCTCGCGCGGATGACCGGGGCGCGACTGTGGCCCTCGTTCATCGCCTACACGCCCGACCGGCAGTTCGAGATCCAGCTCGGCACGCCGATCCGGGTCGAGCGGACGGCCGATCGGGAAGGTGACGTGCGCCAGGCGATGGAAGCGTGGGTGGCGGTGCTCGAAGCGGCTGTGCGGCGCTGGCCGACGCAGTGGTACACGTTCTACGACTTCTGGGCGGCCGGGCGGGCGGCGGAGCGGCCGGACTCCGGGGCGGCGGCATGAGCGTGCCGCTCCTGGCGGCGACGGCCGCCGGCATCGGCGCGCTGCCGGAAGCCGGCGCGGCCGGTTTCCTCGACCGCCTGCTGCCCGGCGACGGGCCGTGGGAGCTCGAGATCGGATTCGGCAAGGGGCGCTTCCTGCTCGCCAGCGCGGCGGCGCGGCCGCAGACCCGGTGGCTCGGCATCGAGGTGGCCGGGGAGTATTTCCGCCTCGCCGCGGGCCGGGCGTCGCGGCGGCGGCTCGCCAACGTCGCCCTGCTGCGCGGCGAAGCGCTCTACCTGCTCGCGGCCGTCCTGCCCGCCGGCTTCGCGCGACGCGTCCACGTCTACTTCCCCGATCCCTGGCCGAAGGCGCGCCACCTGCGGCGCCGGCTCTTCTCGGCGGCGTCGGTCGACCTGCTGCTGGCGGCGCTCGCTCCGGGTGGCGAACTCTGCTTCGCCACCGACTTCCTCGACTACGGCCACGAGGTCGAGGCGATCCTGCGCGCCGCGCCCGGGGTGGCAGTCGAGCGGCTCGCGGGGGGCTGGCCGGAGGGGCCGCGTACCAACTACGAGGCGAAGTACGAGCGCGAAGGGCGGCCGATCGTCCGCCTGATCGCCCGCCCGGAAGGCGCGCCGTCGCTGCACCCCGACGGGGCGCGCGAAGTGCTGGTCGCGCTCTGCCGGCCGGCGGCCGGCGAGGACGCTCCGGCGTGAGCGCACCGGCGCCGGGTCGCGTGGTGATCGCCGGCGGCGGGCAT
>JAIOJQ010000132.1 GCA_019911865.1 Thermoanaerobaculia bacterium
CCGCTGTGGCGCGAATCGGCGCTGATCAATGCCCGGCTGGAGCGGATGGGCGCCGCCATCGAGGCGCTGGCCAGCCGCGCCGCGGCCGAGCGCGACGACCTGCGTGCCCTGGCCAGCCGGCTCGCCGCCGACCAGGCACTCGCCGTCGCCGCCGAGCGCGACCTGCGGCCGGAGGTCTTCCTGTCGCTCAAGGCGTCCTACAGCGCCTTCCACGAGACCTTCCGCGAGCGCTTCTACGACGTCGAGGGGTTCGAGAAGGCGTTCAACGAGAAGTGGGCGGGGCCGAGCTACGGCGCGACGCTGCGCTTCCGGCTGCCGATCGGCAACAACGCGGCGCGCGGCCGGCTGCTGCAGGCGCGCTCGGCGGTGGCCTCGAGCGAGATCGACGCGGCCGACCTCGGACGCGGCGTCCACCTGGCGGTCATCGAGGCGGCCGAGGCCCTGCGCCGCGCGCGCGCCGAGCTCGAGTCGCGCCGCGCCGCCCGGGCCTACATCGAGGAGACCGCCGAAGCGACGCTCGAGCGCTTCCGCGCCGGCGACCTGACGGTGCTCGACACGCTGCTCACCGAGTCGGAGCTCACCCAGGCCCGCCTGCAGGAGCTCGAGGCGGAGCGAGCCTGGCTGTCACTGGTGGCGCAGCTGCGCTTCGCCACCGGCACGCTGCTCGTGGCGCCGCCCGACGGCGACGTCGCCGACGCCCGCCTGGCGCCGCTGGCGGCGCCGATTCTCTGAGGCGGACGGAAGGGGAGGCGGCATGCAGGGTCCGGAACAGCTGTTGCGCAAGGCGTCGGTCGAGAAGCTCTCGTCGCCCGAGCAGCTCGACATGATGATGCGCGTCACCTCGCCGATGGGCTGGGTGGCGCTCTGCGCGATCGGCGTCCTGATCGTCGTGGCGATCGTCTGGAGCATCACCTTCCCGATGCCGGTCAAGGTCGACGGCCGCGGCTTCATGGTGCGCGGCGAAGCGGTGCAGGAGGTGCAGATCCTCACCGCCGGCACGCTGCAGTCGGTCGAGGTCAAGACCGGCGACATCATCGAGCCGGGCACCGTGGTGGCGAAGGTGTCGATGCCCGATATCGAAGCGCGGCTGATCTCGGCCCGCGCCCTGCTGGGCGAGCTCGAGGCGCAGACCAGCTCCTCCGGCTCGCAGACGGCGTCGATCCAGGGGCGGCTGCGCGCCCAGATCGCCCGCCTCGAGCAGGACCGGCGGCAGAAACAGGAGCTGGTCAACCGCGGCCTGCTCACCTCGGCCGCCGTCGCTTCGATCGACCAGCAGATCACCAGCCTGCAGAACTCGCTGGCGCAGAGCATGATCGGCACCGGCGACCGCGGCCTGCGGGTGGAGGACAAGCGCCTCGAGGTGCGCGAGCTGGAGACCAAGCTGGCCAACGAGAGCGTCGTGCGCAGCCCGTTCGGCGGCCGCGTGGTGGCCGTGCGGGCGGGGGCCGGCCAGCCGGTGCGGCCCGGCGACGCGCTGCTGTCGCTCGAGTCGACGCGCGAGCCGATGCGGGTGGTCGGCTTCGTGCCGCTGGCCGCCGGCAAGCAGGTGACGCCGGGCCTCGAGGTGCGCATCGCACCGTCGTTCATCCGCGTCGAGGACTACGGCTTCATGGTCGGCAAGGTGGTCTCGGTGTCGACCCTGCCGGCCACGCCGGAGGAGATCCAGCGCATCGTCGCCAACGACGCGCTGGCCCGCCAGTACATCGACCTCAACCCGTTCCAGGTGGTGATCGAGCCGGTTCTCGCCGAGACGCCGTCGGGCTTCCGCTGGACCTCCTCGGCCGGACCGCCGGTCGAAGTCGGCAGCGGCACCGACTGCACGGTGCAGGTGGTCGTCGAGACGCGCAAGCCGATCTCCTACGTCATCCCGACCGTCAAGCAGACCCTGGGACTCTCCTGACCGATGGCCGCGGCCGAGAAGCAGCCGGCGGCGAAGGGAGGCAGGCCGACGCCGAAGGCGAAGCGGCAGCGCGTGCCGACCGTCCTGCAGATGGAGGCGGTCGAGTGCGGCGCCGCCTCGCTGTGCATGGTGCTCGGCTACTTCGGGCGCATCGTGCCGCTCGAAGAGTGCCGCGCCGAGTGCGGCGTCTCGCGTGACGGCTCGAAAGCCAACAACGTCCTCAAGGCGGCGCGCAAGTACGGCCTCGAAGCCAAGGGATTCAAGTACGAGCTCGAGGACCTGTTCAAGATCGACTACCCGGCGATCCTGTTCTGGAACGCCAACCACTTCGTCGTCCTCGAGGGGTTCAAGGGGGGCAAGGCCTGCCTCAACGACCCGGCCCAGGGGCCGCGCCAGGTCACCATGGAGGAGCTCGACGCCTCGTTCTCCGGCGTCGTGCTCACCTTCAAGCGTGGCGAGGGCTTCCAGCCGGGCGGCGAGAAGCCGAGCCTGGCCGGCGCGCTGCGGCGGCGGCTGAAGGGGTCGGAGACGGCGCTCGCCTTCGTCCTGCTCTGCGGCCTCTTCCTGGTCGTCCCCGGGCTGGTCATCCCCACGTTCTCGCGCGTCTTCGTCGACGAGTTCCTGGTCGCCAATCGCGCTTCGATCGTCAAGCCGCTGCTGCTCGGCATGGCGATCACCCTGGTCCTGCAGGGAGTGCTGACCTGGCTGCAGCGCTACTACCTGCTGCGCCTCGAGACGAAGCTGGCGCTGTCGACTTCGGCGTCGTTCTTCAACCACATCATGCGCCTGCCGGTCGGTTACTTCGCCCAGCGCTTCGCCGGCGAGATCGGCTCGCGCGTGGCGATCAACGACAAGGTCGCCGGCGTGGTCTCGGGCAAGCTGGCGACCACGGCGATCGATTCGTTCCTGGTGATCTTCTACGCCCTGCTGATGTTCCGCTATTCGATGAGTCTCACCTTCATCGTCATCGGCGTGGCGCTGTGCAACGTGGTCGCCATCCGGGTCGTCGGCCGGGTGCGCACCGACGCCAGCCGCAAGCTGATGACCGACAAGGGGAAACTCGGCGGCACGGCGATGGGCGGCTTGCGCATGATGGAGACGCTCAAGGCGACCGGCGGCGAGAACGAGTTCTTCTCGCGCTGGGCCGGCTACCAGGCCAAGTCGCTGCGCGCCGAACAGCAGCTGCGCCAGATCGGCGACATGGTCGGCGTGGTGCCGACGGTGGTCAACACGCTGGTCACCGCGTCGGTACTGCTCTTCGGCGGCCTGCGGGTGATGGACGGCGCGCTCACCGTCGGCCTGCTGGTGGCCTACCAGGCGCTCACCAGCAGCTTCGTCAAGCCGCTCAACTCGTTCGTCACCTTCGGCTCGACGCTGCAGGAGCTCGAGGCCGACCTCAACCGCCTGGACGACGTGCTGCGCTACCCGCAGGACAAGCTCTACGATCGCGAGCGCGAGGGCGGCCCGGACAGCGCCGACGACCGGCGCCTCAAGCTGCAGGGCAAGATCGAGCTGCGCGACGTGACCTTCGGCTACAGCCCGCTCGAAAAGCCGCTGATCGAGGGCTTCAACCTCGCCATCCAGCCCGGGCAGCGGGTCGCCCTGGTGGGCGGTTCGGGTTCGGGCAAGTCGACGGTGGCCAAGCTGGTCTCCGGCCTCTACCGTCCGTGGAGCGGCGAGGTGCTCTTCGACGGGGTGCCGCGCGACCGCGTGCCGCGCCGGCTGCTGTCGAACTCGATCGGCCTGGTCGACCAGGAAATCTTCCTCTTCGGCGGCACCATCCGCGAGAACGTCACGATGTGGGATGCCACCGTTCCTGCCGGGCGGGTGACGGAAGCCTGCCGGGACGCCGCCATCGCCGAGGTGATCGAGACCCGCGACGGCGGCTACGGCGCGATCGTGAACGAAGGCGGCGGCAACTTCTCCGGAGGCCAGCGCCAGCGCCTCGAGATCGCCCGCTCGATGGTCGGCAACCCGACCATCCTCATCCTCGACGAGGCGACTTCGGCGCTCGACCCGTCGACCGAGGGGATCGTCGACGACAGCCTGCGGCGCCGCGGCTGCACCTGCATCATCATCGCCCACCGCCTGTCGACCATCCGGGACTGCGACGAGATCGTCGTCCTGCAGCGCGGCAAGATCGTCCAGCGCGGCACCCACGACGAGATGAAGGACGTCGAGGGACCGTACTCCGACCTGATCAAGACCCACTGAGATGAGCGAGTCGATCCTCCTGCGCATCGTCGAGTCGCCGGCCGAGGGGATGGCCGGACGGGAGATTCCGCTCTCGGAGGCGGAGCTGGTGATCGGCCGCGCCGACGACTGCGGCCTGCCGGTGCCGGACGCCTCGATGTCGCGCCGCCACGCGCGGGTGAGCGCCGCGGCCGAGGGCGTGCGGGTGGTCGACAACGGCAGCGCCAACGGCGTGCACGTCGACGGCAACCGGGTTCCCGAGGCGGCGCTCGGCGCCGGCGGGCGATTCACCCTCGGGCAGACCGTCTTCGAGGTCGTGGTGCCGCAGCCCGTTCCCGTCGCGGTGATGCCGGAGCCCGAGTCGCCGGTGGCGCCGATCGAACGCACCATGTCGATCGCCGACATCGCCGAGATCGTGCGCCGGATCGAGAAGCCGAAGACGTTCGAGGAGGAGGGGGAGGAGCTGGTCACCGCGGCCAATCGGCCGATGGTGCTCTCGGATCCCGACTCGGTCTGGCTGGTCGAGTCGGGCAAGATCGAGATCTTCACCGTCACCCTCGAACAGGGGCAGCCGGTCGGCGCCCGCACCCACTTCGTCACCATCGAGCCGGGGCAGCTCTTCTTCGGCATGGACACCGACCGCTACGGCATGGGGTCGGGGTTCCTCGCCGTCGGCAAGGCGGGATCGCGGCTGCGCCACTTCTCGGCGGCGCGACTGTTGCGGCTGGCGGCCGAGCCGGCGCACCGCGCGCGGGTGGCGCCGATGGTCGAGCGCTGGGTCGACGCGCTGTCGCGTCGCCTGGTTTCCGACGTCGAGGTGCCGCGCCCGGACGTCCAGCTGCAGGTCGATCAGCCGTTCACCGCCGAGCCGGGCCAGCGCGTGGCAAGCGAGCGCGGCGTCGCCTGGGTCGAGATGCCGGCGGCGCAGTTCCTCTTCGACGGCATGTCGAGCGCCTCGTGGGAGGTCGAGGGCGTGCTGCTGCCGCTCGCACCGGGAAGCTGGCTCGAGCTGCTCGGCGGCGCCGAGAACTTCGCCGGCCTGCCCCGTTCCGGCATCGCGGTGATCGACGATCCGCGCGCCTGGGCCGGTCTCGAAGTCTTCCACCGCCTGCTGTGCGAGGGGGAGTTCCTCAACAAGCGGCTGTCGACGGTCGACGAGTTCAACCGCTTGCAGAGCAAGGCGGCGCAGACCGAGCAGGCGCGCGAGGCGGCGATGGGGGCCATCGGCTCGGTGCTCGGCGGCACCGGCGTCTGGGAGCGCCCGTCGATGGCCGGCGGCGATCTCGGACCGATCGTCGGCGCCATGCAGCTGATCGGGCAGCGGCTCGGCGTGCCGATCCGCTCGCATCCGGAGGGCAAGGAGAAGCGCAGCTTCGACGAGACGGTGCTTTCGGTCAGCCTCGCCTCGCGGCTGCGCCTGCGCAAGGTGGCGATGGTCGATGCCTGGTGGAACCACGACCAGGGGCCGATGCTCGGCCAGTTCGAGGAGAGCAAGGCGCCGGTGGCGCTGCTGCCCGCCGGGGCGACCGCCTACGAGGCCGTCGACCCGGCGACCGGCGAGCGGACGAAGGTCGATGCACAGTTCGCCGCCCGTCTCTTGCCCTTCGCCTACACGTTCTACGTCGGCTTCGGCGACGGACCGGTGACCGCCAAGCAGCTCATCCGCTTCGCCCTGCGCGGCCTCGGGCCGGATTTCCGCACGGTGGCCTGGATGGGCGTCGTGCTCGGCGTGCTGTCCACGGTGCCGCCGATGATCACCGGCAAGGTCTTCGATACCGCCATCCCGCAGGCCGAGCGGACGATGCTCTTCCAGTTCGCCGGCGGCCTCTTCCTCATGGCGCTGGCCCAGGCGGCCTTCAAGATCACCCAGTCGATCGCCATGATCCGCGTCCAGGGGCGGATGGACTATTCGGCGCAGTCGGCGGTCTGGGACCGCCTGCTCGACCTGCCGATGACCTTCTTCCGCGACTACTCGGCCGGCGACCTCGCCGACCGCGCCTCGGGCGTCGACCAGATCCGCGGCATCGTCGCCGGCGCCGGCATCGCCGCGATCCTCGGCTCCTTCTCGTCGATCTTCAACGTCTTCCAGATGATCGGCTACCACGTGACGCTGGCGATGGTGGCGATCGGCCTCACCCTCGGCTACGTCGGGGTGACCACCACGGCGAACTGGGTGCAGCTGCGTTTCCAGCGCGACGAGCAGCGCAAGCGCGGGCGCATCACCGGTCTGGTGCTGCAGCTGATCTCGGGCGTCGCCAAGCTGCGGGTTTGCGGCGCCGAGAACCACGCCTTCCGGGTCTGGGCGACCGCCTTCTCCGAGCAGCGCAAGGTGAGCTTCAAGGTCGGCCGGATCCGCAACGTCATGCAGGTCTTCAACGCCGTCTTCCCGGTGGCGTCGTCGATGCTGATCTTCTCCACCATGGTCTCGCTCAAGGCGTCGGCGGCGGAGAAGGGGCAGGCGTTCGAGATGTCGACCGGCGAGTTCCTCGCCTTCTCGGCGGCCTACGGCCTGTTCCTCGCCGCCATGCAGGCGCTCGGCGACGCCTCGCTGTCGATGCTCAAGATCGTGCCGATCTGGGAGCGCCTGCGGCCGATCCTCGAGGCGACGCCCGAGGTCGATGCGTCGAAGATCTACCCCGGCAAGCTGTCGGGCGCCATCGAGATCTCCCACCTGTCGTTCCGCTACACCGCCGACGGGCCGTGGATCCTCAAGGACGTGTCGCTGAAGATCCAGCCCGGCGAGTTCGTCGCCCTGGTCGGCGGATCGGGGTCGGGAAAGTCGACCCTGATGCGGTTGATGCTCGGCTTCGAGCACCCGGAGATGGGGTCGATCTACTACGACGGGCAGGATCTCGCCACCCTCGACCTGCGCCTTGTGCGCTCGCAGATGGGCGTCGTGCTGCAGGAGAGCCGGCTGCTGCCGGCCGACATCTACCGCAACATCGTCGGCTCCTCGTCCCGCACCGTGCAGGAGGCCTGGGAGGCGGCGGAGAAGGCCGGCATCGCCGAAGACGTGCGGGCGATGCCGATGCAGATGCACACCGTCGTCTCCGAGGGGGGCGGCGCGTTCTCCGGTGGCCAGAAGCAGCGCCTGATGATCGCCCGCGCCATCGTCCACAAGCCGAAGATCCTCTTCCTCGACGAGGCGACGTCGGCGCTCGACAACAAGACCCAGGCGATCGTCACCGAGAGCATGAACAAGCTGTCGGCGACCCGCATCGTCATCGCCCACCGGCTGTCGACCATCGTCGGCGCCGATCGCATCTGCTATCTCGAACAGGGCGAGCTCAAGGAGCAGGGGACGTTCCAGGAGCTGATGGAGAAGGACGGCCTCTTCGCGGCGCTCGCCAAGCGCCAGCTCGCCTGAGCGTGGAGGCGCGGCGATGAGCCCGCAGGCCGGGCGTCGCGAGCTGCTCGTCGGTCTCGGCGCCACGGGCGCCACGCTCGAAGAGCTGACCGGATACCTGGACGATGCCTACCGGGGACTCGCCAGGGTGGCGACGCCGCCCGAGGAGCCGCAGACGGCCTTCTGGCGCCGCTGCGCCGCCGAGGCGGCGCGCCACGGGGTGGTGCGGGCGCTCGCCCGGCGCTTCCCGCAGTTCGGCTTTCCGATCGAGGCCGGCATCTCGCAGTCACCCGGCTACCGCGCCGCCACCCGCCAGGGGCGCTTCTCGCCCGACGCGCCTGCCGTCGTCGGTATCGAGCGCGAAGACCGGCTGTCGCTGCGCGTCGACGAGGGGTTCGCCGGCCCGGTGCCGGTGCTCGTCGCCCGCCACCGCCCCGACTTCGTCCGCCTGGTGCAGGCGCTCACGGCGCGCAACGAGCCCGAGGAGGTGCCGGCGGCGATGGGAGCCTGCCTGGTCAAGGGGCTGGCGAACTGGGAGCGGGTCGGCGAGTACCGGCGGCTGTGGGAGAAGCGGCTCGGCCATCCGGCCAGCGACGAGGCGTGGGCGGCGGAGATGGCGACCCGGCTGGCGCCGCGCAAGGAGCTCTGGCAGGACCGCCTGATCCTGCTCTCCGACGGCCCCTACTCGGCGGTGCCGGCGGCCGAGCTCGGTCTGACCGACGAGGCGTGGCGCGAGCGCTCGCTCGCCCTGCGCCTCGCCCACGAGACGTTTCACTACCTGACGCTGCGCCGCGCCGGCACCCTGCGCAGCCACCTGCTCGACGAGCTGCTGGCCGACTATGCCGGCGTCGTCGCCGCCTTCGGGCGCTACGAAGCGGCGCGGGCGCTGCGCTTCCTCGGCCTCGACCGGCTGCCGGAGATCCGTCCCGAGGGGCGGCTCGCCGTCTACCGCGGCAACCTCACGGACGAGGCGCTGGCGGTGCTGGCGCGCCTGGTGGCGCGGGCCGCCGCGGAGCTCGAGACGCTGAGCGTGGAGACCGCGGACCCGGCGCAGACCGCGGCGCGGCTGGCGCACCTGGCCGGTTTCGGGCTCGACGGCCTGGCGACCCCCGGACTGGCCGGGCGGCTGGCGCGGGAGCTGGCCGCAGGATGACCGTGCGCCGCTTGCGGCTCGGCGTCGCGCCGCTCGACCTCGAGCGGCTGGGCGAGTCCGCGGCGGCGATCGCGCGCTGGGCGCAGCGCCTGCGGCTGCCGGAAGCGCTGCGTCACCACCTGCTGCTGATCCACGACGAGCTCGCCTCGAACGTCGTCCACCACGCCGCCGGTGCCAGCCGCCTGGAGATCAGCGTCGAGCTGGACACCGACCTCGGCCGGTTGCGCTACCGGATCCTCGACGACGGCCCGCCATTCGACCCGCTGGAGAGGGAGGCGCCGGCGACCGACGGTGAGCTCGCCGACCGCCGGCCCGGCGGCCTCGGGATCCTGCTCGTCCGCGAGCTGTCGCAGGCCGCCCACTACCGCCGCCGGGGCGCCCGCAACCGGACGACGGTCGACCTGCCACTCAGCGCCCCGCCGGCGGAGTGAACCCGGCGGCACCGGCGCCGGGGGGCCATGCCGCGGCCTACTTGGCGCGGAAGATCAGGCGCACCGTGCCGAACTGCACCCGGTCACCTTCGGCGAGCAGGCGCTCGCTGACCTTGTCGCCGTTGACCCAGGTGCCGTTCTCCGACTGCAGGTCCTTGAGCAGCCACCCCTGCTCGGTCTGCGACAGCTGGGCGTGGCGGCGCGAGACGGCGGGGCGGTTGAGGCGCACCTGGTTCTCCGGCGTGCGGCCGACGAAACTGAGCGCCTGGAGAGGGAACTCCTTCGCCCCCAGGTCGGTGTCGACCGCCTCGAGCTTGGCCGCCGAGAGAATCACCGTCGCCCCGGCCGGCTTGGGGGGGGGCGGCGGCGGAACCGGGCCGAGGATCACCGTGCCGTCGGGCGCCGGCGCTTCGGGCGCTGCGGGCGGCGGCGGTTCGGGCATCGGCGGCGGCACGGTGATCCTCGGCCCGGTTC
>JAIOJQ010000133.1 GCA_019911865.1 Thermoanaerobaculia bacterium
GCTCCCCCCCCTCCAGTCGCTCGCGCAGGCGCGACTCGAGCTCCGGATGGGGCAGGAAGCGGCCCGCCACCTCGAGCGCCGCCGTGGCGGTGCCCGGATGCCCTGCGTCGATCGCCGCCACCAACTGATCCCCCCAATCCAGCGGCGGCAGCGCGGTGAAGCGGGCGAGCAGGCGGCCGCCGGCACGCATCGCCTGGATCCGCGGCGAGTCCGCGGCGTCGTCGAGCAGCGGAGCGAGGCGGGAGAGGTCGTCGAGCCCCCCCACCTCCCCGAGCCCGCGGGCCGCCCAGGCGCGGACGAACGGGTCGCTGTCGGCGAGCAGGGCGCGCAGCGCCTCCACCCCCTCCGGACGAGCCTCGCGGCCGAGGGCGTAGGCGCAGCCGGCACGAACCTCCACCTCCTCGCGGGCGAGCCCGGCGAGGGCCGCCGTCACCATCTCCGGTTCGCGGAAGCGGAAGAGGAACGGCGCCAGCCGGGCCCAGCCCTCGCCCTCTTCGAGGGCACCGAGCGCCCGGCGGACCTCACCGAGCGGCGCGCCGATCTTGCCCAGCGCCTCCACCGCCAGCGCGCCGACCTCGCCGTCGTCGTCGACCGCGGCGACGATCAGTGCCCGCCGGGCCTCCCCGGCTCCCAGTTCGCCGAGCGCGAAGGCCGCCGCGCGGCGCACCTCGGCATCGGTGTCGACCAGCAGCCCCTGCAGCAGGCTGCGGCCGCGCGGATCGCCGATCTGGCCGAGCGTGCGCGCCAGGGCCCGGCGGACCTCGACCGGCCCCGAGAGCATCAACTCGAGCGCCGTCGCGTCGAAGAGTCGTCGGTCCGCCATCAGCAGCAGCATGGCGCGGCTCTCGAGGGTGGTCGCCGAGACGGCGTCCGGCGAGGTCGTGGCCGCGGCGGGGACGGACGGCGCGGCGGCCGGCGACGCCGAGCGGCAGGCGACCAGCGACAGGAATGCGGCGGCGAGCAGCAGGGTCGACGAGACGAGCGGGCGCGAGGACATGGCCCCGATGCTAATCCGATAGGCTGCCGGCGTGTGCGCGACGAGCCTCAGCTTCCGTGGCGTGAGCCGCCGCTTCGGCCGCGTCGCGGTGCTGCGAGGCGCCGCCGGCGAGGTCGCCGGAGGTGGTCTGCTGGCCGTGCGCGGCCCCAACGGCAGCGGCAAGTCGACCCTGCTGCGCTGTCTCGCCGGACTGCTCGCGGTCGAGCGCGGCGACATCCGCGCCCGCGAGGAGGGACGCGAGCTCGACACCGCCGGGCGCCGGCGGCGCATCGGCTTTCTCGCCCCGGATCTCGCCCTCTACGAGGAGCTCTCGGTGGCCGAGAACGTCGAGCTGTTCGCCCGCCTGCGCGGCGTCGCGCCGGAGCCCGGCCTTGCGATCACCCGGCGGTTCGCGCTGCCCGCCGGGCGCCCCTGGGGGGCCCTCTCCTCGGGAATGCGCCAGCGCCTGCGCTGGGCCTGGGCGCTGCTGCACGCGCCCCGCCTGCTGCTGCTCGACGAGCCGTTCCAGAATCTCGACGCGGAGGGCGAGGCGACGGCGCGGGCGCTGCTCGACGAGCACCTCGCCGCCGGCGGCCTGGCGGTCGCCGCCAGCCCGGTCACGCTCCCCCTGCCGAGGATCACCGGTGAGCTCGACCTGGCTCGCTGAGGCGCTCGCCGTCTTCGGCAAGGACTGGCGCTCGGAGATGCGCGCCCGGCATTCGGTGGCGACGCTGGTCCTGTTCGCCCTCACCACGCTGATCATCGCCAGTCTCGCGCTCGGCCCGATCGGCGCCTCGCCGGGCGAGCGCTCGGAGGTCGTCGCGGCGCTGCTCTGGATCCTGCTGCTGTTCGCCGCCGCCGCCGGGCTGCCGCGCGCCTTCGTGCACGAGGAGGAGTCGCGCACCGCCGCGGCGCTGCGTCTCGCCGCGCGCCCGTCGGCGGTGTTCGCCGGCAAGCTGCTCTGGGTGATCTCCCTGCTCGCCGCGCTCGAGGCGATCGCCACGCCGCTCGCGGTGGCGCTGTTCGACCTCGAGGTCGCCTCGCCCGCCGTGCTGCTGGCGGCGCTGGCCGCCGGCGGGCTCGGCCTCGCCGCGGCCACCACGGTGCTCGCCGCCATCGTCGCGCAGGGACGAGGGGCGACGACGCTCTTCGCGGCGCTCGCCTTTCCCCTGCTCGTCCCCCTCGCCGTCCTGGCCGTGGCGGCCACCCGGTCGGCCCTGCTCGGCGGCGAGGCGGGCCCGGTGCTGGTGCAGCTGCTCCTGTATGATGGCTCGATAGTGGTCGCTGGATTCCTCCTCTTCCCGGTGATCTGGAATCCATGAGAAAACCCCTGCTCCTGCTGCTCTGGCTCTGGATGTGCGGCGTCATCGTCGCCGGCTACCACTGGGCGCCGCTCGCCGAGGGATTCAAGGGGGACTCGAGCCGCATCCTCTTCTTTCACGTCCCGGTCGCCTGGGTCTCGTTCGTCGCCTTCATGGCCGCCGGTGTGTCGAGCATCCGGTTTCTCGCCGGCCGGCGGGAGGCGCGGCACGACCGGTCGGCAGCCGTGGCGGTCGAGCTGGGGCTGCTCTTCGCCCTGCTGGCGACGCTGACCGGCGCCATCTGGGCGCGCATCGAGTGGGGCGCCTGGTGGAACTGGGATCCGCGGCAGACCTCGATCGTCGTCGCGATGCTCTTTTACGCCGCCTATCTGGCGCTGCGTTCGGCGATCGCCGATCAGGAGTCGCGCGGCCGCCTGTCCGCCGCCTACGCCACCCTCGGCCTCGTGGTGGCGCCGTTCTTCTATTTCATCCTGCCGCGCCTCGCCTTCACGCTCCACCCGGAGCCGGTGGTCAACGCGAGCGCCGAGGTCGATGTCGACCCGCGCATGCTCACCGTGCTGCTGGCGAGCTCGGCCGGTTTCACCGTCCTCTATTTCTGGATTCACCGCCTGCGCGGGCGGCTCGCCGGAATCGAGCTGCGCCGCGACGAAGGGACCGAATAATGGGTGGACCTGTCTGGGTCACTGCCGTCAATCTCGTCATCTGGAGCGGCATCTTCTTCTACCTCCTCCGGCTGGACCGGAAGGTGGACGAACTGGAGAGAGACCGATGAGCCGTCGCGCCTGGACCGTGGTCGGAATCGTCCTGCTGGTGGCCTTCGCCGGCTTCGCGTTCGCCTCGTTCCGCACCAGCCTGACGCCGTACGTCTCCTACGCCGAGGCGCAGCGCGCGCCCCGCACGGTGCAGGTGGCCGGCGCCCTCGAGCAGGGCAGCACCTCCTACGACGAGGTCGCCACGACGCTCCACTTCGTGCTGCGCGACCCGGAGACGGGGGTCACGATGCCGGTCGAGTACGACGGCGTCAAGCCGGCGAACTTCGAGGACGCCATCTCGATCGTCGCCATCGGCCGCTGGGACGCCGGCCAGTCGCGCTTCGCCGCGGGCAAGCTGCTGGTCAAGTGCCCGAGCAAGTACCAGGGCGCGGAAGTGAAGGAGTACTCCTGATGACCGCTCTGGCCGGCTACTACCTGCCCGGCGCGATCGCCCTCTGGTGCGCCATCGTGTTCGCCCTGGCGACGCTCTGGGGCTATGCCGACCTCCACCGCGGCGACGAGTCGGCGCGCCCCTTCGCCCGCCGCTCCTACCTCTTCTTCACCCTCGCCATCGTCGCCTCGGCGGTCGTGCTCGGCATCGCGCTGGCGCGGCGGGACTTCCGCGTCGACTACGTCTTCCAGTACACCGGCCTCGAGCTGCCCTGGCACTACCAGATCGCCGCCTTCTGGGCCGGCCAGAAGGGGAGCTTCCTGATCTGGCTGCTGTTCGGTGCGCTGATCGGCGTGCCGCTGATGCGCACCGCCGGCCGGCACGAGGCCCCTGTGATGGGGATCTACCTGCTGGCGCAGCTCGGCCTGCTGCTGATCCTGGTGCGCGAGAACCCCTTCACCATGCTGCCGCAGGCGCCGGCGGACGGGCAGGGGCTCAACCCGCTGCTGCAGGACGACTGGATGGTCATCCATCCGCCGATCATGTTCGTCGGCTACGCCCTCGCCGCGGTCCCCTTCGCCTTCGCCATGGCGGCGCTGTTCAAGCGCGACACGTCGGAGTGGGCGGCGCGCGCCTTCCCGTGGGCGCTGGCCGGATTCCTCGTCCTCGGCGCGGCAATCCTGCTCGGCGGCTACTGGGCCTACGCCACCCTCGGCTGGGGCGGTTACTGGGGCTGGGATCCGGTCGAAAACGCTTCGCTGATCCCCTGGCTGCTCGGCACGGCGCTCGTCCACGGGCTCTACCTGGAGCGCACCCGGGGGCGCTACCGACGGATCAACCTGGTGCTCGCGTCGCTGGTCTTCCTCGCGGTGCTCTACGGGACGTTCCTCACCCGCTCTGGCGTGCTGGCGGACTTCTCGGTGCACAGCTTCGTCGACCTCGGCATCTCCGGCTGGCTGATCGCCATCATGGCCTTCTTCGGCGGCATGGCGGTGCTGCTGCTCGGCACCCGGCTGCGCCACGTCGAAACCGCCGACAACGCCGACCCGGCGCTGTCGCGCGGCACCTTCCTGGTGCTCGCCACGATCGCGATTCTGGTCTGCGCCATCGTCGTCACGGCGGGGACCTCGGCGCCCATCCTGACCCGCTTCCTCGAGAATCCGGGGCAGGTCGGTCCCGAGTTCTACAACCGGGTCAACCTGCCGATCGCGCTGCTGGTCGCCTTCCTGCTGGCGCTGGTGCCGTTCCTCACCTGGCGCGGCGAGGAGGGGTGGCGGGCGGTGCTGCTCAAGGCGGCTCCGGGACTCGCCTTCGGCTTCCTCGCCACCTGCGGCGCGGTCGGTCTCGGCGTTCACGATCCGTTCCACATCCTCTTTCTCCTGCTCGCCCTCACCGCGCTGGCGAACAACCTGACGCGGTTCGTTTCGCTCGCCCGGGTCGGCAAGGCGGCGAGCGCCGGCGGCTACCTGGCGCACGTCGGCGTCGGCATCATCCTCGTCGGCTTCCTCGCCTCGTCCGCCTACGACGAGAGCGTCAAGGTGACGCTGTTGCAGGGCCAGCCGGTCGACGTCGGTGCTTACTCGCTGACCTTCGAGCGCTTCCTCGATCGCCAGGGGCGCGACAAGGAGCGCGCCGAGGTGACCGTCAGCCGCGACGGCAAGAAGGTCTGGACGGCCTATCCGAAGATCTTCGTCAACCAGCGCTCGCGCCAATTGATGGTCAACCCCGACATCCGCAGCACGATGCTGGCCGACCTCTACCTTTCGCCGCTCGAGTACGACCCCGGCCGCGCCGCCGGCTTCGGCGAGCTGACCCTGCGCAAGGGGGAAGTGACGCGCATCGGCGAAGCAGAGATCCGCTTCGTCGGCTTCAACCTCGAGCACGGCGGCAACGCCATGGCCCAGATGTCGGCTGGCGATCCGGTTTCGGTGGGTGCGGTTCTCGAAGTGACGCGCGGCGGCGCGGCCGAGCGCATCGAACCCGTCTACCGCTTCCGCTCCGACGGCGAGGTGGAGTTCCCGCCCGTCCTGCTCGCCGCCGGCGGGCGCGTCGCGGTGGGAGGGATCGACGCCACGGCCGGCGCGGTCAAGCTGCTCGTCGAAGGGCTCGGGGAAGCGCAGGGGATCCCCGCCCGGCTGTCGCTCGACGTGACGCGCAAGCCGCTGGTGCAGGCGGTCTGGTGGGGGATGTACGTCATCCTGGCCGGCGGCATCCTGGCGCTGGTGGCGCGGGCGAAGCAGGTTCGTCGACTCGGCACCGCCGCGCCGCCGGCCGGCTCCTGAAGTCCGCAGGCGGCGCTCAGACGCCGAGCGTCAGGCGGTCCGCGAGGATCTTCGGCAGGCCCGCCTCGACGATGCGTTCGCCGGCCCGCTCGATGGCATAGGGAACCCGGTACCAGCGCACCAGCCGGGCCTGGGTGTCGAACGTCATGTAGGCGGCGCGCGGATCGCGGTCGCGCGGCTGACCGACCGAGCCCGGGTTGATCAGGTAGCGCAGCCCGGGCTCGATGCGGATCGTCCCGGTGGGGCCCTGGAGCAGCGCCACCCGGACCTCCCGTCCCTGCGCGACGAAGATCGAGGGCACGTGCGTGTGACCGAAGAAGGCGACCTGGCCGCTCCACAGGTTGAACGCTTCCCACGCTTCGTAGACCGAAAACAGGTACTGGTCCTCGTCGGCCGGCGAGCCGTGGCAGAGAGTGACCCCTCCCGGAGCTTCGATCGGCCCCTGCGGCAGCTCGCGGACGAAGCGCAAGTTCGTCTTCGTCAGCTTGGAGGTGGTCCAGCGGGCCGCCTGCAGGGCCGCCTGATTGAAGTTCTCCCCCGACTCGATCTCGGCGACCACCTTGTCGTGGTTGCCGCGGATCTTCCATATCGGACCCGGAATCTGGCGGCGGACGTCCTCGACCACCTTGTTGGGCCCGGCTCCGTAGCCGACGAGATCGCCGAGCAGAAAGGTGCCGTCGAAGTGCTTGCGGCGCACCCGGCGCAGGACGGCGGAGAGGGCGTCCTGATTGCCGTGCAGGTCGGAAAGGATCAGGTAGAGCACGCCGCCTCCGGGAGCCGCAGCGAGAGGCGGATGCGCGCGGCGATCTCGGCCGGTGTCTCGTCCGGTCCGATGTCGACCGTCAGGTCCGCGGCGCGATAGTGCGGCAGTCGGTCCCGGTAGAGGGCGAAGGCTGACGTCTCGTCGCGAAAGAGCGGCCGGTCCTCCTTTCCGAGCGGGCCGATGCGGCGCATCAGCGTCTCGAATGCCGGATGGAGCCAGACCACCGTGCCCGCTTCGCGCGCCGTCGCCAGGTTGGCGGGGTCGGCGAGCGTTCCCCCGCCGGTAGCCACCACCACCGCGTCCCGGCCGGCGGTGGCGAGGAGCAGCTCGCGCTCCTGGTGGCGGAACTCGGCCTCGCCCCGGCGCGCGAAGATCTCGCGCACCGTCGCTCCCGCCAGCCGCTCGATCTCGGCGTCCAGGTCGACGAGCTGCCAGCCCAGGGATCGGGCGAGCGCCGCGCCGACGGTGGATTTGCCGGCGCCCATGAAGCCGGTCAGATAGATCCGCACCGCGAACCCGCCGGCGGGCCGCCCGCTGTCGCTCGCGCCGCGAGGATCGGCCACGGCGCCGCGTTCACTGGTCCTTCGCCTCCGCGGCCCGGCGCCCCTGGAATCCCTCCATGAAGCGGGTCGAAAAGCGCCCTGACCGGAAGACCGGGTCGCGCAGGATCTCGCGGTGCAGGGGGATGATGGTGCGGATCCCCTCGATGACGAAGAAGTCCAGCGCTCGCTTCATCCGGGCGATGGCCTCCTCGCGGTCGTTGCCGTGGGCGATGAGCTTGGCTACCAGAGAATCGTAGTGCGGCGGCACCACGTAGTCCTCGTAGCCGTGCGTGTCGACGCGCACCCCCGGACCGCCGGGCAGGTGGAAGGTCGTCAACCTGCCGGGGCTGGGCGCGAAGGTGCGCGGATCCTCGGCATTGATCCGGCACTCGATCGCATGACCACGGTGACGGAGCCCGGAAGGAATCGTGAGGCGCTCGCCCGCGGCGATGGCGATCTGGAGCTTGACCAGGTCGACTCCGGTGACCATCTCGGTGACCGGATGCTCGACCTGGATGCGGGTGTTCATCTCCATGAAGTAGAAGCTGCCGTCGTGGTCGAGCAGATATTCGATGGTTCCCGCGTTCTGATAGCCGACGTGCTGGCAGAGGCGCACGGACGCCTCGCCCATCTTTTCGCGCAGCTCGGGAGTGAGCGCCGGAGACGGCGCCTCCTCGATGATCTTCTGGTGACGGCGCTGGATCGAGCACTCGCGCTCGCCGAGGTGAATGACGTTCCCGTGGCTGTCGCCGAAGACCTGGAACTCGATGTGTCGCGGCTCCTCGAGGTACTTCTCGAGATAGATCGACCCGTCGCCGAACGCCTTGAGCGCCTCGTGCGACGCCGTCTCGAAGCTCTTGTCGAGCTCGGCTTCGCTGCGCACGATGCGCATGCCGCGCCCGCCGCCGCCGGCCGCCGCCTTGAGGATCACCGGAAAGCCGACTCCGGCGGCCAGCTGGCGCGCCTCGCTCAGCGAAGCGAGCGGCTCCCCGGAGCCAGGCAGCACCGGCACGCCCGCCTCCACTGCGGTACGCCGCGCCGCCGCCTTGTCTCCCATGCGGCGGATGACCTCGGGAGGCGGCCCGATCCAGGCCAGGTTGCACTCGGCGAGAACCTCGGCGAAGTGGGCGTTCTCGGCGAGGAATCCGTAGCCGGGATGGATGGCGTCGGCGCCGGTGATCTCGGCCGCCGAGACGAGCGCCGAGATGTTCAGGTAGCTCTGCCCCGACGGCGGCGGTCCGATGCAGACCTCCTCGTCCGCGTACGTCACGTGCAGGCTGTCGCGGTCGGCAGTCGCGTAGACAGCCACGGTGGGGATCCCCAGCTCGCGGCAGGCCTGGATGATCCGCAGCGCGATTTCACCGCGGTTGGCGATCAGGATCTTGCGAAACATCTGGCGGGAGGGCGTCTCAGTCGCGCTCGAGACCGAAGAGCGCCTCGCCGTACTCGACGGGCTGCCCGTTCTTCGGGTAGATCTCGGCGACAACGCCGTCGGCGTCGCACTCGATCTCGTTCATCAGCTTCATCGCCTCGACGATGCACAGGACCTGCCCCTTGCGCACCCGATCCCCGGGCTTGACGAACGACGGCGAGTCGGGACTCGGCGCGGCATAGAAGGTGCCGACGATCGGCGACGTCACCACGTGCAGGTCGGTGCGTGGCGCGGCCGCAGCGCTCGCTGCGGCGGCCGCGACGGGGGCCGGCGCCGGAGTCGCGACGGCGGCAGGTTGCGTCGCCGCGGCGACAGCCGGAGCGGCGATCTGTACCTCCCGCACCGCCGTCTGTTCGCCGGAGATCCGCAGGGTGAATCCGGCCCGCTCGAGCTCGAGCGCATGCAGGCGCCGGCTGGCGACGAGTTCCACGAGTTCCTTGATCTGTTCGAAGGTCAGCATCGGAGGGGTCAGTCGAGGTCGTTTGCGAAGAGGAGGGTCGCGCGCTTGAGCTCGAAGCGGGCGCGGCCGAGGGAAGCCTCCGGGCTCAGGGCGGCCAGCAGCCAGTGGCCGTGGCCGAGCGCCGAAAGCACGAACGTCAGGGCGTCGCCCGCGATGGTCAGCTGGCGGATCTCGCCCACCGAAAGCTCCCGCTGCTGCTGGGCGATGGTGCGGGCCTGGGCGACCATCTCGGCGGCGATGGACTCCAGGTCGAGCTCGGGATCGGACGAGAAGGACTCGACCGGCATGCCGTCGGCGGCCACCAGGGAGAGCGCCAGCGCACCTTCGACCCGGCTGCTGATCGTCGACAGTCGCTCAAGATACATGGCGCGCTCGCTCCCGTCCGCGCCGCAGGCGCTCGAGGTAGGCCCGCAGCGTCGCCACCTTGCGCCCGGTCAGGCCGACCGGCGAGCGCGGCGCCTCGGCGGCCCCGGGTGCCGGCATCGGTTCCGCCGCCGGCGCACGGCGCCGGGCGATCTCGTCGAGGCCGGCCAGGGCGGCAGGTTCTCCGGCGCGCAGCGCCAGGACCCGCCGGAACTCCGCTTCCGCTTCGTCCAGGTGCCCCTGGGAGAGGTAGAGCTCGCCGAGGGTGGCGCTCGAGCTCGCGGCGACGGGAGGCGCGAAGGGCGCGGCCTCCGCCTCCCCGGAGAGCGGCAGCTCCCTGGCCCCCTCGTTCAGGACCTCGTCGAACGGCTCCTCGAGCATCTCCCGCTCGACCTCTTCGCCGATCGAGCGAGGCGAGAAGGGGGACTCGACGACTTCGGCCCGGGACTCGAGGCTCAGCTCGCTCCCCTGCGGCATCGCGCCCCAGGGCGGGAGGGACTTCTCCGCCTCGGCAGGCGGCGGCTCGGGTTCCGGAGCGGCGACCGGCTCCGGCTTGCGGGCGGTCGAGCGGAAGACGGTGCGCGCGCCGCGTGGCGCCGCGCCGGCGCTCGCCGATCTCGACGGCAACGGCCAGCCCGAGGTGATCGTCGGCAACGTCGTGCTCGACGGCCTGACCGGGAACCTCGTGTGGGACGGCAACGTCACCGTGCGCGCGGGCGCTGGTGTCGGCAATAACGCTTTCCCCGGGCCGACCTCCACGATCGCCGACCTCGACCTCGACGGCACGCCCGAGGTGATCGCCGGCAACACGGTCTACGACGGGCCGACCGGCGCCGAGGTGTGGACGTACGCGTACATGGGCAACAACTCTCCTTGCGGAGGCTCGGTCGCCTGCGACGGTTACAACGCCGTCGGCAACTTCGATGGCGACCCCGAGGGCGAGGCCGTGATCGTGCGCCGCGGCGAGGTCTTCGTGCTCGAGCACGACGGCGTGCTCAAGGTCCGCATCCCGATCCCGACGGTCTCGTGCGCCAACAACGAGGGCGGCCCGCCGACGGTCGCCGACTTCGACGGCGACGGCCGCGCGGAGATCGGCGTCGCGACGGCCGACTTCTACATCGTCTTCGATCTCGACTGCACGGGCGCGCCGCTGCCCGCCGAGTGCAACGCGCAGAACATCCGATGGCGCGTCCGCAACATGGATTGTTCCTCGCGCTCGACCGGCTCGAGCGTCTTGGACTTCGACGGCGACGGCCGCGCCGAGGTCGTCTACGCCGACGAGGAGAACTTCCGCATCTTCAGCGGCGTCGACGGCGCGATCCTCTTCGACGATCCGGCGCACGAGAGCAACACGCGGCTCGAGATGCCGATCGTCGTGGACGTGAACAACGACGGCAAGAGCGAGGTGCTGGTGCCCGAGGCGCCGGCCGGCAACCGCCCCGACGGCTTGGTCGTGTGGGGCGACAGCGGCAACAACTGGGTGCGCACGCGCCGCATCTGGAACCAGCACACCTACCACGTCACCAACGTCACCGAGGACGGCCAGATCCCGCGGATGGAGGCGCCCAACTGGAGCAACCCGCGCCTGAACAACTTCCGCCAGAACGTGCAGCCGAGCGGCCTCTTCGACGCGCCCGACCTCTACATCGAGAGCATCACGGTCGCGGCCTGCGATCCCTCGACCGCGACAGCACAAATTGCGGTTACGGTCGGCAACCGCGGCGCGCTCGGCGTCGCGGCGGGCATCCCGGTGATCGCGACGGCGACGCCCGAGGGCGGCGCGCCGATCCCGCTCGGCGTCGAGCGCACGACCATGTTCCTCCTGCCCGGCCAGACCGAGCGCGTGATCTTCACCTTCATGCCGGCGGGCGGCTTCACCTTCATGCGCTTCACGGTGACCGCGCGCGTCGACGACGACGGCATGGGCGGCTCCGAGTACAACGAGTGCATCGAGGACAACAACGAGGCCGCGAGCGAGGTCCTGATGACCTGCTCGTTCGGCTGAGCGCAGGGCTCACGGAGCGAGCGTCAGCTCCACCGCGAACGATCGCCCCGGCAGCGGGAACCCGAGCAGGTCCGTCCCGCGCGCGTCGAAGACGTCGCGCACCGAGAGCGCGATCGACCCCACCGGCCACTCCAGGCTCGCCCCGACCCCGACCTGCGCACGCGCGCCCAACACCACGCTGCCCGCGGCGTCCGCGTACGACTCCCCGACCACCCGCGCGTCCGCGTAGAGCGTCAGCCGCTCGCAACCGAAGTTTCGAATATGAAACTCCGGCCGCGCGTAGAGCGTCCC
>JAIOJQ010000134.1 GCA_019911865.1 Thermoanaerobaculia bacterium
GATCACCCGGGCTTTCTCTTCGGGCGGGTCACCACGCGGACCGGCGGTCGGCTCGAGGGGCGGTTGCGCTGGGGGGCGGCGAAGAGGCGTTCTGGGGCGACTTCTTCAACGGCGAGAAGAAGGAGAACCCCTGGGTCGCCCACGTGCCGGACGATCTGCTGCCGAGCGAGAGCTCGCGGACCGTGATCTTCGGCATCGAAATCGCCAACCGGGAACGGAAGCGCGACCTCGGCCGGCTCTTCATGGCGCGCTTCGGCGACATCGCGCGCCTCGAGGCGGAAGGCACCGACGTGCGGGTGACCCTCAAGAGCGGCACCGTCGCCGTCCTCGACCGCCTCGAAGCCAGCGACTTCGACGACGGCGTGCGCGTGTGGGACACGGCACGCGGCGCCGTCGACCTCGACTCCACCCGCATCCGCAGCATCGAATTCCTCCCCACCGCGCCGCTCGCCGCCGTCCCGGGCCGCCTCCACGGCATCGTGCACACCGTGCGCGGCGCCTTCACCGGCTTTCTGCAGTGGAACCGCGAAGCGTGCGTCGGCACCGACGAACTCACGGGCCGCGGCGAAGCGGGCGAGGTGCGCCTGCGCTTCGAGACCCTGCGCGCCCTGGCGCGCCACGGGCGCGACGCCAGCCGCGTCACCCTCGCCGACGGCAGCGAGATCCTCCTCACCGGCGGCAGCGACGTCGGCGACGAGAACCGCGGCGTCTACGTCGACGATCCGCGCTACGGCCGCGTGCTGGTCTCCTGGGACGCCTTCGAACGCGTCGAATTCAGCGCCGCGGGGGAGAACGGCAGCGGCCCCGGCTACGACGACTTCCCGCCGGGCCGGCCGCTCACCGGCAGCGTCACGGCGCGCGACGGCCGCCGGCTCGCCGGAAGACTGGTCTTCGACCTCGACGAGAGCGAGACCACCGAGACCCTCGACGCACCCTCCGGCGGCGTCGACTACACCGTCCCCTTCGCCCTCGTCGCCGCCATCGTGCCTGCCGTAGAGCGCGAGGCGGAGCCGCGGCACGTCCGCGTCATCCTCCGCAGCGGCGAAGCGCTCGCCCTCGAACCCGCCGGCGATCTCGGGCCGCGCAACGCCGGCCTGCTGATCTTCCCCGACGACGGCGAGCCCCCCGCCTACCTCCCCTGGCCCGACGTGGCGCGGATCGACTTTCCCCCCCCGGTGCCGCCCGGGTGATAGAACAGGGGGCGAAAGGAGATCCGATGCACGAACTTCCGAAGCTCGGTTACGCCTTCGACGCCCTCGAACCCCACATCGACGCGCGGACGATGGAGATTCACCTTACGAAGCACCACCAGGCTTACGTCGACAATCTCAACAAGGCGCTCGCGCAGGCCCCGGAGCTGGCGGGCAAGTCGGTCGAGGATCTCCTGCGCGGCTTCTCGTCGGTCCCGGCGGCGATCCAGACGGCGGTGCGCAACCACGGCGGCGGCCACGCCAACCACTCGCTGTTCTGGGACGTCATGGGCCCGGGCGGCGGCGGCGAGCCGGACGGTGACCTCGGCAAGGCGATCGCCGGCGCCTTCGGCGGCTTCGCGACCCTGCAGGAGAAGCTCGCCGCCGCGGCGATGGGTCAGTTCGGTTCGGGCTGGGGGTGGCTGGTGGTCGACGGCGGCAAGCTCGACGTCATCGCCCGCCCCAACCAGGACAGCCCGCTCGCCGAGGGCAAGACGCCGATCCTCGGCGTCGACGTCTGGGAGCACGCCTACTACCTCAACTACCAGAACCGCCGCGCCGACTACCTCAAGGCGTGGTGGAACACCATCCGCTGGGACAAGGTCGCGGCGCGCTGGACCGCCGCCCGCGGCTGAGTTCCGCGCCGCCTCCGCCTCGACACCGCGCCTCGGGCCCGGGATTCTGCGATAGGATCCCGCGCCCGAGGCGGTGTAGCTCAGGGGTTAGAGCGAGCGACTCATAATCGCTAGGTCGGTGGTTCGATCCCACCCACCGCCACCACATAATGACTTCTATTACAAGAACTTACGAGAGCATTTTGGACTAGCTTCGACGGAGACGCGGCGCTGTGGGCGCGCCGTGGGCGCAAGACATTTGGGCGTGGGCAGAGCAGGAGATTCGGAATTGCACCGTCATTCGAGTCGGGAGTGGGGGTCACATGAGACTCAAAGCGTGGTTTCCGGCTGCATTCATCGCGATTGGGCTGGTCACGCTGGTGGCGATCTCAATCCAAAACGCACGTCGCCCTCAATCGCCCCGCCAGTCGCGAGTTGCGGAGCCAGCCTCGAAAAGCAGTGGTATTCGCACAGCGCCAAAGCCCGCCGAAAACCCACGCGCAAAGGAGGTTGCGGCTACGATCATCAACCTCAATGGAATGCTATGCGCAGAGGTCGTCAGCATGCGAAAGCTAGAACTTGAGAACAAGGTCGAAGTTTCGTGCATCGAGTTCCGCGGGGGCAGTAATCACGTCAGTTACATTGTCGACACGAAGTCAGGCAAGGCCGTGAAAATCTAAGAGTGACTGCTGCGAGCCTTCTACCCTAAAGCCGCGCAGCTGAAGCCTCTCGCTGCTGTTGCCGCTCGCTCTTTAGTTCCTCTCGGCAGGTTGGCGGCCCGGTATCCGCCCCGATACCCTGCGTCCCGCCGCAGGCCGAGCGCGACCCGCCAGAAGCTAGGGATACATCATCCGCAGCAGTTCCTCGAATAGCGCATCCGCTTCCTTTGCGAACTGCTCCACAAGCTCCGGTCCGAATTCGAGCTGCGCGTTTCCGTCGGTCCAGTCGGAGACCTCCAACATCTTCGGGAATCGCGTGGCCAAGTGCTTCAAGCTCGTCCTCTCTTTCGTGTTATCTCCGAGTCGGCCAGCCCGATGGACCACGGCATTTCGAAGGTCCTGAAACTCGCGAAGTACCGGCCACCCGGAAAGAGTACTCACGTTGAGGCCAGCGGCCTTCTGGAGATACGTCAGCGCCTTGTCGATGGGAGGGCCGTGAATGTCGCGCAGGGCGAGAGCCAACTGATTGTCGCGCTGGGCATTTCGCGCGAACTCGCGGAGGATTTCCTCCACTACCGCGAATGTGTAGGTCAAGAACGCGCCGGCCACAATCCTCGGCAGGTACCCGTCGTACCAACTCCGCGATGCGAGGTACTGGGCCTCAAGCTTCGCTCTCTCAGCTGAGTCCGCGCCTAGACTTGTCAGTTTTGCCTCGAACTGACTCAACCTCTCTCCGCTTGTTTTCTGAATAGACTGTTGAGCTACGGTCAGCGCACTTCGGATTCCGTCCAAGTCGCCAACGACGATCAGCTTCAGCACTGCCAACGCAAAATCTTCCTGAGCCATTTGCTGACCTCTCTCTAGAGACAAACTGCGGCAAGCCCGCGATCGCTGCCAAAGTTGCGCATGGTCCAGATGCTGCCCAAGAGCTGCCCGGCCTGTGCCTTTCGGCTCAGCGATCGTCGGAGCCCGATTGGCCGCGAGGCGAACCGCACTCTCCTAGGCTATGTCGGGAGGAGACTCCCAGTAGTCCATCTCGACTTCGATCCCCTCGACCGATTTAAGGAATGCATCGATCGCTTGCTGAACGAACGGTGCCCGCTTCCGGTAAGGAAACAAAAGGGCGATGAGGATCGCAAAACGGAAAACTCTGCTGCGAACAACTCCGAGTACCTGCTCCAAGTCTGTCGACACGACCTCAGGCCGTCCGCGCTCGCACGCATAGAGAATCTGATTTCTCGTGTCGGCAATTTTCCTCAGGGAATCTTTGAGACTCTTCGCCCCGTCCCTTGCCAACCTGGCTGCGACTTCTCTCGAAAAGAAGTAGACCTGCTTTGTGGTGTCATCTCGCGATTGCAGATTCAGTGGAGGAACTGGCTCAAGCCACGCACTCCCTACCTGAATCTCAAGAGTCATGCGTTTTGAATCCCTGACCAGCTTTCGCTTTAGCCGAACGTTGGGTACGCCACGGAGAGAGCTGAGATGCGCTCTGATCACTTCAATGAACTCATTCAGTCCAAGTTTGTGCACATGGCGGTCGAACTTCAGCTTCTTCGCGTTCCTGTACCTCCGTTGTCGAAGGACGAGAATTAGACTCGTCGCAGCCTCCTCCTCGGCGGTAATGGCTCTAAAGACAGCCATCTCCATGTCTATGGGAGCTAGAACGTACGCTTTCCCGAGATGAACGAGAGCATTTGCCAGGGCGAAGCGCGGAAATCCCTTCAGTCCCTCTAAGCACTCTAGAATCCCTCGTTCAAACTCGGAGAATTCGAACGCACCTAGATCTACGAGCGCAGCTCTTGGCATCGGCGGACGCCTCCGTTCAAGGGGGTGCAGATTCTAGCCAATCGATGAGGGGAGCACGATGGGCAGTCCGGCGAGCTGCTAGCTCTCAGGTTTCGCCACTGCCCCCGCTGGCGCGTCGATCCTTCGCGCGCTCGATGGAAGCGCAGTCTCGCGGATCGAAGCGCGCTCGGACTGATCCCGCCGTCGACCACGGCGAGAAGGAAATGCGACCCGCGAGATGCAATCGATATCGACCGGCGCTCTCACGCGCAGGCGGTTTCGCTCTCCTCCTCCTCGGCACCCTTCTTCCCTCCGAGCACCGAGACCACAGCCGGGCGGGCACGCTCCAGCGCGGCGTCGAGCTGGCCCTGCAACTCCTTGACTCGCTCGGACACAACGCAGCGAGGCATCGCGCTTACCGCCCGGTCGTAATCGAGACCCGCCGCGACGAGAGCACGGATCACCGAGTCGGGAGCGCGGCCGTCCACGGGTAGGTCGTGGTCCGACCAGCCGTCCCGCAACTCCTTGGCCAACTCCGCGCCGTGCGACTCCTCACGAGCGTTTGCGATGGCATCGTCGAGCCCCTAGAGGAGGGAGAGGAGCGGTGTCAGGCGAGCTTGGACGTTGCGCACCCGGACTAGCACCTGCCAGCACAGGGCGGCATCCGACCTCGCACCCTTCTGATATGGAGCGACCCTGCGTCAAGGGCCGCGGATTTTGGTGGGGAGTTCTCGGGCGGGAGGGGGAAGAGGACGACTGCACCAGGCCGCTTCGACGACGAGTCACTCTGATATTCGCGGGTTGCCGGAGGCAGAGCCGCAAGACGGTGCTTCGTCG
>JAIOJQ010000135.1 GCA_019911865.1 Thermoanaerobaculia bacterium
GGCCGAGCCGGCGCCCGAGCGCCAGCGCCTCGCTGCCCCCCGGTGCGCCGGGACGCAGCCGGTAGCGCGGCCGGCCGGAGTCGGGATCGAACTCCATCGCGGCACAGCCGGCGCCCGGCAGCTCGAGCGCCGCCGCGGCGACCTTGCCGAGGTGGGTGGTGAGGATCGCCAGGCCGCCCGCCTCGAGCAGCCGCTCGAGCAGGGCGACGCCGAGCGCCGCCCCCTCCTCGGGATCGGTTCCCGAGCCGAGTTCGTCGAGCAGCGCCAGCGACCGCTCGCCGGCGGCGCTCCAGGCCTCGGTCAGCCGCAGCAGGCGGCCGCTGAAGGTCGAGCGGTCGGCGAGCAGGTCCTGTTCGTCACCGACCGTCGCCACGAGACTGTCGAAAACCGGCAGCTCGGAGCGGGATCCGCAGGCCACGGGCAGGCCGGCCTGCGCGGCGAGAACCGCGAGCCCGAGCGTCTTGGCGACGACCGTCTTGCCGCCGGCGTTCGGCCCGGTGACCACCAGCACGCGACGATCGGCGTCGAGCTCGAGATCGAGCGGCACCGCCTCGCCGGTGTGCCCGGCGGTGCCCAGCACCCGCTCCCGCCGCGCCGCCAGGCGCGGGTCGAGCAGCGGGTGGCGCGCCGACTCGAGGCGCAGCCGCCCGGCCGGCACGATGTCCGGCAGGCGTCCGTCGACGGCGCGCGCCCAGCGCCCGGCCGCTTCCAGCAGGTCGAGTTCGGCGAGGCGCCCGGCCAGCGCCCGCACCTGCGGCAGTGCGGCCGCGAAGGCGGCCAGCAGCTCGGCGAGCAGCCGTCGCCGCTCGGCCTCCTGCTCCTCCATCGCGGTCTGCAGCTGGTTGTTGTCCTCGACCACGTCGAGCGGCTCGAAGTAGAAGCTGCGGCCGGAGGCCGAACGGCCGTGCACGAGACCCGGCATGCGGCCGCGCGCTCCCGCCGACAGGACGAGCAGCAGCCGGCCGCCGCGCAGCGGCACCGTCTCCTCGCCGAACAGCTCGAGATTGTCGTTGCGCAGCCGCTCGAGGCGGCCGTAGAGCCGCTCGCGCGCCCCCCGGACCTCGCGCCGCAGCTCGCCGAGGCGCGGCGAGGCGTCGTCGCGCACCTGCCCCTTGCGGTCGAGCACCCGGCGGACGTGGGCGAGCAGTGGCTCCGGATCGTCGACCCCCGCGAAGCGGCCGGCCAGCTCGTCGAGCGGCGGATCGGCGGCGAGCACCCGCGCCCTCGCCTCGCCCGCCGCGGCGAGCAGCCGGGCGAGCAGCAGGATCTCGCCACCGTCGAGCGGCGGCCGGGCGGTCTCCAGCCGCTCGAGCAGCGGCGCGAAGGCCTCGCCGAGCGAGGGGACGAGGGGCGCTTCGGCGGCGAGCCGCTCGACCTCCGCGAAGGCGCGCCGCCGGCGGTCGAGCTCGGTGCGGTCGCAAGTCGGCGTCAGCTGATGCACGAGCCCGGCGCCGAGGTCGGTGCGCGCCTCGTCGGCGACCAGGGCGACCAGCGCCTCCCATTCGAGCGCGGCGAGCGTATCGGGGCTGGCGAGCATCGGGATCGGGGTGCGCGGCGGCGGCAGGGGTGGGATGGCGGGCGCAGAAACGGAAAACGGGGCCCGGGTCGCTCGACCCGCGGCCCCGTCACAAACCCGGCGCGGCGAAACGGAGTCCGGCTCGCCTCAGGCGAGACCGAGCCGCTTCTCCTCCATCACCTTGCGCAGCATCTTCTTGCGCGCCTGGATGGCCTTGCGCTTCCGCTTCACGGAGGGCTTCTCGAAGTGCTGGCGCTTCTTCAGCTCGGTGAGCACGCCGGCCTTCTCGCACTTGCGCTTGAATCGGCGCAGGGCGTTCTCGAAGCTCTCTTCCTCGCGGACATGGACGATCGGCACGTTGACATCACCTCGCTTCGCTCGGGATACGCGGCCCCGGACGGGGCCGGCGGAAATGGCACGGACCGCGGATTCTACGCTCCGGCCGCCGTACCGGTCAACTTCGACGACCCGGGCCGGCGGCCGGAGCGACCGGGCGCCCGGTCAGGCGCCGGGAGCCTCGGTCTTCACGGCGTCGATCTTGACGTCGTAGACGACCATCTTGTCGTTGAAAAAGACGCCCGCCGCGTTGCCGCTCTCGTCGGTCGGATAGAACCAGGCGGTGACCTTCTTCTCCGGGTACTCCTTCATGTTGCGCGACAGCGGACGCCCGAGCGCCGCCAGGACGTCGGCCTCGCCCATCCCCTTGCTGACCGTGGCCAGGCGCTCGGCGGTCATGAACCGCTTCGACTCCGCGTCGGCCTTGGCCGCCTGCAGGTCGGCGTTGTCGGGGTCGGCGCCGAGCAGCTGGTTGTAGATGTCGATCGCCCGACGGTAGTCGCCGCCGCGCTCGATGTACTCGCGCGCCACCAGCATCCCCTCGGCCGAGTTGAGCCGCATCGCCGCCAGCTGGTCCGGCCGCATCGGCTCGCCCTGCACCGGCGGGTCGTCGTTGATGTACGTCGCCAGGCGGGAGCTGAACGCGTCGGTCGCTGCGGTCACCGCGGCGTCGGCGGCGGCCACCTGCTCGGCCGTCGCGGTGCCGGCGGCGGCCTGCGCCTCGAGCTCGGCCAGGGCGGCCCGCTGCTTGTCCAGCTCGGCCTTGTCGGCCTCGATGCTGCTCCACACCTTCTGCCGCTCGGCCATCTTGCTGGCCTGCTGCTGCTCCTCGCTCGGCTGGCATCCGGCAACGACGGCCGCGGCCAGGGCGAAAGCGATCCACGAAGTGCGCATGTCGGGGTTCTCCTCCGGGACGACTGCCGGCCTTGGACGGTAACACAACGACGGCGCCGCTCCCCACCCCGGCGGGGTGCTCTGGGCGGCCGCAAACCTCTGAACGAGCGCGGCTTCGACCCCCGGCCCGCCTTGACGTCAGGGCGCTGGCTCCCGATAATGACAAGTTCGCGACCGGTCCCCGTCTCGCCCGCCCGTGTTGGAGGAATCGAGCATGCCCCTTCCGCCCCATCTCGCCGACTTCGAGAGCCGGATCCGCTCCCGGTTCGACGCCGCCTTCGACGACCTGCGGCGCCAGTACGAGGATCGGTTGCGGCAGGCGCACGAGGGGTTGCTGACGGCCGTCGCCGCGCTCGAGCCGCCGGCCGAGCCGCTGGCCGGCCTCGAGCTGCCCGACCTCGAGCGCGTGCCGCAACCGATCCTCGTACTGG
>JAIOJQ010000136.1 GCA_019911865.1 Thermoanaerobaculia bacterium
ATGCCGAGCATCCGCATCCTGCCCGACACGCTGGTCTCGCAGATCGCCGCCGGCGAGGTGGTGGAGCGGCCGGCCTCGGTGCTCAAGGAGCTGATCGAGAACGCCCTCGACGCCGGCGCGACCCGGCTCGAGATCGAGCTCGAGGGCGGCGGCGCGACCCGCGTGCGGCTGGCCGACGACGGCTGCGGGATGGAACGCGACGACAGCCTGCTCGCCTTCGACCGCCACGCGACCTCGAAGATCGCCACTTTCGACGACCTCGAACGGGTCGCCTCGCTCGGATTCCGCGGCGAAGCGCTGGCTTCGATCGCCGCCGTGGCGAAAGTCGAGCTGCTCACCGCGCGCCAGGACGGCGAGGGGACGCGGGTGCGCATCGAAGGGGGCCGGGTGCTGGTCGCCGAGCCGGCGGCGCGCCGGCGCGGCACGACGATCGACGTCCGCTCGCTGTTCTGGAACGTCCCGGCGCGGCGCAAGTTCCTCAAGCGCCGGGAGACCGAGCTGC
Source organism: Thermoanaerobaculia bacterium (assembly GCA_019911865.1). Lineage (GTDB taxonomy): Bacteria > Acidobacteriota > Thermoanaerobaculia > Multivoradales > JAGPDF01 > JACTMI01. The sequence goes on from JAIOJQ010000136.1 coordinate 503, forward strand.
GGCGCGCGGTCGAGGTCGCCGAAGGGTACGCCCTGGCGCGCCCCGACGTCGGCCTCGAGCTGCGCAGCGACGGACGCCTCCTGCTCGACACGCCGGCAGCTCCCCCGACCACCGCCGGCGAGGAGGCGCTGCGGTCGCGCATCGGGCAGATCTTCGGCGCCGAGCTGGTGGCGGCGCTGGCGCCGATCGAGTCGCGCGAGGTCGGGGCGAGCGGTTTCGTCGGGTCGCCGGCCACCGCGCGCGGCCGCCGCAGCTTCGTCTTCGTCAATCGCCGGCTGGTGCGTGACCGGGCAGTCCTCGCCGCCTTCTACCGCGCGGTGCGCGACGAGTGGCGCAGCGAGGAGTTCCCGTCGCTCTTTCTCTTCCTCGAGCTGTCGCCCGACCGGGTCGACGTCAACGTCCACCCGCAGAAGGCGGAGGTGCGCTTCCGCGACTTTCGCACTGTCGAGCGAGTGGGGGAGGCGTTGCGCGCCGCCCTGGCGCGGGCGCGCGGCGAAGAGCCGGCGCCCCTGCGCGCGCCGGCAACCGGCCGACTCGACCCGGCCTTGCTTGCCTGGGAGGGGCTGGGGGGCCGCGGCGGGAGCGCGGACGAAGTCCGCGAACCCGCGGCGGCGCAATCACTCGAGGCAAGAGGACAAGGACTTTTTGTTCAAAACCAAGACCAAGACGAAAGCCAAGACTTGCTGTTGAAGGGGGTGGCGGGCGAGGCGACCGGGACGAGGTCGTGGCAGCGGGGTGCACCGGGCGCACTGGAAGACGGACCGCCGAGCGACCACGGCGGCCCCGCCGCAGCCACCGCCGCCGAACCACCCTCACCCCCCTTCTCTGAAAGCTTTTCGTCTTTGTCGTTGTCTTCGTCTTCAACAGAAGAGTCTTCGTCTTTGTCTTCAACAGAAAGGCTTTCGTCTTTTCCCGCGGGCGGCACGGCGGCGCGCGGCGGGGAGCTCGGGCGGATCGCCCTGCCGTTCTTCGCGCCGCCGGCGGGGGGGGTCGTGCCGCTGTCGGGTCGCTCGGGCCAGGTGCGGCCGTTCCGCCTGCTCGGCCAGTACAAGGGGGCACTGATCCTGCTCGAGGGGCCGGACGGGCTCTACCTGATCGACCAGCACGTGGCGCACGAACGGGTCTACTACGAGCGTTTCCGGCGCACCCTCGCCGCGGCGACGCCGATGCGCCAGGGGCTGGTGACGCCGCTGCTGCTCGACCTGGCGCGTTCGGAGCGGCTGCGGCTGGCGGCGCTCTCGCCGGCGCTCGACCGCCTGGGCTTCGAGGTCGAAGAGCTGTCGGGCGGCACCCTGGCGGTCGCCGCGGCGCCGGTGCCGCTCGGCCCGGAGGAGGCCCGCGCGCTGCTGCTGCGCCTGGCGACCGACGGCGAGGCGACGCCGGAGAACCTGGTCACCCGGGTGCTCGAGGACTTCGCCGCCTCGCTGGCCTGCAAGGCGGCGATCAAGATGCACCACTCCCTGTCGATCGAGAAGTGCGAGGCCCTGATCTCGGAACTCTTCCGGGCGGAGAATCCCTACGCCTGCCCGCACGGGCGGCCGGTCGTCCTCACCCTGCCCGACGCCGAGCTCGAGCGCCGCTTCGGGCGGCGGTGAACGCTGGTTCGCGGACCGTGTGAGGTGGGCCTTCTCCCGTCACGCAGCGGACGACAGTAGACTCGCTCCCCTGGACCGTCATGTCGGCAAGCGACAGCAGGATGGCGAGTGCGGACGTGTCCGCAATCATCACGGGACTCGAAAGCCGTCCGCAACCATGACGGCCACCGAGCGACCGGCAGGGGTCGAAGAGCGAGGGTCCTGGCGCACCGTTCTGCCGGCGATCGTCGTGCTGGCGGTGATGGCGGAGCTCGCCCTGCTCTGGGCTCACCCGCGCATCCCCTCGAACGACGGTCCCGCGCATCAGTACAGCGCGTTCGTGGCGCATCAGCTGCGAGAGGATCCGGGCGGCCGCCTGGCGCAATGGTTCCGCCCGAATCCGCGGCCGGTCTATCCGAACTGGGCCTACGGACGCCTCCTGGAGGCCGCCGCCGGCCGCATGGCGCCGGCGGAGGCCGAGAAGCTGTTCGCGTCGATCTACCTGCTCGCGCTGCCGCTGGCGATCGGCTGGCTCGCGAAAGGGCTCGACGGCGATGCGGCGCTGGCGGCGCTCGTCGCGGTGCCGCTGTCGCTCAATTTTCTGTTCTTCATGGGGTTCTTCTCGTTTCTCTGGGGGGTCGTTCTGGCGCTGCTGGCGCTCGCGGCGGTCGTTCGCGCCCTCGAGCGACCCGATATCCCCCGGCTGGCTCTCGTCGCGACGCTTGCCGCCGCGACCTGGTTCACCCACCTGGCCGCGTTCGGCGTGGTGGTGCTGGGCGCTGCGGCACTGGTTCTCGCTGCGCGGCCGCGCCGCAGCCGGTGGACCGTGCTGATCGCGCTCGCGCCGATCGTCCTCGCGGCGATGCTGCTCTACCCCCTGGAGCTCGGCGCGGAAGCGGGGTTTGCGTGGTCGTTCGACCCGTTCGGTCGCCTCCTCTCGATCCTGACCCTGCGGCTGGCGACCGCGTTCGGCGGCATCGAGCGCGGGTTGTTCGCCATCTTCGGGCTCGGGCTCGGTGGCGCCGCCGTGCACGGCATTCTGCGTGCGGACGGGGAGCGCAGGCGAGTCCTCGTGACGCTCGTCGGCGCGCTGCTCGTCGCGGCACTCGCCGTTCCGACCGTCGTGGGAATCGGCTCGTTTCTCGACCATCGCCTGCTGTTCTTCGTCGCCTTGACGTCGACCGTCTGCATCCGGCCCCGGCACCGGGGAGCCCGCGGCGTAGCCGTCGGCATGGCAGTGTCCATGCTCGCCGGACACCTCGGGTTCCTCGAGGCGCGCTGGCGGGAGTTCGACCGGTCCCTCGATCGGTTTCTCGCCGTGGCCGGACAGGCGATGGCAGGGGACGCGCTCTACGTCCACATCCGCGCGCCGCACGCCTCCGATTTCACCGTCTCTCCGATGGCGCACGTCGATGCGTACGTGCATCTCGCGACGGGGTCACCCGACTTCACGCTCTATCAGGCGTTCCCTCCGGCGTCCGCGGTCTTCCCGATCGGCTTCACGGAGCCTGGTGCCACGCGGGTCCGACGTGGCTCGGAGCATGCACCGATCCGCATGGCGAGGATCGCCGGCTGGGCGGAAGAGATTCTGCTCTGGGACCCCTCCGGCGAAGAGCGGCGGAACGTGGCGGCGTCGCGACGGTACGCGCTCGTCGCCGAGGACGGCGAAGCGGTCCTCTTCCGGCGAACGCCCGCGCCCCCCTGAGCCGCGCCCCGGGCGAGGACCGATTCGCCGGAGCCACGGCATTCTCTAGAATGCGGCCGTGTGGTGGCGCACCCGGCGGGACGACCTCGAGGAGAAGCTCGGCTACCGCTTTTCCGATCCGGAGCGGCTCGGCGAGGCGCTCGTCCACCGCTCCTGGGCGCACGAGCAGGGGTCGATCGATCACAACGAGCGGCTCGAATTCCTCGGGGATGCCGTGCTCGGCCTGGTCGCGGCGAGCTGGCTCTACGCCCGTCACCCCGAGCAGCCGGAAGGGGAGCTGGCGCGCTGCAAGGCCTGGCTGGTGGCGGCGCCGACGCTGGCTCGCGAAGCGCGCCGGCTCGAGCTGGGAGAACGGCTGCGGCTCGGGGTCGGCGAGGAGCGCTCGGGCGGGCGCGAGAAGGCCTCGATCCTCGCCGACGCCCTCGAAGCGGTCTTCGGCGCGATCTGGCTCGATGGCGGACCGGAGGCGGCGCGACGGGTGATCGAGCGCTATCTCGAGGAGGCCGACCGAGCGGGGGAGCCCACCGGCGGGGATCCGAAGACGGTGCTCCAGGAGGTCGTCCAGGGGCGCGGGTGGCCGCTGCCATCCTACGCGATCGTCGACGAGGCGGGTCCGGATCACGAGAAGTGCTTCGTCTGCGAGGTTTCGTTGCGCGGTGAGCCGGCCGGACGCGGCGAGGGCCGGACCAAGAAGGAGGCCCAGCAGCGCGCCGCGGCGGCCGCGCTCGAGGCGCTCGCCGCTGCCGAGGACGCGGCGGCGGTCCGCAGTGAGGCGCCCGACGCGCCGGAGGCGGAGGACCGATAGAATCGCCGGTCCTATGTCGACCTCTCTGAAGGATTCCGTGACGGTCCGCCGGTTGCGCGGCCGGGTGGGGGAGACGGTCACCCTGCGTGGCTGGGTGGCCGGCAAGCGCTCCTCCGGCAAGATCGCCTTCGTCCAGTTCCGCGACGGTACCGGCACGGTGCAGGCGGTCGCCGCGAAGAGCGACGTGTCGGCGGAGGCCTGGGCCGACCTCGAGCGCGCGACCCAGGAGTCGACGGTGACCTTGACCGGCACCGTCAAGGAGGACAAGCGCTCGCCCTCGGGCGTCGAGCTCGGCCTCTCCGACTTCCGCGTCGAGTTCCTGACCCAGGACTTTCCGATCACCCCGAAAGACCACGGCACCGCGTTCCTGATGGAGAACCGCCACCTCTGGCTGCGCTCGTCGCGCCAGCGGGCGGCGCTGCGGGTGCGCAGCGAGGTCGAGCAGGGGATCCACGACTTCTTCCACGACCGCGACTTCGTGCGCATCGACTCGCCGATCCTCACGCCCGCCGCCTGCGAGGGGACCTCGACCCTGTTCGAGACCGACTACTTCGGCGACAAGGCCTACCTGTCGCAGTCGGGCCAGCTCTACCTCGAGCCGGCGATCTCGGCTTTCGGCCGGGTCTACTGCTTCGGCCCGACCTTCCGCGCCGAGAAGTCGAAGACCCGCCGTCACCTGATGGAGTTCTGGATGGTCGAACCCGAGGTCGCCTTCCTCGAGTTCGACGGGTTGTGCGATCTCGCCGAGGAGTTCGTCTGCGAGCTGGTGGCGCGCGTCCTCGACCGCTGCGCCGAGGACCTCAAGGTCCTCGAGCGCGACACCGCGGTGCTCGAGAAGGTGGTGCCGCCGTTCCCGCGCATCACCTACAGCGAAGCGATCGAGCGGCTCAACGCCAAGGGCAACCCGATCGTCTGGGGCGACGACTTCGGCGCCGACGAGGAGACGCTGGTGTCGGCCGACTTCGACCAGCCGCTGATGGTCAGTCGCTTCCCGACCGCGTTCAAGGCGTTCTACATGCAGCCGGACCCCGAGAACCCGAAGGTCGTCCTCGGCCTCGACATCATCGCGCCGGAGGGCTACGGCGAGATCATCGGCGGCAGCCAGCGCATCCACGACCACGACTTCCTGCTGCAGCGGATCAGGGAACACGACCTGCCGGTCGAGGCCTTCCAGTGGTACCTCGACGTGCGCAAGTACGGCAGCTGCCCGCACGCCGGCTTCGGCATGGGCCTCGAGCGCTTCGTCGCCTGGATGTGCAAGCTCGATCACCTGCGCGAGACCATCCCCTACCCGCGCATGCTCTACAAGATCTACCCCTGATCGGCCGGCCCGCCGCCGCGACGCATGAGGGTCAGGTTGCGGAAGTAGAGGAAGGGGAGGAAGGCGAAGGAGAGGATGATCGGCAGCTTGTCGATGTGCAGGGCGTAGACGAGCGAGATCAGGCTCCCCCAGAACGACAGGTGCCAGAAGACCGGCGGCACGAGGAGCTTGCCGCGGCGCTCCGAGTAGAGCCACTGGATGACGAAGCGGCTCGAGAAGACGGCGTTGCCGAGCAGTCCGAAAACCGTCCACAGCTTCGAGTCGACGTAGAGCCAGGGGAGAGCCCGGCCGAGGAGGGGCTGCAGGAATCCGGCGGCTTCGTTCATCCGCCGATTCTGTGCGACCGGCGCGTCGCGGTCCAGCCGCGCCCGGAGGCCGGTAGACTCCGCCGGTGAGCGATCGCCGCCGCGCCATCATCGCCTTTCTCGTCCTGACGTTCGTCTGGGGGACCACCTGGGCGGCCATCCGCTTCGGACTCGACGGCATTCCACCCCTCTCCGGGGTGGCGATTCGCTTCCTCATCGCCGGCGCGGCGCTGCTCGCGGTGGCCCTCCTGCGCGGCGTGCGGCTGGGCGCGACGACCCGCGAGCGGCGGCTCTGGGTAGCCAATGCCCTGGCGACCTTCGTCATCCCCTACGGCGTCATCTACTGGGCCGAGATCGTCGTGCCGACCGGCCTGGCGTCGATCCTCTTTTCGACCTTTCCGCTCTGGATCGTGCTGCTCGGGCGCTGGGTGGTCCCCGGGGATCGGGTCGACCGGCGTCGCCTGCTCGGCGTGCTGGCCGGCTTCGCCGGTATCGCGGTCATCTTCTCGGAAGACGTGGCGCAGCTGGGAGGCCCCGGCGTGAGGCTGCGCGGCGCCGCGCTGCTGCTCGCCGCGGTGGTCTCGGCGAGCGGCAGCCTGATGGTCAAGCGGTGGGGGGGCGGCATCTCGCCGCTGTCGCTCGCCGCCGTGCCGATGCTGCTGTGCGGCGTCGTCACCGGGCTGCTGGCGGCGGCGGTCGAGCGCGACGCCGTCTGGGGGCTGGCGCCGGCGCCCGTCCTCGCCACGCTCTATCTCGCCCTGGTCGGCTCGGCGCTCACCTTCACCCTCTACTTCTGGCTGCTCGCCCGCACCACGGCGGTGAACGTCTCGATGATCTCCTACACCGCGCCGGTGGTCGCCGTGCTGATCGGCACCCTGGTGCTCGACGAGCCGTTCACCCTGCGCCTCGCCCTCGGCGGCGCACTCGTCCTGGCCGGCGTCGCCTGGGCGCTGACGGCGCGCCGGGAGGCAAGCCGCCCGGCCGGGTGACTTTGCCGCAGTGCGGCAGATTTGCCGCCTTGCGGTAGAATTCTTGCCGCGACGCGGAAGGCGGTCGAAGCCTTCCGGGACGAACGCCGGGGCCGCCCGCCCGTCGCCCGCAACCATCGCCGGGGCGGGGGAGACCGGCAAGGAGCGCCCGATGAGCTCGAACGACGTTCGCAGCCAAGTCAGCGAGCAGGAGGCGCGCCAGGTCGCCGAGGCCTCGCGCGAGACGGAGTGGAAGAGCCCGAGCTTCCTCAAGGAGCTCTTCCTCGGCAACTTCCGGCTCGATCTCATCCACCCCTATCCGCTGGTCGGCGAGGAGCGGCCGGAGTTCACCGCCTTCTACCGCGCCTTCCGCGAGTTTCTCGTCCACGAGGTCGACGCGGCGGCGATCGATCGCACCGGCGAGTACCCGGAGCACGTGATCGACGGGCTGCGCAAGCTCGGGGCCTTCGGCCTCAAGATTCCGCGCCAGTACGGCGGCCTCGGCTTCAGCATGCTCGAGTACTCGAAGCTGATGGAACTGCTGGGTTCGGTCGACGGCAACGTCGAGGCGCTGCTGTCGGCCCACCAGTCGATCGGCGTACCGACGCCGCTGCTCTACTTCGGCACCGAGGAACAGAAGCGGCGATTCCTGCCGCGTTGCGCCGCCGGAGAGATCTCGGGCTTCGCCCTCACCGAGCCGGACGTCGGCTCGGACCCCGCCCGCCTCGCCACGACCGCGGCGCTGTCGGCCGACGGCACGCACTACGTCCTCAACGGCACCAAGCTCTGGTGCACCAACGGCACCATCGCCGACCTGCTGGTGGTGATGGCCGCCGACCCGCAGACGCGGCGAATCAGCGCCTTCGTGGTCGAGATGAAGTCGCCGGGCGTGAAGGTCGAGCACCGCTGCCGCTTCATGGGGCTGCGGGCGCTGGCCAACGCCGAGCTGTCGTTCACCGATGTCCAGGTACCGGTCGAAAACCGCATCGGCGGCGAGGGCAAGGGGCTCAAGATCGCGCTGACGACCCTCAACACCGGGCGGCTGGCGATCCCCGCCGGGTCGGTCGGCGCCGCCAAGCTTTGCCTCGAGATCAGCCGCGAGTTCTCCGCCGAGCGGGTGCAGTGGGGGCGGCCGGTGGGCAAGCACGAGGCGATCGCCCACAAGCTGGCCGACATGGCGGCGACCACCTTCGCCATGGAGGCGATGACCGAGCTGGCCTGCCAGATGGCCGACCGCGGCGGCTACGACATCCGCCTCGAAGCGGCGGCGGCGAAGCTGTGGAGCACCGAGCGCACCTGGACGGTGGTCGACGACACCATGCAGATCCGCGGCGGCCGCGGCTACGAGACCGGCGACTCGCTGGCGGCACGTGGCGAGGAGCCGGTACCGGTCGAGCAGATCTTCCGCGACTACCGGATCAACCGGATCTTCGAGGGCTCCTCGGAGATCATGCACCTGTTCATGGCGCGCGAGGCGGTCGACAAGCACCTCCAGGTCGCCGGCGACCTGATCGATCCGAAGAAGTCGCCCGGCGCCAAGGTGAAGGCCTTGCTGCGCGCCATTGGTTTCTACGCCTGGTGGTACCCGACCCGCTGGCTGGGCTGGGGGCGGTGGCCGCGCTACGCGGAGTTCGGTCCGCTCGCCGGCCACCTGCGCTTCGTCGAGCGCAAGGCCCGCAAGCTCTCCCGCCAGGTCCTGCACGGCATGCTGGTCCACCAGGCGAAGCTGCAGCACAAGCAGGGGTTCCTCTTCCGCCTGGTGGACGTGGTCGACGAGCTGTTCGCCATGGCGGCGGCGGTGGCGCGCGCCGAAGCGCTGCGGCGCGCCGGCCAACCCGAAGCCGACCGGGCGATCGAGCTGGCGGATCTCTTCTGCCGCAGCGCCCGCCACACCGTCGACAAGCTCTTCCGCGACCTCTGGCGCAACGACGACGCGCGCAAGTACAAGGTGGGCGCCGCGGTGACCGACGGCCGCCACGCCTGGATCCACGCGGGGACGATTCCGCTCGCCGAGCACCTGCCGGCCCCGTCGACCGCCGCGAAGCCCGCCGCCGCCGAGCGGCCGGTCCCGGCCCGCTGACCCGGTGAGAGCCGTCGCGCCGGCGCCGCCCGGTGGCGAGGCGTCACCCCGCCTCGTCGAGCTTCCCGATCCGATCGCCGGGCCGGGCGAGGTGCTCCTCGCGGTCCGGGCCACGGCGCTCAACCGCGCCGACCTGCTGCAGCTGCGCGGCCGGTACCCGCCGCCGGCGGGGGAGAGCGACGTCCCCGGTCTCGAAGCTGCCGGCGTGATCGCCGCGCTGGGTCCGGGCCTCGTCGAGGGATCGCCCTGGCGCGTCGGCGACGCCGTTGCGGCGCTGCTCGCCGGCGGCGGCCACGCCGAGAAGGTCGCGGTGCCCGCCGGACAGCTCCTGCCGCTGCCGCGCGGCTGGAGCTTCGAGGAGGGCGCCGCGCTCCCCGAGGTCGCACTCACCGCCTGGACCAACCTGGTCGCCGAGGGGAACCTCGCCGCCGGCGAGACGGTGCTGGTCACCGGCGCCACCAGCAGCGTCGGGACTTTCGTTGTGCAACTCGCCCGCGCGCTCGGCGCCCGCGTCCTCGCCGCCGGGCGCGACCCGGAGCGGCTCGAGCGCCTGCGTCCGCTCGGCGCCGACGCGATCTTCCGGCTCGGCCCGGACCTCGGCTCGCGGGTGCGCGCCGCGACCGACGACCGCGGCGCCGATCTGGCGATCGACCTGGTCGGTGGCGAGCAGTTCGACCGCGCCCTCGACGCGCTCGCCCCTCACGGCCGCCTGGTGCTGGTCGGGCTGATGGCGGGCCGCTCGACCGAAGTCGACCTCGGCCGCATCCTGCGCCAGGGCCTGCACATCACCGGCTCGACGCTGCGTCCGCGCCCGCGCGCCGAGAAGGCGGCCCTCGTCGCCGCCTTCCACGCCTTCGCCGCGCCGCTCCTCGCCGAGCGCAAGCTCCTGCCCGTGATCGACCGCATCTTCGACTTCGCCGCGATCGCCGACGCCTACGGTTTCCTCGAGCACGAGCGCCCGCTCGGCAAGGTCGTCGTGCGGATGCCGAGCGCGCGGTAAGCCGTCGGCCCGGGCCGGAAGGCCTGGCGGCTTGACGGCAATACAGCAAGCTGGTTATCCTGCTTTCGTGAAGGCGACCCTCGAAATCCCCGACGAGCTCTACCGGCGAGTGAAGGCGAAGAGCGCGCTCGAAGGGCGGCCGGTCCGCGAGGTGGCGGTGGAGCTGTTGCGCGGTTATGTCGACAGCCCGCTCGTTCGCGACGCGGACAAGGAGGGCGCGCCCTCCCCGGAGAGCGAGCTCGTCGACGGCGAGCCGGTCCCCTCCTGGTTCGGCACCTTCCGGGAGTCGGCACAGCGGGTCGGTCGGCACGGCCTCGACGAGATCCGCGAAAGCATCGCGCGCGGAATCGCCGAGGATCGCGACCGGTGATCGTCGGCCTCGACACCTCGGTCCTCCTGCGCCTGCTCTGCGGCGAGCCGGAGGAACTCGCGGTGGTCGCGTTGCGGTACCTCCGCGAGCGCCAGCGCGCGGGGGATCGCGTCCTCCTCTCGGACTGGGTGCTGGCCGAAACCTACTACGCCCTCCAGCACCACTACGGCTCGTCGAAGAAGGACGCGCTGCGAGCCCTGCGGGCGCTCCTGGCGAGCCCTGGCATCGAGGGAAGCGCGGATGCCGTCGAGATCCTCGCGACGGCGAGGCTCGAGTCCGCCCGGCCGGGTTTCGTCGATCGCCTGATTCACGCCGACTACTGCCGCTCGGCCGTCGACGAAATGGCGAGCTTCGAACGAGCGGCCGCCCGCCTGCCCGCGGTGCGAGTGCTCGGCCGCTAGACCGACTCGTCGTCGGTCCTTCACCTCGGCTCGTCGACGAGGGCGGAGGCGCTCCGTGCTCGTCCCCTGCTTCCGCGGCCTGTCCTTTCCCTTCTCTGGGCTCTGGTCCTTGCTTTCAGGCCGTTGCCTTCAGGTCACTCCACGACAGGAGCGCGACCACGGGGTCGTTCCTCGATCTTCACCCCTTCGGCGCGCCGACGATGGCGTCGAGGGTCGTCTGCGAGACGGCGTGGTAGCCGGGGCGGGCGATGGCGTAGACGCGCTTGGCCCAGGCGGCGCCGTCGGGGGTCTTCATCAGCGCCTCGTAGATCGGCTTGAGGAACTTGCGGCGGCCGACCGTGGTCAGGAAGCGCTCGAGCTCCGGCATCACCGGCTGGTAGCCGGCGGGGATGGAGTGCAGCACCCAGGCGCTGAAGATCTCCGAGTTGCCCGAGCGGCTGAAGCCGAAGGCCGCGTCGAGGGCGGCGCGCGTGTCGTCGGCGAGATCGGCCGGCAGCGCGGCGAGGAAGTGGAGCCACTGGTGGGTCACCCACCCCTCGGTCGCCAGCGCGGCGGGCTCGATGCCGTCGGCGAGCCGGTCGAGCTCGGCGTCGACCCTGGCGAAGGCCGCCGGCTGCACGGAGTAAGCTCCTTCGGGGATGCCGGGTCCGAAGATCCAGCGCTCGACCGGCACCTTCGCCGCGACCGACGCCTCGGCGGCGAGCAGCTTCTCGTCGAGGATCTCGACGAAGCGCGCCGTGGTCATGGTGCGGAAGGCGTTGGCTTCGAAGTAGTCGCGCAGGAAGGCGTCGAAACGGGTGCGTCCGACCGCGGACTCGAGCGTCTTGAGGAAGAGGAACCCCTTGTCGTAGGCGATCGCGCCCACCCCCTCGTCCGGATCCCGCCCCTCGAAGTCGCCGAACAGCCAGCTGTCGCGGTGCCCGGTCCCCAGGCGCGCCAGCTCCTCGTCGAGCTCGCGCCGCGACAGGCCGGCGAGCATCTCGGCGTACTCGGCGCCGTAGACCGCCTCCATGATCCGGTTCTCGAAGTAGGTGGTGAACCCCTCGTTGAGCCAGAAGTCGTTCCACGTCGCGTTGGTCACCAGGTTGCCCGACCAGGAGTGGGCCAGCTCGTGGGCGACCAGCGCCACCAGCGAGCGGTCGCCGGCGAGGATGGTCGGCGTGGCAAAGGTCAGGCGCGGGTTCTCCATGCCGCCGAAGGGAAACGACGGCGGCAGCACGAGAATGTCGTAGCGCCCCCAGCGGTAGGGGCCGTAGAGGGCCTCGGCCGCGGTGATCATCTTCTCGGTGTCGGCCAGCTCCCAGCCGGCCTTGGCGGCCACCGAGGGCTCGGCGTAGACGCCGCTGCGCTCGCCCAGCGAGCGGAACTCGAGGTCGCCGACCGCCAGGGCCAGCAGGTAGGAGGGGATCGCCTGCTCCATGCGGAAGCGGTAGACCCCGTCGGCCGTGCGGCGCTGCGGATTCTCGGCGCTCATCACGGCGAGCAGGTCGGCGGGCACTTTCACCTTCGCTTCGTAGGTGAAGCGCACGCCGGGGCTGTCCTGGCAGGGGACCCAGGTGCGCGCCAGGATCGCCTGCGACTGGGTGAACAGGAACGGCCGCTTGCCGCCCGCCGTCTGCGACGGCTCGAGCCACTGGATCGCCGCCGCCTCGGGACGGGTGCGGTAGGTGATGCGGACCTGCCGGGTCTGCGGCCCGAGCGGGATGGTCAGGCTGCGGCCGAAGGTCGGCACCGGGTCGCCGAGCCGGAAGGGGGTCGCCTCGGTGGCCTCGTCCAGGTGGACGGCCTCGATCTCCAGGTCGCGGGTGTCGAGCACCAGCTCCGTCGCCGTGGGGTCGTGGCGTTCGAGGGTCAGGGTCGCCGTACCGGCGAGCCGGTGGGCCTCGAAATCGACCGCCAGGTCGAGCGCCAGGTGGCGGATGGCCACCTCGTCGGGACGGGCGAAGGAGTGCGGGTCGCGGACCGGGGCGGCGAGGGCCGGGCCGGCGGCGAGGGCGAGGACGAGCGGCAGTGTTGCGGAGCGCTTCAGGGTCACGGCGACCTCCCGATTCGGTGGCGGAGCGAAGGCGAATGGGCAGTGGCGGGCCGGCGGCGGGCGGGGTAAGCTGCGGGCCCCCATGCCCCGCCGGATCATACCAGTCGCGTCGGGCAAGGGCGGTGTCGGCAAGACCACCTTCGCGGTCAATTTCGCCCTCGAGCTCGCCAAGCGGGCGCCGACGGTGCTGGTCGATCTCGACACCGCCACCTCCTCGGTGCGCAACACGCTGAAAGTGCCGATCCAGAAGGATCTCTACCACTTTCACCGCAAGGGGGCGCGCCTGTCCGAATGCCTGACCCGGCTCGATCCGTCGGTCGACCGCAGCGGGCGTTTCCGCGATTTCGCCTTCGTCGCCGGGCCGATCCACTACCTCGAGGACGTCGCCGCGATGGGGCCCGAACTGCGCCGGCGCCTCGCCGCCGAGCTGCACAGCCTGCCGGCCGACTACGTCGTGCTCGACCTGCGCGCCGGCGTCGACGCGACGGTGCTCGAATTTCTGCCCTACACCAACAGCGGCGCGCTGGTCTTCACCCCGCAGCTGCCGCAGGCCGCCTCGGCGGCCGCCGACCTGGTCAAGGCGATGGTCTTCCGCACCCTGCGGACCATCTTCGCCGAGCAGTCCGAGGTCTTCGCGCTGCCCGGCATCGCCGACGCGCGGGAGCTGGTCAACGAGCTGCTGGTGCGCGCCGAGGACGCCTACGACGACTCGGTGCCGTCGATCGACTTCCTGCTGCGCGACCTCGCCGACGTCTTCGGCGATCACCCGCTGCTGATCGCCCTCGGCGAGGTCCTCGCCGCCTTCCGGGTGCACTACGTGCTCAACCAGTTCGACGGCGTCGAGCAGAGCCACGACCGGGCGGTGGTGCCGTTCGTGCGCACGCTCGCCGACACCGTCTCGGCCCGCCTCGATCTCACCCAGCTCGGCTGGGTGGTGCAGGACGACAGAATCCACCGTGCCAACTGCGCCGGACGTCCGTTCGTGCTCGACGACGAGGCGCCGAGGGCGCGCCCGGCGGCGGCCGACCCGCACCTCGCCCAGCTCGAGAGCCTGCGCGCCGCGGCGCTCGGCATCGACCGCCGTCCGGCGACGCGGATCACCGCCGCGCGCGGCGCCGCCGGCGGCAAGTCCTCCGACGTCGACGCGCTGCTCGGTGAGCAGCTCGACCGGCTCCGTACGATGTTCTCCGGCGTCCGCGGCGCCGCCGGCCCGCGCGAGAACCTGGCCTACTGTGTGTCGCGCGCCCTGGCGCTGCTGCAGCCGCCGCGCCTGCCGACCGAATTCGGCATGACCCAGCTCGCCTCGCCCGAACAGCTGGTGCGCTGGCTGCTCAAGCGACTGGCCGTCGTGCCGGCGGCGAGCTGAGCGCCCTCCGGTAGAATCGCGCCCGCATGAGCGCTCCCTCCCGCCGGTCGAAGGTCGGCATGGTCAGCCTCGGCTGTGCGAAGAACCTGGTCGACAGCGAGATCCTGCTCGGCGAGCTCGCCCGCCGCGGCCACGTGATCGTCGCCGACGACGGCGACGCCGAGACGGTGATCGTCAACACCTGCGCCTTCATCGGCGAGGCGCGCCAGGAGTCGATCGACGCCATTCTCGACGCGGTGGCCCGCAAGGGGGAGGGGTCGGTGCGCAGGCTCCTGGTGGCCGGCTGCATGGTCAACCGGCACGGCGAGGAGCTGCGCCGCGAGATCCCCGAGATCGACGGCTTCATCGGCCTCGACCAGCTGCGCGAGGTGGGGGAGATCGTCGAGCTGGGCGGCGGTCCGCCGCCCCCCGGCCCCTCGCACCTCGTCTTCGACCAGACGGCGCCGCGCCTGCTCACCACCCGCGGCTTCGCCTACCTCAAGGTCGCCGAAGGGTGCGACAACCCGTGCACCTTCTGCGCCATCCCGCAGTGGCGCGGGCGCTTCCGCAGCCGGCCGATCGCCGACCTCGTCGCCGAGGCGCAGCGGCTCGAGGCTGGCGGGGCGCGCGAGCTCTGCCTGATCGCCCAGGACACGACGCGCTACGGCGAGGACCTCGACTACGGCCGGCACGGGCTGCTGCGCCTGGTCGAGGCGCTGCTGGCCGGCACCACGATCCCCTGGATCCGCTTCCTCTACGCCTATCCGACGACGCTCGACCCGGAGCTGCTGCGCCTGATGGCGGGCGAGCCGCGCTTCCTGCCCTATCTCGACATCCCGCTGCAGCACAGCCACCCGCAGATCCTGCGCGCCATGCGGCGCGGCGGTTCGCCGGAGCGCTACCTGCGCCTGCTCGAGCGCGGGCGCGAGCTGGTACCCGACCTCTTCCTGCGCACTACCTTCATCGTCGGCTTCCCGGGCGAAACCGAGGAGCACTTCGACCACCTGCTCGACTTCGTCGGCCGGGTCGGCTTCGATCACCTCGGCGCCTTCGTCTACAGCCCCGAGGCGGGGACGCCGGCGGCGCAGCTCGACGGCGCGGTGGCGGCCGGGGTGGCGAAGCGGCGGTGGCGGCGCCTGCTGGCGCGCCAGAAGCCGATCTCGCTGGCGCGGCGCAAGGCGCTGGTCGGCCGCTCGCTCGAGGTCTTCGTCGAAGGGGCCTGCGAGGAGAGCGAGCATCTCCTGCAGGGGCGGCATCGCGGCATGGCCCCGGACGTCGACGGCCGGGTGCTGATCAACGACGGCCTGGCGCCGGCCGGCTCGATCGTCGAGGTCGAGATCACCGACGCCTACCCGAGCGACCTGGTCGGCCGCATCGTCGGCCCGCACGGCGTCCCGGGCGTGGTGCCGGCCGCCGCCTGAGCGATGCGGGTGTTCGAAGAGAGCGCCGGCACAGCGGCGCCGCCGCGCGGCGCCGTGGCGACGATCGGCAACTACGACGGCATCCATCGCGGCCAGAGCGCGGTGCTCGAGGTGGTGATCGCCCGGGCGCGCGCCGCCGGGCGGCCGTCGCTGGCGATCACCTTCGAGCCCCACCCGCTGCACCTGCTGGCGCCGGACCGGGCGCCGGCGCGGCTGACCACGCCGCGCCAGCGAGAGCGCCTGCTCGGCGCGCTCGGACTCGACGCGCTGCTGGTGCTGCCGTTCACCGCCGAGCTCGCGGCGCAGCCGGCCGAGCAGTTCGTCCGCCAGACCCTCGCCGGCCGGCTGGCGATTCACGAGCTGCACGTCGGCTCGCGGTTCGCCTTCGGCCGCCACCGGCAGGGGGACCTGGCGCTGCTCGAGCGGCTGGGCGCCGAGCTCGGCTTCACGGCCTTCGGCGTGCCGGAGCTCGAGCTCGACGGCGCGCCGGTCTCGGCGACCCGCATCCGCCAGGCCATCGCGACCGGGGAGGTCGGCGCGGCGGCCCGCCTGCTCGGCCGCCCCTGGGCGGTGACCGGCCGGGTGGTGGCGGGGGACCGCGCCGGCACGCGGCTCGGCTTTCCGACCCTCAACCTGGCGGCCGACCACGAGCTGCTCCCCCTCGACGGGGTCTACGTCACCACGACGACGATCGACGGCGAGGCCGGGGAGCTGCCGGGGGTGAGCAACGTCGGCCGCCGGCCGACCCTGCACGCCGGCGGCGCGCGGCTGGTCGAGACCCATCTCTTCGACGTGGCGCGGGATCTCTACGGCCGCGAGGTCGAAGTCTCGTTTCTGCGGCGATTGCGCGAGGAGCGGCGATTCGACGGCTTCGAGACGCTGCGGGCGCAGATCGCGCGCGACGTCGAAACGGGGAGAGAATACTTCCGCGACGCCCGACGTTCTCACCCGCGGGCCGGCGAAGACCGGCCGGCCGGCTGAGGCCGGCGCCGCGATTTCATCGATTCCGAAAGGACAGGCGACATGGCGAGCCCGAAGGTCGTGACGATCACCCAGGACAACTTCCAGTCGGAGGTCCTGCAGTCGAAGACTCCGATCCTGCTCGATTTCTGGGCGGTCTGGTGCGGCCCCTGCCGGGTGGTGGCGCCGGTGCTCGACGAGCTGGCCGAGGAGCTGGACGGCAAGCTGCGCATCGGCAAAGTGAACGTCGACGAGAACCAGGAGCTGGCGATGCAGTTCCGCGTCTCCAGCATTCCGACCTTCGTCCTGTTCAAGGACGGCCAGATGGTCGACCAGACGCGCGGCGCGGTGCCGAAGGCGGCTTTCAAGCAGTTCCTCGCCCCGCACGTCGCGTGAAGGCCCGGCTGGCGGCCGAGCTCGAGCGGGCGGACTGCGTCGCCGCCGTGGTCCTCGGCCACGGCGATGCCGACCCCGACCTGGCGGCTTTCGCCGGCGGCGCGCACCTGGGAGACGCCTTCGTCGTGGTGCCGCGCGGCGGCGCGCCGCGCCTCGCCTACTACACCCCGATGGAGCGCGAGGAGGCCGCCCGGAGCGGCCTCGAGCCGCTGACGCCGGAGGAACTCGACCTGGCGCGGCTGGTGCGCGAGCACGCCGAGGCCGGGGACTTTCTCGCCGCCTGGCTGGAGGCGGCGCTGGCGGCGTCCGGCGTCGCTCCGGGGCGCCTGGCGCTCGCCGGCTCCTGGCCGGCGGGGGTGCTGGTCGACGCGGTCGGCCGGCTGGCGGAGCGCGGCTGGAGCTTCGTCGCCGGCAACGAGGCCCTGCGCCGGGCGCGCAAGCCGAAATCGGCGGCGGAGATCGCCGAGATCGAACGGGTCGCCGGAGTGGTCGTGGCGACCTTTCGCGCCGTCGCCGGCCGCCTCGCCGAGGCGCTGGTGCGCGACGGCGAGCTGTGGAGCGAAGGGGAACGCCTGACGGTGGCGCGCCTGAAGCGCGCCGTGGCGCTCGGCTTCGCCGCGGCGGGGCTTTCCGAGCCGCGCGGCAACATCGTCGCGCCGGCCGAGGAGGGGGGAGTTCCCCACAACGCCGGCACGCCGGATCGCGTCCTGCGCGCCGGCGAGGCGCTGGTGGTCGATCTCTTCCCCCGCGGGCGCCTGTTCGCCGACGCGACTCGCACCTTCTGCGTCGGGCCGGTGCCGGAACCGCTGGCGCATGCCCATGCCGCGGTACGCGCGGCGCTCGAGCAGGCGCACCGCCTGGCGCAGCCGGGCGCCCGCGGCTGGTATCTCCAGGAGGCCACCTGTGCCCTCTTCGCCGCCCGCGGCTGGCCGACGCCGATCGACACGCCCGGCACCCTCTCCGGCTACGTTCACGGCCTCGGGCACGGCGTCGGTTACGAGCTGCACGAGTACCCGAGCTTCCGCCGCGAGGCGGGCGAGGAGGGGACCCTCGCGGCCGGCGACGTGCTGACGCTCGAACCCGGCCTCTACGCGCCCGAGCCGGGCGGTTTCGGCGTCCGGCTCGAGGACCTCGTCGTCCTCGCTGCCGAAGGGCCGCGCAACCTCACCCCTCTGCCTCTCGACCTCGATCCGCGCGCCGCGATCGCCAGCGGCAGCTGAGGCCCGGCGCCGCGGCCCGCCGGCTCGACGGCCCGGCGAGGCTGTGAGAACGTCGGGTGCATGACGCTGAAGAGCCCACCTCGCCGCTGCCCTCGTCGCCGGACCCTGCCGGTTGCCACGCTCGCCTGCCTGTCGCTGGGTCTGCTGTCGCCGCTCAGCGCCGCGGCGCAGGAGAGCGAGGCGAGCGGCATCCCCGCCGACTGGAGCATCGAGCGCATCGAGGCGGGCGTCGAGGCCAAGGGGCTCGAGCGGCTGGTGATCGAGAACCCCTGGGGGGACGTGCGGGTGCGCACCTTCGCCGAGAGCCGCCTGGAGTGGATCGCCGCGGCGCAGCGGCAGCGGGAGGATCCGCGGCTCGAGCGGGTGGAGCTCGAAGGGGAGGGGGCCGAGCGGAGCCTGCGCGCCGCCTTCGCCGACCTCGAGGCGGCGCCCGCGCCCGGCTGGGAGCGCCGCCGCATCGACCTCGCCGTCACCGTACCCGCCGGCGTGGCGCTGCGCATCGTCACCGCGAAGGGGCTCGCCGAGGCGCGCGGCGCCTTCGGGGCGCTCGAGGCGGAGAGCGGCGCCGGAGCCGTGCGGCTGCGCGTCTCCGGCGGGCCGCTGCGGGTGCGCACCGACAGCGGCGAGATCTCCGCCGTCCTCGGCCCCGAGCGCTGGAGCCGGCCGGCGAGCTTCGAGTCGACCACCGGCAACGTGGTCGTGACCTTCGCGCCGGCGACCGACGCCGACGTCGTTCTGGAGGGGACCGGCATGCTGGCGACCGACTACTCGCTTTCCGTCGAGAAGATCGGTCCGCGCACTCGCCGGGGGAGGGCGAAGCTCGGAGCGGGAGGGCCGAAGGTCCGGCTCGCCAGCCGGACCGGGGACCTGCGGATCATCGAGCTGCCCGCCCCGTCCGGGCCGGCCGGCGCCGGCGAGTGAACCGCGCCATTCGAGCCGGCCGGAAGCTGGGGTAGGCTGGCATCGATAATCCGCAACTTCCCGCCGATCCGTTCGACGGTCCAACCGAAGGGAGTTTCTGCATGAGGTCACCCGCAGCAGCGTGCCTTGCCCTGTCCTCCCTGTTCGTCCTCTCGGCGGCCGTGGCCGACGAGCCGCGGGTCGTCGTGCGCGGCGCTCAGGTCGTCGGCGAAGCGGTCGTCCCGCAGCGCGGCGAGATCGAACTGCGCGACCTGCCGGTGGTGCGCGCCTGGCAGCCGGGCGACCCGATCAAGGAGGTGCCGCGCCGCCGGCGGCCGGTCCCCGAAGGGAAGATCGAGGCGCCGGTGCCCGACGCGCTGGTCGGACTGTCGCGCCAGCCGCAGCGCGGCGCCGGCCCGCCGGTGACGGTGCTGGTCAACGTCAGCGGCCAGGGGTTCACCGGCGTCAACCCGCCCGACACGGTCGGCGACGTCGGCCCGGACGAGTTCGTCCAGTCGATCAACGGTGGCGGCGGCGCGCTGGTGACCATCCACGACAAGACCACCGGCGCGGTGATCTTCGGCCCGGTGGCGATGGACACCCTGGGCTCCGGCGGCTCGTGCGCCAGCGGCCTCGGCGACCCGATCGTCCTCTACGACGAGGCGGCCGATCGCTGGCTGCTCTCGGAGTTCGCCAGCGGTGGCAACCACCTCTGCGTCTACATTTCGCAGACCAGCGACCCGGCGGGGGCCTACTTCCGCTACGACTTCACGACGCCGAACTTCCCGGACTACCCGAAATACGCCGTCTGGCCGGACGCCTACTACGTGTCGACCAACGAGAGCAGCCCGGCGGTCTACGCCCTCGACCGGCAGCAGATGCTGGCCGGCAACGCGGCGACGATGCAGCGCTTCACCGGACCGGACCTGTCGGGCTTCGGCTTCCAGGCCTTCACCCCGGCCGACCTCGACGGGCCGCAGCAGCCGCCGTCCGGCGCGCCCGGCATCTTCATGCGCCATCGCGACACCGAGCCGCACGGGCCGGGCGGCATGCCGTCGAACGACCTGCTGGAGGTCTGGGCGTTCGACGTCGACTTCGCGACGCCGGCCAACTCGACCTTCACCCAGCTGCCGGACATCTCGACCGCCGAGTTCGACTCCACCCTCTGCGGCCTGACCAGCTTCTTCTGCATGGGGATGCCGGGGGTGGCGCAGGGGAGCAGCTCGTCGCTCGATCCGCTGCGCGAGGTGATCATGAACCGCCTCGCCTACCGCAACTTCGGCACCCACGAGGCGCTGGTCGGCAACCTGGTGACCGACATCGGCGCCGATCACGGCGGCGTGCGCTGGTTCGAGCTGCGGCGCAACGGCGGCAGCTGGGCCCTCCACCAGGAGGGGACCTGGACGCCGAACACGACCAACCGCTGGATGGCCGGCAGCGCGATGAACGCCGACGGCGGCATCCTGCTCGGCTACAACGTCTCGGACGGCGCCGTCTTCCCGGGGCTGAGCTTCACCGGCCGCGTCTCCGGCGACCCCGCCGGCACGATGTCGATTCCGGAGACCGTCCTGGTGGCCGGCACCGCGTCGAACGCCAGCAACCGCTACGGCGACTACTCGTCGATGTCGATCGATCCGGTGGACGGCTGCACCTTCTGGTTCACCGGTGAGTACAACCCGGCCGCGCAGTGGTCGACCCGCATCGGCGCCATCCGCATCGATGCCTGCGGCACGCCGGACTTCTTCCTCGCCGCCGACCCGGCGACGCAGACGATCTGCGCCGGCGATACGGCGGACATCGCGGTCAACGTCGGCCAGATCGGCGGCTTCTCGAACCTGGTCACCCTGACCCGTTCGGGTCATCCGGCCGGTTCGACCGCCGTCTTCGACGACAACACGATCACGCCGCCCGGAACGGCGACACTCTCGATCGGCAACACCGGCGCCGTGCCGGCCAACACCTACACGATCACCGTCAACGGCACGGCCACCGGCAGCGGCGGCCACTCGGCGACTTCCGACCTGGTCGTCCTCACCGCCGCACCGGGGACCGCGACGCTGACCTCGCCGGCCAACGGCGCGACCGGCGTGCCGACCGCGCCGACCCTCACCTGGTCGGCCGCCGCCGGTGCGACCGGCTACCTCGTCGAGGTCGACGACGACGCCAACTTCTCGAGCCCCGAGTTCTCGGCCACCGTCGCCGGCACCTCGACCGGCGCCACCGGCCTCGCCGCCAACGTCCTCTACCACTGGCGGGTGACGGCCGACAACGCCTGCGGCACCACGCCGTCGACGGTCTTCACCTTCACCACCGCGCTCGAGTACTGCGCCACGCCGAACCTGTCGATCCCGGACAACGGCGCGGCGGTCACCACCTCGATCGTCGTCCCGGCCGGCGGCGGCAACATCACCGACCTCGACCTCTACATCCGCGGCAACCACACCTGGGTCGGCGACGTCGTCTTCGGTCTGTCCAAGGACGGCAGCGCCAACCAGCTGCACTTCGACCAGCCCGGCGTTCCGGCGTCGACCTTCGGCTGCAGCTCGAACGGTCCCGACATGACCCTCGACGACGAGTCGGCCACCCCGGTCGAGACGGCCTGCCCGGCGACCGACTTCGTCGGCACCTTCTCGCCCAACGCGGCGCTCTCCTTCTTCGACGGCCAGTCGATCTCCGGCACCTGGACCCTGTCGGCCGACGACAACGCCGGCGGCGACTCCGGCTCGGTGCTCGAGTGGTGCCTCCTGCCGGCCCTCGAAGTCGACCCGATGCCGTTCCTCGACGGCTTCGAGACCGGTGATACCTCCCAGTGGAGCGCGACCCAGAACTGATCCACCCGCGTACCGGCAGTTCCCGCGGCCCGTCCCTTCGGGGGCGGGCCGCTTCTTTTTTTGCGGCAGGTTCGTGCGGGCAGCGAAGGGTCGAGGGCGCACGAAGATCTTCAGAGTGAAAGGCAAAGGCGAGAAGCTTCCTTGGAGTGAAAAGCAGAGACGAAAAGCTTTCAGAGAGTGAGAAGCAAAGACGAAGAGAAAAGACGAAAAGCTTCCATAGAGTGAAAGGCAAAGACGAAAGGCTTTCATGGAAGGGGAAGACGGCTTCGGCTCGGGCGGAGCGGAGCCCGGGCGGAGGGGACTGCGGGCGGAGCGGTGGTCGAGGTGCGGGCGGTCCGCTATTCGTCGGAGGGTTGCCGAGCCGCCGCGGTCGTTTCCCGCGTGACTCCCGGGTTCGCGGCCGCGCCGGCGCGTGAGAGCGCTCGCGCTGCGGCGGCCGCCTGCTCGAGCCAGAGGAGGCGGTCCGCGAGCGACAGGCGGGCGCCAGCCTCGAGGATCGTCGCCTCGGCTCCGGCCCAGCTCGCGCTCTTCCAGGGATCGGGTCCGGCGTACGGGTCGTGCACGCCTGTAGGCTAGCATGCGACCCGGGACTCGCCCTTGGAACGATCGTCTCTGGAGCAGCTGTTCGGCGCCCTCGAACGCCACCGGGCGCGCTACCTCGTCGCCGGCGGATTGGCGGTGCTGGCGCACGGGTTCGTGCGCGTAACGCTCGACGTCGACCTGGTTCTCGACCTCGAACCCCCGCATCCCGGCCCGGCGCTGGAAGCTTTCCGCGAGCTCCGGCTGCAGCCCGTCGTGCCGGTTGGACTCGATGAGTTCGCCGATCCGGCGGCGCGCGCATCGTGGGTACGCGAGAAGAACGCCCGGGTCCTCCCGCTGTGGAGCGAGGCGCACCGCACGCTGCGCGTCGACCTCTTTCTCGAGCCGCCGTTCGACTTCCAGGAGGCCTGGAGCCGCCGCCATCGGGCGCCGATCGCTCCCGGTCTCGAGGTCTCCTTCGTGGCGCTCGACGACCTGCTGGCGATGAAGCGCGCGGCCGGCAGGCCGCAGGACCTGGCGGACATCGATCGCCTCGAAAAGCTCCGCGCGTCACGGGAGAGCGGATGACGCCGTGAAACGCCCCCGAGCCCTGCCGCGGAGCTCAGGCTCCGGCGTCAGCGGCGGCACGTCGGGCGATGCTTATGTTAGCATCTGACATATGAAGCGGACGACGATCTACTTCGAGCCGGAGCTCGAGGCGCTGCTCAAGGCCGAGACGCTGCGGCGCAAGCGACCGATGGCGGAGCTGATCCGGGAGGCCGTGAGAGAGTACCTCGTGCGCAGCCGGCCGGCGCCGCCGCCGGGGGCGGGCGCCTTCGCGAGCGGCATCGCCGACACGGCGGAGCGCAGCGAGGAGGCGCTCGCGGCGACCGGCTTCGGCGAGCCTGGCGCCACACCCCGGACGGGAATACCCCGGAAGGGGGCCGGGTGACCGTCCTGCTCGACACCGGCATCCTCTACGCCTACTACGACCGCAGCGACCGCTGGCACGCGGCCGCGGCCGGGCTGGTCGCGGCGGAACTCGGCGGACTGCTGATCCCGGCGCCGGTCGTGGCCGAGGTCGACCACCTGCTCGGCGTGCGCCTGGGTCGGGAGGCGCGGCGACTCTTCTACCGCGGACTGGCCGACGCGGCGTTCCTGATGGTCGAGGTCGCGCAGGATCGGGTGGCGCGTATCGCCGAGATCGACGCCCGCTTCGCCGACCTCGACCTCGGCTTCGTCGACTGCGCGCTCGTCGCGCTCGCCGAGTCGCTCGAGGTGCCCCGCGTGGCGACCACCGACCGCCGTCATTTCGAGCCGCTCGCTCGCGCCTTCGATCTCGAGCTCGTTCCCGCACCCCCCGGGGCCGCGACGTAAACGTCGCCCCCGCCGCGAGCGCGAAGCGCAACTCCTGGCCAGCTCCATCACCCGAACATCGCCTCGAACTACGAGCGCGAGGAATCGGAGAGAACGCGCGCCCTCGTCAGGAAGCTCGTCGAAGGCCCGACCCCGGCAGAACGCCCGGAACAAGGGTCCTTCCCCTTCTGATATGGAGCGACTCTGCGTCAAGGGCCGCGGATTTTGGTGGGGAGTTCTCGGGCGGGAGGGGGAAGAGGACGACTGCACCAGGCCGCTTCGACGACGAGTCACTCTGATATTCGCGGGTTGCCGGAGGCAGAGCCGCAAGACGGTGCTTCGTCG
>JAIOJQ010000137.1 GCA_019911865.1 Thermoanaerobaculia bacterium
GGCGGCGATGCCGGCATGCTCCAGGCCCAGGGTCGCGGTCGCTCCCTGGCGGCCGGCGGTCACCAGTACCGTCTCGGCGCGTACTTCCCGGCCGCTCGCCAGCCTGACCTTGACCCGGCCGCCCTCGTGCGGGGCGATCGAATGCACCTTCTCGCCGAGGCGTATGTTCATGCCGCGGTCACGCAGGTGATGCAGGAATTCGTCCACGATCTCGCGATCCAGGAATTCGAGCAGCGCCGGCCGGCTGTCGACCAGGGTGACCTCGATGTCCAAGGCGCTGAAGATGGACGCGTACTCCACGCCGATGACGCCGGCGCCGACCACCACGAGCGTGCGCGGCAACTGCTTGATGCCGAGGATCTGGTCGCTGTCGAACACGTGCGTGCCGTCGAACGGTATGCCCGGCGGCTGCGCCGGCGTCGTGCCGGTGGCGACGAGGATCTTGTCGGCGGACAGCTCGATGCCGTTACCGTCGTACATGAGCACGGCGAGCCGGTGCGGGTCCAGGAAACGCGCCTCTCCGGGGATCGAGCGCACCATGTTGCGGTAGAGCTTGTGCTGGAGCACCTCGACCTCGTGGCGGACGGTGATGTCCAGGCGTTGCACGAGATCACTGGCGCTGATGCGTTCCTTGACCCGGTAGCTGCGCCCGTAGAATCCGCGCTGGCGCCAGCCGGACAGATACAGGACGGCTTCACGCAACGTCTTGCTGGGAATGGTGGCGGTATGCACGCACGCACCGCCGATGACGGTGTTCTTTTCGATCACGGCGACCGTCCTGCCGAGCTTGGCCGCCTGGATCGCCGCGCGCTGCCCGGCCGGACCGCTGCCGAGAATGATAAAGTCGAAATGCTCCATGCGCGTTTCCGTGTCCGCCCTCCGCTGCTGCGGGGCAGCGTGCGGGACGTCTCGTCAGGGGAAGGCGAACTTGGTTATGCTCCCGCACGACTAGCATAAGGCTGAACGATGCAGACTCAAACGACCGCGGCGCGCCAGGAGTGGGCCTCGAACCTGGCGGCCGCGCGTGCTCAGCTCGACAGCGTCATCGCCGCCGGCAGCGGCATCATCCTCGGCAAGGAGCGGGAGCTGCGGCTCTCGCTCGCCTGCCTGCTGGCCCGCGGACACCTGCTCATCGAGGACCTGCCGGGCGTCGGCAAGACCACCCTGGCGCAGCTCCTGGCCTGTTCGCTCGGGCTGAGCTTCCGGCGCATCCAGTTCACCAGCGACCTGCTCCCTTCCGACATCCTCGGCGTGTCGATCTGGAATCAGCGCCGCGAGGCGTTCGAACATGTGCCCGGCCCGATCTTCGCCAGCATCGTGCTGGCCGACGAGATCAACCGGGCGACGCCGAAGACCCAGTCGGCGCTGCTCGAGGCGATGAGCGAGCGCAAGGTGACGGTCGAGCGCCAGCGCATCGACCTGCCCGACCCGTTCCTCGTCCTGGCGACCCAGAATCCGCACGAGTACCTCGGCACCTTCCCGCTGCCCGAGTCGCAGCTCGACCGCTTCGAGATGCACCTGCGCCTCGGCTACCCGAGCCGCGAGCAGGAGCGCGACCTGCTGCTCGGCGGCGGCGTCGAGAGCGAGCTCGAGCACCTGCCCGTGGTCCTCGCCGCCGACGAGGTGCGCGAGCTGCAGCGGCGGGCCGCCGAGGTGCGGGTCGCCCCGGCGGTGGCCGACTACCTGCTGGCGCTCGCCGAGCGCACCCGCCGCGGCGAGGAGTTCGTGCTCGGCGCCTCGACCCGCGCCCTGCTCGGCCTGCGGCGCGCCGCGCAGGCCTTCGCCTTCGCCGAGGGGCGCGACTACGTGCTGCCCGACGACGTCCAGCGCCTGGCCGTGCCGGTGCTCGGCCATCGCGTCGTCCTGCGCCGCGGCGCCAGCGGGCTCGACGCGGCGCGGCGCGCCATCGAGCAGCTGCTCGCGGCGACCCCGGTACCCATCTGAGGCCGGCGTGAGCGGCGCGTCCCGGATTTCCGGCCCGTCCCGGATTTCCGCATGGCTGCGGCGCTGGCGCGAGCGGCCGGTCCCCGAGGGGATCCGGATCACCAAGGTCGGCCTCTGGTACGTGCTGTTCACCGTCATCGTCGGCGTGGCGGCGACCAACACCGGCAACAACGCCCTCTACCTGGTGCTCTCCGGCATGCTGGCGCTGCTCGTCGTCTCCGGGCAGATGTCGCGCCGCAACCTGCGGCGGCTGATCGTCGAGGTCGCCTCGCCCGCCGAAGTGCACGCCCGCCGCCCTACCCGCCTCGACTTCGCCCTGGCGAGCCGCTCGCGCTTCGCGGCGCGCTGGCTGCTGCTGGTGGCGATCGACCCGGCGGGGCCCTGGCGGCTCGTCCCCCGCCTCGGGCCCGGCGAGCGGGCCGCCGGGACGATCGAGCAGATCTTCCCCCGTCGCGGGCGGCATCGGCTCGCCGCGCTGCACGTCGCCTCGCTCTTCCCGCTCGGCCTCTTCCGCAAGGGGCTGCGCTATCCGCTGGGCCGCGAAGTGCTGGTCTACCCGGAGCTGTTCGCCGCCGGCGAGATCGAGACGGCACGCGCCGGCACCGCCGGCGACCTCTCCTCGTCGCGGTCGGGCTGGGGCCACGACCTGCACACCCTGCGCGGCTTCCGCGCCGGCGACGACCCGCGCGGCATCCACTGGAAGAAGAGCGCCCAGACCGGGGTGCTGGTCTACCAGGAGCGCGAGGCCGAAGAGACGCTGCGGCTGTCGATCCTCTTCGACGACGGCACCGGACGCATCGCCGACGCGGCCGGCGAGCAGCACTTCGAGCGGCTGGTCAGCGAGGCGGCGACCGCGGCGGTCGATCACCTGGCGCGCGGCTTCGAGGTCGAGCTGGTGAGCCGGCGGCGGCGGATTCCGTTCGCCGCCGGGGCGCGCCAGCGGCGCGAGATCCTCGAGCTGCTGGCGCTGCTCGAGCCGGGGCCGCGCGGCAGCACGGCGCTCGTGCCGGGAGACAGCGGGGCGCGGGTCCTGAGCCTTTCGCTGGGCGGCGGCGAGGCGGCGGGGGCGGCGTGAACTTCGCGCGCGAGAAGCGGCTGCTGCTCGGCTGGGCGGCGCTGGTGGTGGCGCTGCCGTTGCCGCTCACCGACACCCTCGACTGGCCGTCGCTCGTCCTCTTCCTGCTCGCTGTGTCCCTCTTCCTGCGCCACGCCCGCACCGGCAGCGAGCGCTGGCTGTCCAACCGGGTGCTCAACGTGCTCGGCCTGGTCTACCTGCCGCTGCTGCTGCTCGACCTCGCCGCCTTCGCCCGCACCCAGCCGGTGCGGCCGATCCTCCACCTGACCCTGTTCGGCGTCGCGGCGAAGCTCTGGTCGCTCAAGCGCGAGAAGGACAAGTGGCAGGCGTGGATCGGCATCTTCTTCCTCTTCCTCGCCGCCATGGCGACCTCCACCCACCCGTCGGTGGTGATCTACCTGTTCGCCTTCCTCGTCTACACCGTCGTGCTGCTGGTGCGCTTCGTCCACCTGCACGTGCTGTCGGCCTTCGCCGGCCAGCGCGCCGGCGCGGTCCGGCTGGGCGCCGGCCGGTCGATCGCCGTGCTGGCGCTCGCCACGGCGCTGCTGGCCGTGCCTCTGTTCGCCCTGCTGCCGCGCGTGCGCAGCCCTTTCGTGGTCGGCCCCGGCGGCCTGCAGAGCGGCCCCTTCGACGCCCGCATGGGCTACAGCGAAGAGATGACCCTCGACCGCATCGGCAGGATGCGCAGCAACCCCGAAGTGGCCCTGCGACTCTCTTTCGAGGGGCGCTACCCGGCGCCGGCGGCGCTGCGGCTGCGCGGCGCCGTCTACGAAGGGTGGGAGGGGCGCAGCTGGAAGCCGGCCCCCGGCGGCCGCATGCTGCGCGGCGAAGGGCCACCCACCGGGCTGCTGCTGCTGGCGCCGGGACGCGAGGTCGGCGTGGCGCGCCTCTCGCTCGAGCCGCTCGGCTCGACTCACCTCTTCGTGCCGGTCGAGGCGGTGGCGCTCGAGCCGCTGGCGATCCGGCTGACGCTCTCGGACGGCGGCGCAGTCGCCCTGCCGATCGTGCCACAGCGGCCGCTCGACTACGTCGTTCGTCTGGGGTCCGAGGCGGTGTCGCCGGCGCCGCCGCTCGAGCAGATCGTGCCGGGCTCCGAGGTGCTTTCGGTCGACCGCGTGACGCCGGCCCTCGCCGCCCTGGCGGGCGAATGGGCGGGGGTCGGCAGCGCGGCGGAGCGGGCGGCACGCATCGAGCATCGCTTCCACACCGAGTTCACCTACGCCACCGACACGGTCGGGCGGGGGGGCGAGGATCCGATCGAGGCGTTCCTGCTGCGCGACCGGCGCGGGCACTGCGAGTACTTCGCTTCGGCGATGGTGCTGCTGCTGCGCGCCCAGGGGATACCGGCGCGCCTCGCCACCGGCTTCTACGGCGCCGAGTGGAGCCGCTGGGAGGGGTCCTGGGTGGTGCGCCAGTCCAACGCCCACGCCTGGGTGGAAGCGTGGATCCCCGACCGCGGCTGGACGATCTTCGACCCGACGCCACCGGCGGGCCGGCCGGCGCCCGCGCCGACCAGCCTGCTGACCTCCATGCGCCAGGCCTGGGAGGCGGCGGTCTACCGCTGGGACCGCTGGGTCATCTCCTACGACTTCGACGACCAGGTCGGCGCGATGGGCTCGCTGCGCGCCTGGTGGGGAGAGCTGATGCGGCGGCTCGCCGGCGGGCGCCCGGAGAGCCGCCGCATCAGCTCTCCCCACCAGG
>JAIOJQ010000138.1 GCA_019911865.1 Thermoanaerobaculia bacterium
GGCGAGCAGCCGGTTGACCACCGGCACGAAGATCTGGCCGATCTCGCTCGCCGAGGTGTGGACGATCTCCATCCGCGGCAGGTAGCCGAGCTGCACCGCCTGGCGGGTGAGCGAGAACGAGCCGGAGATGATCGCCTGCGACGCGATGATCGCCGCGGCGGTGGCGAGCCCGAGCAGCGGCAGGCGCATCGCCTCCGGCGCCAGCAGGTAGAAGGGGCTCTGCGCCGCCGCCGGCGAGGCGAGGATCAGCGCCCCCTGGCCGAAGTAGTTGAGCAGCAGCGAGAGGCCGACCAGGCTGAACCAGTCGATCTGGATCGCCCGCTCGCCGAAGTGGCCGAGGTCGGCGTAGAGGGCCTCGCCGCCGGTGGCGACCAGGAAGATCGCGCCGAGAACCAGGAAACCGCTGGCGCCACCGCGCAGCAGGAAGCCCGCGGCGAAGCGCGGATCGACCGCCGCGAGCACCGACGGCTGGCGCAGGATCCCGGCAGCTCCGAGCCCCGCCAGGGTGACGAACCAGACCAGCATCACCGGGCCGAAGACGGCGCCGACGCCGGCGGTGCCGCGGCGCTGGACGAGGAAGAGGGCGATGAGGATGCCCACCGCCAGCGGCACGATCGCCGGACCGAGCGCCGGCTGCACGACCGACAGGCCCTCGAGCGCCCCGAGCACCGAGATCGCCGGCGTCAGGACGCCGTCGGCGTAGAGCAACGCGGCGCCGAACAGGCCGAGCCCGAGCAGCGCCACACCGACGCGGCCGCGGACCCGCCCGCGCACCAGGGCGAGCAGGGCGAGGATCCCCCCCTCGCCGCGATTGTCGGCGCGCAGGACGTAGAGGTGGTACTTGATCGTCACCACCACGACCAGCGTCCAGAAGACGAGCGACAACGCGCCGAGGACGTTCTCGCGGGTGGGAGCGACGGCGTGCGGGCCGGAGAAGCACTCGCGCAGGGCGTACAGCGGGCTGGTGCCGATGTCGCCGTAGACGACGCCGAGGGCGGCGAGGGCGAGGACCCCCAGCCGGCTCCTCACGGCCGCGGGCCCGACGGGGCGAGAGTGCGCAGCGCTCATCGCCCTCCATCTGGCCAGCAGAGCGCGTCAAGGGTCCATTGGCCTCGACCGCCTCCCGCGTCAAATCGGCGTCAAACTCCCCGGAGAAAAGCCCCCGATCGCCCCAAAAACGGAAATTCAGTCAAAGGCAATTTCCCCCGAAGCCGAAAATGAGGGACAGGCAGGAAAACCGGAGAAAAGGTGCCTGTCCCCTTTTCACGAGATTGGGTGCCTGTCCCCTTTTTGGGTAGAAAGGTGTCAGAAAAGGTGCCTGTCCCCTTTCGGGGTGAAACGGTGCCTGTCCCCTTTTTACGGAGTTTGGTGCCTGTCCCCTTTTCTC
Organism: Thermoanaerobaculia bacterium; assembly: GCA_019911865.1. Taxonomy (GTDB): domain Bacteria; phylum Acidobacteriota; class Thermoanaerobaculia; order Multivoradales; family JAGPDF01; genus JACTMI01. The sequence goes on from JAIOJQ010000138.1 coordinate 1,388, forward strand.
TGTGGCTGGCGACGGGGGGGTGGGGTTCGGCTACACTCCCGCCCGATGTCGCTCGCACCGGGGTTCGTCGCGGACGTGCTGGTTCGCCAGGGGGTGATCACCCCCGAGCAGGCCGAGGAGGTCAAGCGGGAGGCCCGCCAGCTGGGCGACCGGGTGCGCACGGCGATGACTTACGAGCAGAA
>JAIOJQ010000001.1 GCA_019911865.1 Thermoanaerobaculia bacterium
TCCTCGAGCCCCTCGCCGGCGCGGCAGAAGAGCCGGCGCGGACCGCCGGGCCGCCGGCCGGACCCGGTACGTCGCGACGCCCGCGGCGCCGGCGGCGCGGCGGGCGAAAGAGTTCCTGAGGGCGGGCGAACGCCCGGCCGCGCCGGACCGCTCCGTCGGGGCGACGCGGATGCGCAGAACGAGGAGATCGAGATGAACGGTTTTGCGAGCCTGCTCACGCGGGCGGTGGGCAGGAAGGCGCTCATGGCGATCTCCGGGATCGTCCTGTTCGGCTTCGTGCTGGTGCACATGGTGGGCAACCTGAAGCTCTACCAGGGTCGCTACGCCGACGGGGTGCACGCCGGGCAGTGGAAGATCGACGTCTACGGCGAGGGCCTGCGCGAGCTGGGAGCGCCGGTGCTCGGCCACGGCCAGGCGCTCTGGATCGCCCGCCTGGTGCTGCTCGCCTGCGTCCTGCTGCACATCGCCTCGGCCTGGGCGGTGACCCGCCAGAGCCGCGCCGCGCGGCCGGTTGCCTACCAGGTGCGGGTCCACGTCCAGTCGAGCTACGCGGTGCGGACGATGCGCTGGGGCGGGGTGATCATCGCCCTGTTCGTCGCCTGGCACCTCGCCGACCTGACGCTCGGCTGGGTCCACCCGTCGTTCGTCGCCGGCGGCGTGCACGCCAACCTGGTCGCCAGCTTTCAGCGGCCGGCGGTTGCCGGGCTCTACATCGTCGCCAACCTGGCGCTCGGCCTCCACCTGTTCCACGGCCTGTGGAGCCTCTTCCAGACGCTCGGCTGGAACAACCCGAAGTTCAACCACTGGCGCAGGTCGTTCGCCACGGCCTTCGCCGGGCTCGTGACCGCCGGGAACCTCTCGTTCCCGCTCGCGGTCCTGATGGGATGGGTGAAGTGATGCGCCTCGACGCCCGGATTCCCGCCGGCCCCATCGAGAAGAAGTGGGAGCGGTGCAAGTTCGAGATGAAGCTGGTCAACCCCGCCAACAAGCGGCGCTTCAAGGTGCTGGTGGTCGGCTCGGGCCTCGCCGGGGCTTCGGCCGCCGCCTCGCTCGGCGAGCTCGGCTACGAGGTCGAGTGCTTCTGCTACCAGGACTCGCCGCGGCGCGCCCACTCGATCGCCGCGCAGGGGGGCATCAACGCCGCCAAGAACTACCAGAACGACGGCGACAGCGTCTTCCGGCTCTTCTACGACACCGTCAAGGGGGGCGACTTCCGCGCCCGCGAGGCCAACGTCTTCCGGCTCTCCGAGGTTTCGGGCTCGATCATCGACCAGTGCGTGGCCCAGGGGGTGCCGTTCGCCCGCGAGTACGGCGGCCTGCTCGCCAACCGGTCGTTCGGCGGCGCCCAGGTCTCGCGCACCTTCTACGCCCGCGGCCAGACCGGCCAGCAGCTCCTGCTGGGCGCCTATCAGGCGCTCGAACGCCAGATCGCACTCGGCAAGGTGCGCATGTTCCCGCGCACCGAGATGCTCGACCTGGTGGTCGAGGACGGGCGGGCGTGCGGCATCGTCGTGCGCGACCTGCGCAGCGGCGAGATCCGTCGCCACGCCGGCCACGCGGTGGTGCTGGCGACCGGCGGCTACGGCAACGTCTTCCACCTGTCGACCAACGCCAAGGGGTGCAACGCCACCGCCATCTGGCGCGCCCACAAGCGGGGCGCCGCTTTCGCCAACCCCTGCTACACGCAGATCCACCCGACCTGCATTCCGGTCTCCGGCGAGTACCAGTCGAAGCTGACACTGATGTCGGAGTCGCTGCGCAACGACGGCCGCATCTGGGTACCGCTGCGCAAGGGGGAGACGCGCAATCCGAACGACATTCCGGAGGCCGAGCGCGACTACTACCTGGAGCGACGCTACCCGGCCTTCGGCAACCTGGTGCCGCGCGACATCGCCTCGCGCGCCGCCAAGCAGGTTTGCGACGAGGGGCGGGGTGTCGGTCCCGGCGGCCTCGGCGTCTACCTCGACTTCTCGGAGTCGATCGGGCGCCTCGGCCGGTCGGCGATCGAGGAGCGCTACGGCAATCTGTTCGAGATGTACGAGCGGATCACCGGCGAAGACCCCTACAGCGTGCCGATGCGCATCTTCCCGGCGGTCCACTACACGATGGGCGGGCTGTGGGTGGACTACCACCTGATGTCCACCATCCCTGGCCTTTTCGTGCTCGGCGAGGCGAACTTCTCCGATCACGGCGCCAACCGGCTCGGCGCCTCGGCCCTGATGCAGGGGCTGGCCGACGGCTATTTCGTCATCCCCTACACGGTCGGCGACTACCTGGCCGCGCGCCTGGGCGAGACGGTCGCCACCGAGACGCCGGCCTTCGCCGAGACCGAGGCCGGAGTGCGGGCGCGGCTCGACAAGCTGCTGTCGATCCGCGGCAAGCGCACCGTCGACTCCTTCCACCGCGAGCTCGGCCAGGTGATGTGGACCGGGTGCGGCATGGGGCGCAACGCCGACGGCCTGCGGCGCGCCATCGAGCGGCTCCCCGGACTGCGCGAGGAGTTCTGGCGGGAGGTCAACGTGCTGGGCGGCGGCGATCAGCTCAACCAGACGCTCGAGAAGGCGGGCCGGGTGGCCGACTTCCTCGAGCTGGGCGAGCTGGTCTGCCGCGACGCGCTGCATCGCGCCGAGTCGTGCGGCGGCCACTTCCGGGAGGAGTACCAGACGCCGGAGGGCGAGGCGTTGCGCGACGACGAGAACTTCCGCTACGTCGCCGCCTGGGAGTGGGCGGGGGAGGGCAGGGAGCCGGTGCTGCACAAGGAGCCGCTGGAATTCGAATACGTCCACCTGGCGCAGAGGAGCTACAAGTAATGAAACTCACTCTCCGCGTCTGGCGCCAGCCCGGTCCCGATGCTCCCGGGCGCCTCGTCGCCTACGAGATGCCCGACGTCAGCGAGCACATGTCGTTCCTCGAGATGCTCGACGTGCTCAACGAGCGCCTGATCGAGAAGGGCGAAGAGCCGATCGCCTTCGACCACGACTGCCGCGAGGGGATCTGCGGCACCTGCGGCTTCATGATCAGCGGCATCGCCCACGGCAAAATGCCGGCGACTACCGTCTGCCAGCTCCACATGCGCCACTTCAGCGACGGCGAGGAGCTGGTGCTCGAGCCCTGGCGGGCGAAGGCGTTTCCGGTGCTGCGCGACCTGGTGGTCGATCGCAGCTCCTTCGACCGCATCATCCAGGCCGGCGGCTACGTGTCGGTCAACACCGGCACGGCGCAGGACGGCAATGCGCTGCCGGTCGCCAAGCCGGACGCCGACGTCGCCATGGACGCCGCCTCCTGCATCGGCTGCGGCGCCTGCGTGGCCCAGTGCCCCAACGGCGCGGCGCAGCTGTTCACCGCCGCCAAGGTCTCGCAGCTGGCGCTGCTGCCGCAGGGTCAGCCCGAGCGCTGGCAGCGGGTCGAGCGCATGGTGGCGCAGCTCGAGGAGGAAGCTTTCGGCAGCTGCACCAACTACGGCGAGTGCGAGGCGGTCTGCCCGAAGGGGGTGTCGATCGACTTCATCGCCATGATGAATCGCGACTGGCTGAAGAACGTCTGCCGCGTCGGCCGCGAAAGCCGTGCCCGCGGCGGCGCCGGCTGAGGCCGGAGCCGTCCGGCCGGAAAGGAGGGGACATGGAGATCGTCTGGTTCCTGCTCATCGGGCTCGCCGCCGGCTGGCTGGCCGGGATGCTGATGAAGGGGGGCGGCTTCGGTCTGCTCGGCGACATGATCGTCGGCGTCATCGGCGCCCTGCTCGGCGGCTTCCTCTTCCGCCTGCTCGGCATCGGCATCAGCGGCCTGCTCGGAACGCTGATCATGGCGACGATCGGGGCGATGGTGCTGATCGCCCTGCTGCGCGTCGTCAAGCGGGCCTGACGCGGGGAGCGCCGACGCATGCTGGTCGACAGTCCGGGCGCCTTCCGCGCGGCGCTGGCGGCGCGGGACTTTCGCCCCGACTCGCCGGCGACGGCGCGCGCCGCCTTCCTGGTGGCGCCGCACGGCTTCCGGCTCGCCGAGGAGTCGACGCTCGACAACCGCTACATGCGGACCGATGCCGACTTCTCCGAGGCGCGGGCACTCGCCGAGCACGCCGGACTCGCGGCGGCGCTCGCCGGCACGCTGCCGGTGACCGTCTTTGCGGGGGACCCCTCGACGCCGGACGCGGTCTTTCCCAACAACGTCTTCGCCACCGCTCCCGGGCGGGTGATCATCGGCCGCATGCGCCACCGGGTGCGGCAGCGCGAGGCCGAGCGCGCCGACATCCGCCGCTACCTCGCTGCGACGGGTTCGCCCTGCGTCGATCTGTCCGGCCGTACCGACCTGGTCGCCGAGATGACCGGCCCGCTGGTGATCGACCGGCCGCGCCGGATCGGCCTGTGCGGCCTGTCCGAGCGCTGTGACCGCGCCGGCGCGGCGGCCATGCACGAAGCTTTCGGCCTGGCGCTGACCTTCGTCTTCGACCTCGCGCCGGGCGAGTATCACGCCAACGTCGTCCTCACCTCGCTCGCCGGCCGGGCGGCGATCCTGCACCCCGGCTCGTTCGTCGACCCGGATGTTCCGGCGGCGATCGAGGCTCTCTACCCGGGGCGGGTGCTGCGGCTCTCCGACGAGGAGAAGGCGGCCTTCGCCGCCAACGCCCTGGCGCTCGGTGAGGACGAAGTGTGGATGAGCACCGGCGCCGTGGCGAGCCTGCGGCCGGAGAGCCGGGAGAGCCTCGCCAGCTGGGGTTTCCGGCTCCGCTCGGTGCCGCTCGACGAAATCGAGAAGGCGGGCGGCAGCCTGCGCTGCTGTGTCGCCGAGGTGTTCTGATGGCGGGGGAGCGGCGGATTCCCGACGCCGAGCTCGGCTTCGAGTTCCTCCGCGCCTCCGGTCCGGGGGGGCAGAACGTCAACAAGGTCGAGACCGCCGTGCGGCTGCGCTTCGACGTCACCGCCAGCCGCGCCCTCGACGAGGCGCAAAAGGCGCGGCTGCTCGCCGCGGCGGGCCGCCGGGTCGCCGCGGAAGGGGTGATCGTCGTGCTCGGGCGCCGTTTCCGCACCCGCGAGAAGAACCGCGAAGACGTGATCGAGCGGCTGGAACGGCTCGTCGAGTCGATCCTCCAGCCGCCGCGGCGGCGCCGGGCCACCCGCCCGACGCGGGCTTCGGAGGCTCGCCGGCGGGCCGACAAGGAGCATCGCAGCCGCGCCAAGCGATACCGCGGCGCGGCTCCCGACCGCGAGTGAGCCGGCGGCGGCAGGGCCCTGGCTGCGCTAGGCTGGCCGCGGGTGACCCCGGAGACGAGGCAGAGGCAGGGCAGCGGGCCGACCGACGAGGAGCTCGCGGCGGCGGCCAGCGACGGCTCGGAGGCCGCGTTCCGCGAGCTGGTGGAGCGCTTCGAGCGCCCGGTATTCGGCCTGCTGGCGCGCATCGTGCGGCGCGACGACCTGGCCGAAGACCTTGCCCAGGAGACCTTCGTCAAGGCCTGGAAGGCGCTGCGCCGCTTCGATCCGCAGCGCAAGTTCTCGAGCTGGCTGTTCAAGATCGCCCACAACACGGCGCTCGACGCGCTGCGGAGGCGCGGCGAGGAGCCGCTGTCGCTCGACGCTCCGGCGGCGGACGGCGAGGCGGCGCCCGAGCTGCCGGCCGACCCACGGGCCGAGAACCCGCTGGCCGTGGCGCTCGGACGGGAAGCCGGCCGGGTGCTGGAGGCGGCGCTCGAGCAGCTGCGGCCGGCGTACCGGGAGATCCTGCTGCTGCGCTTCGGCGAGGAGCTCTCCTACGAGGAGATCGCCGAAGTCTCCGGCCTGCCGCTGGGGACGGTAAAGGTCCACATCTTCCGTGCCCGGCAGGAGCTCGCCCGGCGCATGGGGGCGCTCGGACGCCCCCCCCAAGAGGAGCGCCGATGAGCGCGAAACACCCCGTCCCGGACCGCGTAGGGGGGAGCGAGAGACGCCGATGAACTTCTTCGACCCCGACTCCGACCCGACCCGCCTGCCGCCGGCCGAGCCCTTCCGGCTCCCGGCGGACGAGCGCCAGCTGGCCGCCCTCTTCCGGGCGCTGCCGGAGCGCCGCCCGCGGACCGGCTTTGCCGACCGGGTGCTGGCGCGTCTCGCCAGCCCCTCGCTGTTCGCCCGCCCGGCGGTTCGCGCCCTGCTGGCGGCGGCGGGGGTCGTGGTCGCCCTGTCGGCGGCCCTGCTGCTGCCGGCGGCCGGCTTCCTGGCCACCCGGGTCGGACCGGCTGGCGCCATCGGATTCGTCACCGGCAGCTTTGCCGAGCTCGCCGTCCGCTTCGCCTCCGGACTCGCCTTCTGGGAGCCGCTGGCCGTCACCGCCCGGGCTTTCGCGCGGGCGCTCGGCGAGCCCCGGCTCATCGCCCTGCTGCTCGCACATTTCCTGATCGCCACGGCCGCCCTGCGCGGCCTGGTGGCGCTCTCCACCGCCTCGAGGAGGACCCGTCATGTCGCGTCCTGAAATCACACTCCGCAGCGTCGGCCTGGCGGCCGCCGCTCTGCTGCTCGTCTGCGGCGCCCTGCCGCTTGCCGGACAACAGGTCGAAGTCGAAGCACGTCCCGAGGCCACCGACTCCGCGGCGCGGGCCGCGGCCGAGGAACTGGCCACCGGCTACCGGGTCGAGGAGCTCTCCGAAGGGGTGCTGCTGCGCCCGCGCGCCGAGGGTTCGGCGGTGCGCGCCATCGAGATCGCCGGCCGCGGCGAGGTGCTGGTCAACGGCAAGCCATTCGATGCCGCCGAGCTCGAGGCCTTCCTCGGCGAGGATGGCGCCCGGATCGCGCGCCTCGGCTCCCTCGGCAGCCGGGAGCTGCGGGCCGCCTTCGGCTTCGCGGTGGAAGAGGCGGAGGTGCCGGGCGACGGCGAGCGGATCGAGCTCTCGATTCCGGGCATCCCGCCGGTGCCGCCGGTGCCGCCGGTGCCGCGCGTCCTGGTTCGCGGCTCGCGCGACGACCGGGTTTCGATCGGGCGTTCGATCGAGGTCGGCGAGGACGAGCAGGCCGGGGATGTCGTCTGCGTCGGCTGCAGCGTCGACATCGACGGCGTGGCGACCGGCGACGTCGTGGCGGTCGGCGGCAGCGTCGACGTGCGCGGCACCGTCCAGGGGGACGCCGTCTCGATCGGTGGCAAGGTGCGCGTCGACGACGGGGCGAAGGTCCTCGGCGAGGCGGTCGCGGTGGGCGGCTTCATCGACGTGGCCGACGGCGGTGCGATCGAGGGACAGCGCTCGTCGGTCGGTCTCGGGCCCTGGTTCGGCGGCTTCGGCGACGGCATGGGATTCGTGCCCGACTCCTTCGGCGACGTCACCAAGGGCGTCTCGGCAATCTTCCGCACCGGCGTGCTCGCCCTGCTCGGCGTGATCATTCTGCTGCTGCTGCGGCCGGCGGTCGATCGCGCCTCGACGCGGGCGGAGCGCGAACCGTGGAAGGCGCTGTTCGCCGGCCTGCTGCTGCAGCTCTTCTTCCTGCCGGTCCTGGTGCTGGTGACCGTGGTGCTGGCGGTGTCCATCATCGGAATCCCGCTGCTGGCGCTGGTGCCGGTGGCCGTCCTGGCCCTCGTGATCGGCTCGCTGGTCGGCTTCGTCGCCATCGGCCGCAACTTCGGTGCCTTCCTCGAGGCGCGGTTCGGCGGCAAGTTCTCCAGCCCGATCCTGACGGTCGTGGTCGGCATCGTCGCCATCCAGGCCCTGTCGCTGATCGGCCGGGTGCTGGCGCTGCCGGGTGGCATGATCGCCTGGATCGGCCTGTCGCTGATCGCCGCCGGATTCTTCTTCAAGTACGCGGTCTGGACCATCGGCATGGGCTCGATGACCCTCGTCCTGCTCGGCCGCGACTGGCGCCGGCCGCTCCCCCCCGAGGCGGCTGCCGGGGACGAGCCGGAGGCCGAGCCGGGCTTCGAGGAGACCCTCCCCGGCGAACCCGAGCCGGACGCCGAACGCGGCTGAAATCCCGCGCGGCGGGCTAGACTCGGCGCCGCATGTCCGAGTCCCCCGCCGCGCTGCGGCGCCGTGCCGCGGAGCTCCGTCGCCTGATCCGGCACCACGAGGAGCTCTACTACCGGCGCGCCGCTCCCGAAATCTCCGATCGCGACTTCGACCGGCTGGTCGAGGAGCTGCAGCGGATCGAGGCTGAGCACCCCGAACTGGTCACCCCGGACAGCCCGACCCTGCGCGTCGGCGGCGAGCCGCTCGCGGGGTTCGCCCAGGTCGCCCACGAGCCGCCGATGCTTTCGCTCGACAACGGTTACTCGCTCGACGACGTGCGCGACTGGGCCGGCCGCCTCGAGCGCCTGTTGCCCGAAGTCCGTCCCGCCTTCGTCGCCGAGCTGAAGATCGACGGCGTGTCGATCTCGCTGCGCTACGAGGACGGCGTGCTGGCGCAGGGCGCGACGCGCGGCAACGGCCGGGTGGGCGACGACGTGACGGCCAACCTGCGGACCATCCGCGCCCTGCCGCTGCGCCTCCTCGGCAAGCCGCCCGCCCGCCTGCTGGTGCGCGGCGAGGTCTACCTGCCGCGCTCTGCCTTCGCCCGCCTCAACCGCGAGCGCGAGGAGGCCGGCGAGGCGCTGTTCGTCAATCCGCGCAACGCCACTGCCGGGGCGATCCGCATGCTCGACAGCCGCGCCGTGGCGGCGCGCCGGCTCTCGGTACTGACCTACGCCATCGCCGACGGCTGGAACGGCGGCGGCCAGAAGGCGATGCTCGAGCAGCTCGCCGCCTGGGGATTCCCGGTGCACGAGGGGTGGCGATACTGCCCGGACCTTCCGGCGGTCGAGGCCTGCATTGCCGAGTGGCGCGACAGCCGGCGCGACCTCGACTTCGACACCGACGGCGTGGTGATCAAGGTCGACGACCTGGCGCTGCGCGAGCGCTACGGCGCCACCGCCCGCTCGCCGCGCTGGGCGATGGCCTTCAAGTACGCCCCCGAACAGGGGGAGACGATCGTGCGCGACATCCTCGTCCAGGTCGGCAGGAGCGGAGTCCTCACCCCGGTGGCCGTGCTCGAGCCTGTCTTCGTCGGCGGCACCACGGTGCAGCGCGCCACGCTCCACAACTACGAGGACCTGGCGCGCAAGGACGTGCGGGTCGGCGACACGGTGCGCGTCGAGCGCGGCGGCGACGTGATCCCGAAAGTGGTCGAGGTCGTGCTGGAACGGCGGCCGCCGGGCGCCGCCCCCTTCGAGCTGCCCGCCACCTGCCCGCGCTGCGGCGCGCCGGTCGAGCGGCTCGTCGGGCAGGTCGCCTGGCGATGCGTCAATCCCGCCTGCCCGGCGGTGGTCGCCGAGTCGATCCGTCACTTCGTCGGCCGCAACGCGATGGACATCGAGGGGCTGGGGGACGAGCGGATCGAGCAACTGCTCGCCGAGGGGCTGATCCGCGACTACACCGACCTCTACCAGCTCGATCGCGACCGCCTGGCGACGCTCAAGGGGTGGGGCGGCAAGTCGGCCGACAACCTGCTCGCTTCGCTGGCCGGAAGCCGCCACCGCGACCTCCATCAGCTCCTCTTCGCCCTCGGCATCCGCCACGTCGGCGAGCGGACCGCCCGCCTGCTGGCGCGCCACTTCGGTTCGCTCGAAGCGCTCGCGGCGGCCAGCGAAGAGGAACTAACCGCGGTCGAGGAGATCGGCCCGATCGTCGCCGCGTCGATCCGCACCTTCTTCGCCGACCCCCGCCAGCAGGCGCGCCTCGCCGCGCTCGCCGCGGCGGGCGTCCGCCCGCCGGCGGTTCCGGTGGCGCCCCGACCGGAGCGGCTCCCTCTCGCCGGCAAGACGGTCGTCCTGACCGGCCGGCTCGCGCACTTCAGCCGCGAGGAGGCGCGCGACCTGCTCGAGCGCCTCGGCGCCCGCGTCGCCGCCTCGGTATCGAAGCGCACCGACCTGGTGATCGCCGGCGAAGACGCCGGCTCCAAGCTCGACAGAGCCCGCGAACTCGGCATCCCCATCGCCGGCGAAGACGAGCTCACCCGTCTCTCCCCCTGACCCGGGGACACACAAAAGGGACACACAAAAGGGACACACAAACGGCCTCGGGAGTCGAAACCCGGGGCCGACCGGCGTCGTAGGGCGGGGGAGGAGGTCACCCATGCTCGCCGAATCCCCCGCTCCCTTGCGCTGCCGATTCGCCCGCCGCCTGCGCCGCGGCGCGCCGGTCGCCGCACTCGCCCTGCTGACCGCGACGCTGGCCGCTCCGGCGGAGGCCCGTCGCGGTGCCGACCGTGACCCCTCGCTGCGCGTCGAGATCCGCGACGCCGACGGCGACCGCATCAGTTTCGCCGTCTCCTCCGAGTGGCTCGGCGGGCTGATCGACGGGACCCATCTCGACCTGGATTGCGACGGCGCCGACGATGCCGGCCTGGCGCGGATGATGACCGAGCTCGAGCGCGACGGCGAGGGCGCTGCCTGGCGCGGTGTCGACGAAGATGGAGACGCCCTCTACGGCCGCCGGCACGGCGGACAGCTGACTTTCGAGAGCCGTGCGGAGGGCGATGAACGCACCGAGCTCGAAATGCCCTGGCCGCTGGCCCGCTGCCTGCTCGGTGGCCGCGAGCCCGAGGGCGGCCTGCGCCGCGCCCTCGCGAGCGGCGACCTGGACTTCCGCCTGGTGGTCCGCGACGGCGGCGATCAGGTCCGCATCTCGCTCGAAGACTGACGCCGCTCCGCTGCCGAAGGCCCTTTTCCGGTGGCCTTCGGGAGGCGCGTGGCCCGGGCACTGTGCCAGAATGGCACGAAGTGCTGGACGAACCGCAGGTTCTGGTGATCGATGACGAGACCGGCTCGCGCGAATCGATGGCGATCGCGGTCGAGAAGGCCGGTTTCCACGTGCGTACCTTCGACGACGCCCGCAAGGCGCTCGAATTTCTCGACCAGAACACCACCGTCCAACTCGTCCTGTGCGACCTGCGGATGCCCGGCGGGATGGACGGCCTCGCCTTCCTGCAGGAGGTCCGCCGCCGGGCGCTCGACCTGTCGGTCATCCTGGTCACCGGCTTCGGATCGATCGAGTCCGCCGTCGAGGCGATGCGGGTCGGCGCCGACGACTACCTGACCAAGCCGGTCGACCTGTTCGAGCTGCGCAAGCGGGTCAAGACGCATCTCGACCGCCGCCAGCTCGCCGAGCGGGTCCGCGAGCTCGGCGAGCAGCTCGACAAGCGCTACGGCTTCGAGTCGATCATCGGCCGCTCGGCGTCGATGGAGGCGCTGTTCGAGCAGATGAAACTGGTGGCGCCGACGCGTTCGAACGTGCTGATCATCGGCGAGAGCGGCACCGGCAAGGAGCTGGTCGCCAACGCCCTCCACCGCGCCAGCCCGCGGCGCGACGAGCGGTTTCTCGCCATCAACTGCGGCGCCATTCCGTCCGACATTCTGGAGAGCGAGCTGTTCGGCCACGAGCGCGGCTCGTTCACCGGCGCCATCGGCCGCAAGATCGGCAAGTTCGAGCTCGCTCACCGGGGCACGCTCTTCCTCGACGAGATCTCGGAGCTCTATCCCGAGCTGCAGGTCAAGCTGCTGCGGGTGCTCGAGGAGCGGCAGATCATGCGGGTCGGCGGCGGCGAGCTGATCGACGTCGACTTCCGGCTCATCGCGGCGACCAACAAGGACCTCGAGAAGGAGATCGCCGACGGGCGCTTCCGCGAGGATCTCTACTATCGCCTCAAGGTGGCGACGCTGCGCATCCCGCCCCTGCGCGAGCGGAGCGACGACATCGGGGTGATCGCCGAGCACTACCTGCGCCAGTTCTGCCGCGAACACGGGCGCGAGGAGAAGCGGATCGCGCGCGAGACGGCCGAAGCGCTGCGCGCCTACTCCTGGCCGGGCAACGTGCGCGAGCTCAAGAACGCGATGGAGTCGGTGGCCGTCTTCCACCGCGGCGAGGTCGTCGAACCGGAGGACCTGCCCTCCGAGATCGGCCGCGAGCTCGGCATCGAGATCCGGCCGTTCGTGGTCGCCGGGCCCGCTACCGCCGCGCTGTCGGAGGTGACGGCGTTGCCGGAGAGCCCCGGGCCGGCGGCCCACGCCGGAGTCGATGCCATGACCATGGCCGACATCGAGCGCGAGGCGATCCTCACCGCCCTCGAGCGTGCCGGCGGGCGGCGCGTCGAGGCGGCCCGGGCGCTCGACATCGGCCTGCGGACCTTGCAGCGCAAACTCAGGGAGTACCGGGACCAGGGCTTCTACGAGGAGTGAATCGACATGGAGACACCGGCGGACGTGCTGATCTACACCGACCAGCTGACGGGCGAGGCGAAGCACCGCGGCATGCTGCTCTCGATGAGCCCGCTCGGCTACTACGAGATCAACATCCAGACTCCCGGAGGACCGCGGCGGGCCCTCTTCCCGATCTCGCGCACCTTCGTGGTCGCGACGGAAGTCGAGGAGTCCTCGACGCTCGCCACCGAGATCGAACGCTGAGTCGCCCTTGATCCGCCTGTCGGTCAACGTCAACAAGGTCGCGACCCTGCGCAACGCGCGGGGCGGCAGTCGGCCGAGCGTGCGCCAGGCGGCGGAGACGGCGATCGGCGCCGGCTGCCACGGCATCACCGTCCACCCGCGGCCGGACGAGCGCCACATCCGGCGCGCCGACGTGCTCGAGCTCGCCTCCTGGTTGCCGGTCGAGCTCAACATCGAGGGCTATCCGGGCAAGGAGTGGCTGGCGCTGGTGGAGAAGGTGCGACCGGCGCAGGCGACGCTGGTTCCCGATCCGCCGGACGTGCTGACTTCGAATGCCGGCTGGAAGTTCGGCGAGGTCGATCGCCTCTGGCTGGTCGACGTCGTTTCGCGGCTGCGCGCCAAGGGGTGCCGGGTCAGTCTCTTCGTCGACCCTTCGGCGCGCGAAGTCGAGGGCGCCAGATCGGTGGGCGCCGACCGCGTCGAGCTCTACACCGAGCCGTACGCCCGCGCTTTTCGCGGTCCGAAGCGCGACGCCGTCTTCGCCCGCTACCGCGCCGCCGCCGAGCGCGCCGCAAAGGTCGGTCTCGGCGTCAACGCCGGCCACGACCTCGACCTCGACAACCTGCCGTTCTTCGCCAGGAACCTCCCCGCCCTCGACGAAGTCTCGATCGGCCACGCCCTGATCTGCGACGCCCTCGACATCGGCCTCGCCAGCGCCGTGCGCGCCTACCTGGCAGCTCTGAAACCAGAGACCTGAAAAAGCAGAGGTTTCAAAGCAAAGACTTCAAAGCAAAGACTTCAAAGCAACGACTTCAAAGCAACGACTTCAAAGCAAAGGCAAAGGCCCATAGACGATATGGAGCGACCGGCTCCTGCGTCGTAGTTTCGAGGTGTGAAGCCTCGAGAAAGCCGGAGCGTGTCCGGCGTGATCGCGGGTTACCACCGAGGCGGAGGCAGAGCCGCAGACGACGAGGAGCCGGT
>JAIOJQ010000139.1 GCA_019911865.1 Thermoanaerobaculia bacterium
CGCCCGGGTGCGGGCCGGGGCGACCATCGTGATCGAGGATCGCGGGGTTCCCGTGGCGCGGATCCAGCCGCTGGCGGGCAGCGCCGATGCCGAGGGCCGGGCCGCGAGGCTCGTTCGCGCTGGTCTCGCGCGCCCACCCGGCGCGACGGACGCCGATCCCGTTCTCCGGGGAAAGCTGCCGCGGCTGCGTGGCCGCACCGCGCTGAGCGCGCAGCTCGTCGAAGAGCGGCGAGCCGGGCGGTGAGGTTCTGGGACAGCTCGGCGATCGTGCCGCTCCTCGTCGAGGAAGAGTCGACCCCCCGGCTGCTGGAGCTCTACCGCGAGGATCCGGAGGTCGTCGTGTCGTGGACGACGAGAGTCGAGTGCGCCTCCGCGCTCGCGCGGGCGGAGCGGGACGGCCTCGGCAGCGCCGCCGAGCTCGCCGCGGCGTTCCGCCGGCTCGATCTGGTGACCGATCGATGGTTCGAGGTCGAGCCGACGGACGAGCAGCGCGAGACCGCACGGCGGCTCCTGCGCGTCCACCCACTGCGGGCCGCCGACGCGCTGCAACTCGCCGCCGCGGTGATCGCCTCCGAGCGCCGGCCGACCACGCTCGCACTGGTGACCCTGGACGAGCGCCTCGCTCTCGCGGCGGCAAGAGAGGGCTTCGAGGTTCTCGACGTCGGCGCGTCAGTGAGCTGAGGGGAGTCGTGAAGTCACGATGAATCAGTTTCAAACGACGTTCAAGTCGACACGAGATTGGGTGGCCCGTGGACCGAACGACTAGGCGAAAGCGCTGTGTTCGCGCCGTGGTCCTTCAACTGTTCTTCGCAACAGTAGCCTACGTACTGTTCATCGAAGTTCGAGTTGGAACGTTGTTTCACGATCCGGCCGTCATCTTCCTCGAGGAGGCTCACGCGAAGCAGTCAGGACTCTTATCGCAACTCAGGCTGCGATTGGCAGCGGCCTTGGGTGCCCGAGCTGGCGAAACGCTTCCGTTGGTCGGTAACAGGACCGCCCCTGTTGCATCAGTGGAGCGAGCTCGTGAGCTCTGCATGTAGCTCAGGCAGTTCATCACGGGGAGAATCGCGTCTTCAGTCGGCCATCGGGTTTTCAGCCAGGGAGTACTGGGTTCGATGACACCTTCAGCGTTTGTGTGGGAATCACTGTTCGGGGCCTTTATTGTGATCGGAGGAGCTTTTCTCTTCCACTTTGTCCGCAAGGATCTGTCGCGACGAAACCTCGATGTCCCCTACATAAGGGAGCCGCTCCTCACGGTCTGGCGACTCTGGGTGCCGATGAGCTTCTGGTGGGTCTATCGGGCGATCTCACGATTCATCGAGGAGCCGGCCTTCGCGAGCCGGGGCGCGGAGCTGCGAGCCGGTATCTACCTCGTTTCGACGGTCATCTTTGCTGGCGAGATCGTTGCCGTGAATCTGGCAATTCGGGCGCTTCGACGGGCTCGGAAGGAGAGGGTCGGGCACGAGGTCGGTTGAGATGCCCACGCTGGGTGAATACTCCTGCCACCGATTCGGTGGAAGAAGGCAATCGGCGCTTCGAAGCTCTATCGCTACGACGGGGTCTCGCGGCTGATCGAGTCGCGCGAGACGTGGGGCTCGGCGACGTACATCCAGAAGCCGACGTTCGATGCCTGGGGCAACATCCAGGAGCTCGAAACGGGGCCGATGGGGAGCACCCAGGTGCAGTCGACGCCGACTTCCTCGGCCACGAACCGGCTGACGACGGCCGGGACGCAGTACGACGCGGAGGGCAATCTGGTGCTGTGGAACAGCGGTCCCTCCTACGAGTACGACGCCTTCAACCGCATGCGGCGTTTCCGCGGCGGGGTGGCGCCGGGTTCGGAGGAGTGGGTGTTCGCGTACACGGCGGACGACGAGCGGGTGTTCTCGGCGCGGGTGGGCGGCGGCGGCACGGTCTGGTCGCTGCGCGGGCTCGACAACCAGCTACTGCGCGAGTGGCGGGCGGAGGACGGCAAGCACAGCTTCCGGGACTACGTCTGGACGGGGAGAAACCTGCTGGCGAAGATCGAGCGGACCCCGGCCGCGGGCAGCCCCGGCTGGAGCGAGGAGACGCGCCACGCGGCGGTCGACCACCTCGGCTCGGTGCGCCTGTGGACCGACGCCGCGGGAGCGAACCTGCCGGGCTTCATCTACTACCCGTTCGGCAAGCAGCTCAACGGCACCGTCGACGACGAGCAGATGCGCTTCACCGGCCACGAGCGCGACCTGTGGAACACCACCAGCTCGAACGACGACCTCGACTACATGCA
>JAIOJQ010000140.1 GCA_019911865.1 Thermoanaerobaculia bacterium
GTGCGCGTCGACGGCGCTGCCGCCGGCCAGAGCGCGGCCGACGGGACCTTCGCCGCTGCCGCTTCGCCGGGCCTCCATCGCCTGGAAGTGCGGCTGGAGGGCTATCAGCCCCGCCGGCTCGACGCGGCGCCCGGCGACGCAGCGCTCGAGATCGTGCTCGAGCCGGCGGTCGGCTTCGCCTCCGAGGTCGTCGTGGCGGCGCTGCGCGCCGCCGAGGATGCCCCCTTCGCCGTCTCCGAGCTCACCGCCGAGGCGATCGAACAGGCCGACTACGGCCAGGAGATGCCATACCTGCTCGCCCGCACGCCGGGAGTCGTCGCCTACTCGGAGACCGGTTTGCAGGCGGGGGGCGGCTACAGCTACTTCTCGCTGCGCGGCCTGCCGCAGGGGCGGGTGGGCATGACCTTCGACGGCGTGCCGCTCAACGACCCGGAGGAGTCGGCGGTCTACTTCGCCAATTTCGGTGACTTCACCGGCGCGATTTCGGCGATCCAGGTGCAGCGCGGTGTCGGCACCTCGAGCGTCGGGGCACCGTCGTACGGCGGCGCGATCCACTTCGAGAGCCACCTGCCGGCCGACGAGCGGGAGCTCTCGGCCGAAGTCGCCGGCGGCGCCTGGGGGACCGCCCGAGGCGCTCTCGAGTGGCAGAGCGGGCGCTCGCCGGGCGGTTTCGCCGGCTGGCTGCGCACCTCGTATCAGCAGACCGACGGCTGGCGCGACCACTCGGGGATCGAACAGCGCTCGCTCTACTTCGGCGCCGACTGGCGCGGCCACTCGACCTGGGCGCGGATCGGCGGCTTCTCCGGCCGTGAGCAGACCGAGCTCGCCTTCTACGCCGTCGAGCCGGAGGTGCTGGCGACCGACCCGCGCGCCAACCCGATGCAGCCCGACGAGACCGACGACTTCGGCCAGGACCTCGTCTATCTGCGCGTCGGCCGCCAGGTGAGTCCGGCGCTCGACCTGGCGGCGCAGGTCTACTACAGCGGTGCCCAGGGGAGCCTCGAGCTGTTCGACGACCCGGCGGCGCGCCAGGGGTTGACCGAGTACGGCATCGACGGCCAGGCCACCGGCCTGCTGCTGACCGCGCGGGCGCGCGGCGGGCGTTGGAGCCTCGACGCCGGGGTGCACGGCTCGGATTTCGAGCGTGAGCACTACGCCTTTGCCGAGAGCGGCGAGCGGCTCTACTCGAACACCGGTCACAAGGACGAGGCGTCGGCCTTCGTCAAGCTCGCCTTCGACGCGGCGTCGCGCTGGCGGCTGTTCGGCGACCTGCAGCTGCGCCGTGCCGAGTTCCGCTACGACGGCGCGGTCGATCTCGAGCCGGTCGACTGGAGCTTCGTCAACCCGCGCCTCGGGGTGCGCCTGGCGATCCGCGACGGGCTGGCCCTGCGCGCCTCGGTCGGCCGGAGCGGCCGCGAGCCGGCGCGCAACGACCTGCTCGAGGGGCAGGACGACCTCGGCGCGCCGGTCAACCTCGAGCGGGTGCGCCCCGAGGAGGTGGTCGACTACGAGCTCGGGCTCGACTGGAGCGGCGAGCGCTTCGAGCTGGCGGCCGGCCTTTACGCCATGGAGTTCGAGGACGAGATCGCGGCGACCGGCGAGCAGTCCGAGCTCGGCTACGCCATCCGGCGCAACCTGCCGGAGAGCTCGCGGCGCGGCCTCGAGCTCGAGGCGACCTGGCGCCCCGCCGAGCGCTGGCAACTGTCGGCGACCGCCAACCTGGCGCGCAACCGGATCGCCGTCTGGCGCCAGGCGATCGACGTCTACGACGCGGCGGGAGAGTGGGCCGGCACGCAGCTGGTGACGGTGCGCGACGTCGAGCCGGCGCTGTCGCCCGAGCGCATCTTCGGCGCGGCGCTCGAATGGCGGCCGCGCCGGGACCTGCGGCTGGAGCTGGCCGGGAAATACGTCTCGGGTGCGCAGCTCGACAACCTCGGCCTGGCCGAGCTGGCGACGCCGTCCTGGGAGTGGTTCGGTCTCGCCGCCGAGTGGGACCTCGCCGCGCTCGTGCGCACCGGCTCGCCGCGCCTGCGGCTGCAGGTCAACAACCTGCTCGACGCCGACCAGGTGTGGCCCTCGGGTTACAGCTACCCGTTTCTGCTCAGCGGCGCCGGCGGCACGCCGCGGCTGACCGGCACGCCGTACTTCTACCCGCTGGCCGGCCGGCACGCCGTGGTCGGCCTCGCCGTGAGCTTCTGAGGCGTGGAAGCGCTCGAGTTGGCAGGGGTGGTGACCGGCGTCGTCGCGGTGGCGCTCACCGTGCGGCGCAGCCTCTGGTGCTGGCCGGTCGGCATCGTCAACGTCAGCCTCTTCGCCATCGTCTTCTGGCGGGTCGGGCTGCTGGCCGACGCCGGTCTGCAGCTGGTCTACCTCGCCCTGTGCGCCTACGGCTGGTGGCAGTGGAGCCACGGCGGGCCGGCCGGCGGCGAGCTGCCGGTGGGACGCGCGCCACGGCGCATCCTGGTCGGCCTGCTCGCCGCCGCCGCGCTCTTCGCGCTCGCCCTGGGCGCGCTGCTGGCGCGCGTGCCGTCGGCGTCCTGGCCCTGGCTCGACGCGACGCTGGCTGCCGGCTCACTCGCTGCGCAGGCGCTGCAGACGCGCAAGTGGATCGAGAACTGGGCCGTCTGGATCGCCGTCGACCTCGCCTACGTCGGCCTCTACGTGGCCAAGAACCTCCTCGCCACGGCGGCGCTCTACGCGATGTTCACCGTCCTGGCAGTGGCCGGTCTGCTCGCCTGGCGCCGCGCGCTGGCCGGTCGCAGCGCGGCCGGCCGCGCCGTGGTGGAGGCGGCCGGGTGAGCGCCGGAGCGCCGTGGCGCATCGTCTTCACCGGACCCGAGTCGACCGGCAAGACCTGGCTGACCGGCCGACTCGCCGCCGAGCTCGGCCTGCCCTTCTCCGGCGAGGCGGCGCGCGAGCTGGCCGAATCGGCAGGCCGGGCGCTGGTGCCGGCCGACATCGAGCGGGTGGCGAGGCGGCAGATCGAGCTCGAGGAGGCGGCCCTCGCCGAGGCGCGGCGATGCGGCGCGCCGGCGGTGCTGCACGACACCGACCTGGTCTCGACGGTGGTCTACGGCTGGCACTACAACGGCGGCTGCCCGGACTGGATCGAGCGCGCCGCGGCGGCGCGGCGCGCCGACCTCCACCTGTTGCTGCTGCCCGACGTCCCGTTCGTCGCCGAGCCGGGAGTGCGCGGCGACGCGGCCGACCGCGCCGCGCAGCTGCCGCTCTTCCGCGCCGGGCTGGCCCGCCTGGCGGGCGCCGTCGAGGAGATCGGCGGCGACTGGGAGGAGCGCGCGGCGCGGGCCCGCGAGCGGGTGCTCGCCCGTCTCGCGTTGCCCGCTTCAGCCGACTGAGCGGCGGACGACCCGGCGATCGGTGACCACGCCGTGCATCGGCACGTCGTGCGGCTCGTCGGCGATCCGTTCGACCAGCTGCAGGTCGAACGCGAAGCCGAGCGACGGGATCGGGTGGCGGGCGAGGAAGCGATCGAAGTAGCCGCTGCCGTGGCCGAGGCGAAAGCCGCGCGGGTCGAAGGCGAGCCCGAGAACGAGCGCCGCGCCGACCCGTGCGGCGATCTCGCCGGCGGCGAGCTCGGGCGCGCCGCGCGGCGGCTGGCGCAGCCCGAACTCCAGAGTGACCAGCTCGCAGGGCCAGCGGTGCACGTGCAGCTGGCGATCGCGCGGATCGGCCCGGGTGACGAAGAGTTCTCGCCCGGCGGCGGCGAGCCGCTCGATCACCGCGGCGGTGTCGATCTCGTCGCCGAAGGCGAGGCAGACCAGGATGCCGGCAGCGTCCGCCTCGGGCTGGGCGAGCCAGCTCTCGGTGGCCGCCGCAGCGGCGCGGCGCCGCTCGCCGAGCGCGAGGCGCGCCAGCTGCGCGATCATGCGGCGGCGCAGCTCGGGCTTGGAGACGACCGCAAGACTCACCCCGGCATCCTACCGGGGAGAGCCCTGCCGGGCTCACTCGCCGGTGCGCGGCGGATAGGCGAGCAGGTAGACGTAGGCCGCCTCGAGTTCCTCGCTGCGCAGGTAGCCGAGGCGCGGCCGGTGCGCCGGAACGCTGCCCGGGGTGGCCGGGGCTTCGCGCACCAGGCGGGTGAGGGCGCGCACGGCGTAACGGTCGGGGATCTCGGAGAGCGCCGGCTGGATGCGCTGGCGCGTCGCCTGCGGAATGCCGGGTACCGCGTCGTGGCAGACCTGGCAGACCGCCTTGACCACGTGCTCGCCGACCCGCATCGCCGGTACGCGGACGCGCGTCGGCGCCGTCGCGATGGCGGTGCCGGCCGTTCCCTCGAGGTGGGCGAGCAGGGCCTCGACCTCGGCCGGCGTCAGGTGGGCCATCGCCGGCATCACCTGGCCGCCGATCAGCAGTCGGTGGCGCAGCGCCAGCTCGGTCGTCGTCCCGCCTTCGGCGGCGCCCTGGCGCAGGCGCGCCAGGATCGACGGGATGTCGCCGCCGAGTCCGCGGCCGCCGACGCCGTGACAGGAGCGGCAGTTGATCCGGTAGAGATCCTCGCCGGTCAGCTCGAAGCCCGTCTCGAGCCAATCCTCGCCGTGCGCGATCGACTCGCCGGCGACCGCCGCGGCGGCGCCGATCTCGCCGGCGCGGCCGAGCGAGGCGCGGTCGAACTCGGCCCGCAGCCGGGTGAGCAGGCTCGGACCGGCGGCCGGCGTGACGGCCGGTGTGGCCGTCTGGGCGCCGCCAACGGCCGGCAGCAGGAGCGCCGCCGCGGCGAGGGCAAGGGAGACGGCGAGCGCGAGCGCGCGCGCCGCGCGGGAACGATCACGTCCGGGTTCGCGATGCATGGCGGTCGCCTCCTGTCGGTCCGGGCGGCCCGTGGTCCGGCCTCCGGCGTGCCCGGGTGGAATGGGCGCAGTCTAGGCCCGGTGGTGCGCCGACCCCGCCACCCCCGCGGGTGGCCGGCCGGCGACGCGTGCGCCGGCGCCGGCCGGTCAGCCGAGCGGTGGCCGCGAGCCGAACAGGAGGGTGCCGACGCGCACGTGGGTGGCTCCCTCCTCGACGGCAACCTCGAAGTCGTCGCTCATACCCATCGACAGGGCGGTGAAGGGGTGCGGCCAGGCGAGGCGCCGGGCGAGCTCGTCACGCAGCTCGCGCAGGCGGCGGAACCAGCGGCGCGAGCCCTCGGGATCGTCCGCCGGGGGCGGAATCGCCATCAGGCCGGCGAGGCGCAGGTTCCGGCAGGTGACGAGCGTCGCCGCCTCGTCGGCGAGCGTCGCCGGGTCGAAGCCGTGCTTGCTCGACTCGCCGCCGAGGTTCACCTCGAGAAAGCCGATCAGCGGGCGGCCGAGCCCGGCGGCTTCGGCGTCGAGCGCGCGGGCGATCTTGACCCGATCGATGGCATGGAAGACGTCGAAGATCGATGCCGCCGCACGCACCTTGTTCGACTGCAGGGGGCCGAGCAGGTGCCACTCGATGTCGGCGGGTAGCCGGGGCTGCTTGGTTGCCCCCTCCTGCACCCGGTTCTCGCCGAAACAGCGCAGGCCGGCGGCGTGGGCGGCGTGCAGCGCCTCGATCGGCTGTTGCTTGGAGGCGCCTACCAGGGTGACTTCGCCGGGGTCGCGGCCGGCGCGGGCTGCGGCGGCGGCGATCCGGGCGCGGATCGCCGCCAGCCGGGCGGCGATGTCGCCCGGGCCGTTCACTCGGCCGATTCGGTGCGCAGGAAGCGCCGGCAGCTCTCGCACTGGATGATCACGCCATGGGTGCGGATCTCCACCGCGACCTGCGGGCGGACCTGGAAGTTGCAGCTCGAGCAGAACCAGACGCTGTGGGCGGTCGGCGTGTCGGCGCGCGAGAGGGTGGCGAGGGCGACGCCACGGTAACGACCGGCCAGCCGTTCGTACTGCGCCACGACGCCGCGCGACAGGGCGGCGGCCAGTTCGCTGCGCCGCGCCTCGAGCTCGGCGGCGCGGCGCGCCACCTCGGGCTTGCGGGCTTCCCATTCGGCCATGCCGGCCTGGTAGCGCGCTTCGAGATCGGCGAAGTTCAGGCTCTCGGCGGCATGCGCGGCGGTCGCGGTATCGACCTGCTCGATCGCCCCCAGCGCCTCCTCCTCGAGCCGCTTGATCGTCGCCTTGACCGTGTCGAGCTCCGACAGCAGAGCGCCGTACTCGCGCTGATTGCGCACCTGCGGTACCTGGGACTGGTAGCGCTTGAGCTTCTCCTGGGCGTCGGCGATCGCCATCTCGGCTTCGGAGCGGCGGCTGCGCGCTCCGGCGGCCTCGGCTTCCAGCGCGTCGAGGTGGGCGCGGGCCACGGTGTACTCCTCGTGCAGCGACCTCATTTCCTCGGGAACTCCGGCGAGCAGCGCGCGGGTGGCGGCGAGCTCGTGTGAAACGGTGTCAAAATCAGACAGGATCTGCAGGGCGTCACTCATCTGGGAAAGGACCTCGGATTCAAGGGGGCAGGGGAGGGCCCGGTGGTGGGTCCACCTGGGTTCGAACCAGGGACCTGCCGGTTATGAGCCGGTTGCTCTGACCGCTGAGCTATGGACCCGGGAGAGAAATCGGCGGGCCGCAGGCCCCGGGCCCGTGCGGTCCGCCGGTGCGGCGCGAGAGCTTCAGCCGAGGTCGGGATAGCGACTCCGGTAGCTGTCCGCCAGCACGAGAATGCGCTTGACGTAGTTGCGGGACTCCTCGAGCGCCAGCCCCTCGAGGAAACGGTCGAGCTCGGCGTCGGGACCCGCGGCTCGCCACAGCCGCGAAATGCGCCCCGGTCCGCCGTTGTAGGCGGCGAGCGCCAGCTCGACGTTGCCGTCGAAGAGCCCCAGCATGCTGCGGAAGTAGCGGGTGCCGAGGCGCACGCTGTATTCCGGGTCGCTGAGCCGGCTGGTCGACCAGGGGAGGCCGAGCCGGCCGGCGACTTCGCGGCCGGTCGCCGGCATCAGCTGCATGAGTCCGCGCGCGCCGGCATGGCTCCGCGCCGCGGCGTCGAAGCCGCTCTCCTGATGGATCATGCCGAAGACCAGCGGTGCCGGGATGTCGTTGGCCAGCGCCGCGGCAGTGATCGTGGCGTGGTAGTCGAGCGGGTAGTAGAGCGCCAGCGCCTCGGGCGGAGCGCTCTGCTGCAGCGCCGTGCCGAGCTGCGGGAAGGCGCGCTTGAGCTCGCGCAGGCTGGCGCGGGTGTCGCCGCTGCGCGCCAGGACGAGCGCCGTGAGGGCCGCCGTGGCGCGACGCTCGCCGCGCGGTGCGAGCAGATCGAGTTCGGTGCGCGCCGGGCCGTCGAGGCCGAGGTCGGTGAGCAGGCGCACCCGCGCCAGCGTCGGATCCTCGGGCCACGGCTCGGGCGCCGGCGTCGGAGTCGTCGTCGCGGTGGCGTCGGCGAGCCGCAGCGCCGCCTGGCGGGCGTAGAAGTCGGCGGTCGAGCTGGCGACGATGGCCAGGTAGGCGCGCCGCGCCGTGTCGCTTTCGTGCCGGCGGTCGTGCGCCCGGGCGGTCCAGTAGAGACCGCTGCGCGTCCACGGGCTCTTCGGGTAGAGCTCGGCCTGGTCGCGCCAGATCCCGATCGCGGTCTCGAGTCGGCCGGCCAGGTACTCCCGCCAGCCGGCCTCCCAGAGCGGGCGGGCACCGGTCGAATCGGACGGGTCGGCGGTGACCAGCTGGCGCAGCGCGGCGGTCGCCTCGTCGCGCCGGCCCTGCTCGAGGTAGGCGGCGGCGAGGCGACGCAGGGCCTGCAGCTGCAGCTCGTCGCCACTGCCACTGCCGCGCACGACCGCCAGCAGCCGCTCGCGCTCGACGCGCTGCCAGTGCTGGCGAACCGCGCCCGATACGGTCGGATTGCGGGCGGCGTCGCCGGCGGCGCGCGCGGCGCGGGCG
>JAIOJQ010000141.1 GCA_019911865.1 Thermoanaerobaculia bacterium
GGCGAGCAGCCGGTTGACCACCGGCACGAAGATCTGGCCGATCTCGCTCGCCGAGGTGTGGACGATCTCCATCCGCGGCAGGTAGCCGAGCTGCACCGCCTGGCGGGTGAGCGAGAACGAGCCGGAGATGATCGCCTGCGAGGCGATGATCGCCGCGGCGGTGGCGAGCCCGAGCAGCGGCAGGCGCATCGCCTCCGGCGCCAGCAGGTAGAAGGGGCTCTGCGCCGCCGCCGGCGAGGCGAGGATCAGCGCTCCTTGGCCGAAGTAGTTGAGCAGCAGCGAGATGCCGACCAGGCCGAACCAGTCGATCTGGATCGCCCGCTCGCCGAAGTGGCCGAGGTCGGCGTAGAGGGCCTCACCGCCGGTGGCGACGAGGAAGATCGCGCCGAGAACCAGGAAACCGCTGGCGCCACCGCGCAGCAGGAAGCCCGCTGCGAAGCGTGGATCGACCGCGGCGAGCACCGACGGCTGGCGCAGGATCCCGGCGATTCCGAGCCCCGCCAGGGTGACGAACCAGACCAGCATCACCGGGCCGAAGACGGCGCCGACGCCGGCGGTGCCGCGGCGCTGAACGAGGAAGAGGGCGATGAGAATGCCCACCGCCAGCGGCACGATCGCCGGCCCGAGCGCCGTCTGCACGACCGACAGGCCCTCGAGCGCCCCGAGCACCGAGATCGCCGGCGTCAGGACGCCGTCAGCGTAGAGCAACGCGGCGCCGAACAGGCCGAGTCCGAGCAGCGCCACACCGACCCGGCCGCGGACCCGCCCGCGCACCAGGGCGAGCAGGGCGAGGATCCCCCCCTCACCGCGATTGTCGGCGCGCAGGACGTAGAGGTGGTACTTGATCGTCACCACCACGACCAGCGTCCAGAAGACGAGCGACAACGCGCCGAGTACGTTCTCGCGGGTGGGAGCCACGGCGTGCGGGCCGGAGAAGCACTCGCGCAGCGCGTACAGCGGGCTGGTGCCGATGTCGCCGTAGACGACGCCGAGAGCGGCGAGGGCGAGGACCCCCAGCCGGCTCTTCACGGCCGCGGGCCCGACGGGTCGAGAGAGCGCAGCGCTCATCGCCCTCCATCTGGCCAGCAGCGCGCGTCAAGAGTCCATTGGCCTCGACCGCCTCCCGCGTCAAATCGGCGTCAAAGTCCCCGGAGGAAAGCCCCCGATCGCCCCAAAAACGGAAATTCAGTCAAAGGCAATTTCCCCCGAACCCGAAAATGAGGGACAGGCAGGAAAACTCGAGAAGAGTCGCCTGTCCCCTTTTTACGGAATTTGGTGCCTGTCCCCTTTTTGGGAAGAAAGGTGCCAGAGAAGTTGCCTGTCCCTTTTCGGGGTGAATAGTTGCCTGTCCCCTTTTTACGGGATTGGGTGCCTGTCCCCTATCCTCCGCCGTCGTGTTCCAGGTCAACGAAGGCACGACCTCGCATGCGGGCTACCCGGCGGTAGCGGCCGCCGCAGGGGGCAGGTTCGTTGTGGTCTGGTCCGGCAGCGACTTCGACATCTGGGGCTGACAGTTCGATGCCACCGGCCAGCCGCTGACGCCTGAGTTTCAGGTAAACACGCCTTCGTCCGGGCCCCAGCTCCTGCCGTCGGTGGTCATCGGCACTGGCGACTGGTCGAGCAGCGGCTGGTCGCACCCCACGCAGCCGCAGACGAGAGCGAGGCAGAGAAACACTGGCCCGAGTCGCTGCACGGTCAGCGTGCGCCGCTGCTCAATGCGCGGCGCGCGACCACTCGGACAGGTCGCCCCGCTCGAAGCCGTCGATGAGGAGGTTGGGGCCCGCGTAAGGTCGCCCGAAGACTGCGAGCTGGTGGTGGGTGAGAGCCACCAGTTCGTTCAGGCCATCGTCATCCACGTCCACGACCTGCAGAACGGGGGGCCACCACGCGCTGGCCTCCATGGACCAGAGCATCGCGGGGCCATCCACCCGCCAGAGTTGCAGAGTGTCCCCGGCGAGAACGACGATCTCGGCCGACGGCCCGTCCGTCAGGTCGCCAACGGCGATCTCGTTCACCTCGAGGTCCGCCTGGAAAATCGGGGCCCCGATCTCCCCTGTTTCCGGATCCATACGCGCAACCGTGCCATTCCATTGGCCGACGATCAATTCGGACCGCCCGTCCAAATCGAGATCGCCGCAGGCCATGGATCTCGCGCTCGCGATGTCCGCGCCCGACAGGACGCTGCCGTCGATGGGATCAATCAAGACGACAGCACCCTGGAATCGCGACGCGACCAAGAGCTCGGGGGTCGAGTCGCCGGCGAAGTCTCCGAAGCACATGAGACTGACGGCATCCAGGTCAGGCGCCAGACTCGGCGTTGTCCACTGCGGCCAACCGTTGGATGCGTCCAGTGCAGTGATGGCGATTCCGTTATTCGCCGCTGCGCGCGGAATCAGATAGTCGATTGTCCCGTCAGCCGTAGCGTCGAGCAGCAGCGTCGGGGCCACCTCTCCCAAAAACTCCGTGCTCCAGAGCGGGTCAAAGGCAGGGCCGTCGTAACAGGAAAACGTGGGCGGATTGCGTCGAAAGCCAAGGCAGGCCTCCGAGTCCTCGTCTCCGTCGATGTCAGAGAGGTGGACATCCCCCACTTGATCGGCCCAGTGCGGTCCGGGCACCAGTGTGTACGTCGCCGGTTCACCGCCGTACTGGCCGGAGAACACCCAGGATCCCCCGAGTGAGTTCCCCATGTCGCTCACAGTAGTGCCGCCGGTTATCAGGTCCGCATCGCCGTCACCATCCCAGTCGCCTACGCCCACGCCGGACGCGCCGAGCGTCTTCGACAAATATCTGAACTCCAATTCGCGGTCGAGGCCGCTCAGAACCAGAAGTACGTTCCAGTCAGGCATGTAGCTGCCGCTGCTCAGCACGATCTCCGACTGCCCGTCACCGTCGGGATCGCCGACCTCGAGACTTGCAGCAGGTACGGCCTCCGCCGAATCGAGCTCCGAGCCGTCGCTGGCGCGCAGAATGACCAGCGTCTCATCACCCCACCCCCCGAACACGATCTCCTGACCGGGCATCGGATCGAGATCACCGATAGCCAAGCTTGGCTCATTAAGCGACACGGGACCGAACTCGTACAGGGGAGCTGTTGCCGGCGGATCCCAGGCACGCACCACAGATTCCCAGTCTGCGTTCTCGATCGCGGTGACGACGAGGTCGGTCGGATCACCAAGGGCCGGCGCGAACTGAATGAAGCGCCCGCATCCGGCCGGAACTCCCCAGTCCACCGACAGGGCGACCCCATCAAGTACCCAGCACGAGCCGAACCCCGTCGCGACACCGATCTCGAGAGCAGCATCCTCGTCGATGTTACCCACCGCAACTTGCGCGCCGCCGAAGCCAGGGATTGTCGCCGCGATGGCGCCTGTCTCCCAGTCCAGTACGTAAAGGTCGTATGGGTCGAGTACCACCAACTCCGCGTCCAGGTCACCGTCCAGATCGGCAACCACAACGTCTCGAACCTCCGCACCGGGCACCGGGACCACTCGGGTAGTTCGCTGACCGGCGACCCATTCCGTGATGGTGAGCACAGCTGCGTCAGACCTCACCCCAACCACCGCTGAGCGGCCGGCCCCGGGAACGGAAACCAGACGCGCGAGCAGGACGGGATTTGCGTGCTCCGAGCCTGCGAACTGACGGTAACCCTCTGCGGCCCGTACCAGGACGACCCAGCAGTCTCCGCCGCATCCCTCCATGAGAATGTCGTCGACGCCATCGCCGTCCACGTCGCCGACTCCCAGTACGCCGCGATTGCCACCAAGCTCCGACCACGACCAGCGCAGGTCGAAGCCGTCAGCGGTACCCGTCGTCGCGGCAGTCGCGCCGGCGGGTAGAGCGAGGCAGGTGACTGCGGTGAACGCGAATACGAGGCTGTGAACTCTCATCCGTAAGACCTCCCGCTGCACGGCGCCGGGCATGCGCTGCAGATCCATCGCCAGCCTGTGCCCCATCGTACGCCGAAATCTGGCATTGATGAAGCCGGCGCGAGGCGCTACGAGCGCCGTGCCGTGCGAGCTTCTGGACGAGCGGGGTCCACTCCGCCACGTCGCCGGACTCGAAGCCGCCGGCAAACCGGGCAGAGGAGTCGAAGATCAACACGCCGGCGTCGCCGTCCGCGACGACCAGTACGCCGGGACCCAGGGCGACCCCGTCTGCTGTACCGACAGTCGACACGCGGGCCAAGACCGTCGGACTGTCGAGCCGCGAGAGGTCGACGATCGTCGGGCTGACGTCGCTGCAGGGTTCGGCGTTGGGGACGGTCGAAATCGCTTCCCCGAGGTGGCAATAACGGAGATCCAGTCAAAGACAAATTTCCCCGAGCCGAGAAAGAGGGACCTGCAGGAGAGCCGGAGAAAAGGTGTCTGTCCCTCTTCTTCGAGATTCGGTGCCATTCCCCATTCCGGGACGAATAGTGCCAGGAAAAGTGCCTGTCCCCATTTTGCGGGATTGGGTGCCTGTCCCCTTTTTGGGTAGAAAGGTGGCAGAAAGGGTGCCTGTCCCCTTTTCTCTGTGGCTAGCGACGGGGGGGCGGGGTTCGGCTACACTCCCGGCCGATGTCGCTCGCACCGGGGTTCGTCGCGGACGTGCTGGTTCGCCAGGGGGTGATCACCCCCGAGCAGGCCGAGGAGGTCAAGCGGGAGGCCCGCCAGCTGGGCGACCGGGTGCGCACGGCGATGACTTACGAGCAGAAGGCGGTCGCCTACGACCTGGTGGCCTCCTACCGCTTCCCCAGCGCCCGCGAGCCGGGGGTGACCGTCGGCGAGCACGACATCGCCCGGGCGCTGGCCGGCGAGGCGAAGCTCGAGCACGTGCGCATCGACACCCTGCAGCTCGACGCCGACTTCATCGAGGCGCGCGTCTCGCGGCCGTTCGCCAAGCGGCACCGGATGATCCCCCTCGGCATGGCCGGCGGCAAGCTGCGCGTCGCCTGCGCCAACCCGTTCGACATCGAGGGGATCGACTCCTTCCGCCGCATCGCCGGGCGCGACATCGAGCTCGTCGTCGCCTCCGAGCCCGAGATCCTGCGCGCCATCACCGAGTTCTACGGGCTGCGCCACTCGGTCAAGCGGGCCGAGCGCGACCTCAACGCCGGCATCGACCTCGGCAACCTCGAGCAGCTCGTTCGCATGAAGAGCGAGACCGAGATCGAGTCGAGCGACCAGCACATCGTCAACGCCGTCGAGTTCATGCTCCAGCACGCCTTCGACTCGCGGGCGAGCGACATCCACGTCGAGCCCAAGCGCGACGCCTCGCTCATCCGCTTCCGCATCGACGGCGTCCTGCACGACATCCAGTCGATGCCCAAGGTGGTCCACAGCGCCGTCGTTTCGCGGCTCAAGACGATGTCGCGCCTCGACATCGCCGAAAAGCGGCGGCCGCAGGACGGGCGGGTCAAGACGCTGCGCGGCGGCAAGGAGGTCGAGCTGCGCGTCTCGGTCCTGCCGGTGGCCTTCGGCGAGAAGATGGTGCTGCGCATCTTCGACCCCGACGTCCTCACCCAGGACCTCGCCTCCCTCGGCTTCTACCCCGAGGAGCTGATCACCTTCCACGACTTCATCAGCCGGCCGCACGGCATCATCCTGGTCACCGGCCCGACCGGGTCGGGCAAGACGACCACCCTCTACTCGGCCCTCAAGTCGATCGCCAGCCGCGAGCGCAACATCACCACCATCGAGGACCCGATCGAGATGGTGCTCGACGAGTTCAACCAGACCGCCGTGCAGCCGAAGATCGGCATCGACTTCGCCGCGGCGCTGCGCCACATCCTGCGTCAGGATCCCGACGTCATCATGGTGGGCGAGATCCGCGACCCGGAGACGGCGCAGTACGCCGTGCAGGCGGCGCTCACCGGCCACCTCGTCTTCTCCACCCTGCACACCAACGACTCGGCGACCTCCATCGGCCGCCTGATCGACCTCGGCGTCGAGCGCTTCCTCATCACCTCGACCCTCATCGGCTCGATGGCGCAGCGCCTGGTGCGCAAGATCTGCCCCCACTGCGCCGCCGAGCGCTCCCTCGACGCCGAAGAGGCCGCCAGCCTGCGCCTCAGCGTGCCGCCCGGCAAGCGGGTCCGCGTCAAGGAGGGGCAGGGCTGCCACGAGTGCCGCGGCACCGGCTACCTCGGCCGCTGCGGCATCTTCGAGATCCTGCCGATCGACGAGTCGATCAAGCCGCTGATCATGGAGGCCAAAGACGCCCCCGAGATCAAGCGCGAGGCGGTCAAGAACGGCATGCGCACCCTGCGCCAGAGCGCCCTGCGCCGCCTCGCCGAAGGCACCACCTCCTTCGAAGAAGTCGTCCGCGTCACCGGCCTCGGCTGACCCCCGGCCCCGCCCCGCTGGCCCGCCGGTCCGCCGGCCCACGGCCGGCGGAGGCGGCGGGCCGGCAACAGCGACGGTCCGCCGAGAGACAAGACAAAATCGTTTGTTAAAGACAAAGCAAAGACTTCCATTGAAGGGGGCGGGTGACCGCCGCCATGCCGGTGACATGCCCGGGCCTCTCGCCGTTGCCCTTGCCTCTGCTTCCGCTTCTACTTCTGCTTCTGCTTCTGCCTTTCCCCTCTATGGGCCTTTGCCTTTCGTCTCGAGGACCTCGCGCCTGGTGACAGCCCCGGGGGACGAGAAGCAAAGGCTTCCATTGAAGGGGGACGGGTGACCGCCGCCACGCGCGTGGCCAGCCCGGGCCTCTCGCCTTTGCCCTTGGCTCTGCTTCTGCCTTTCCCATCTATGAGCCTTTGTCTTTCGTCTCGGGGACCTCGCGGCTGGTGACTGTCCCCGGCTCTTCCTCGCCGGCTGCTCGGGCGCGGGTGCGCCGCCGCCGGCGGGAGTCGTCAATGCGACCGCCGGCCCGGTGGCGTTGGCCGGGGGGGCTCGACTGCCGGCAGCCGCGAGGCGTCGGCGCGGAAGGCGTAGAGGTAGCCGCGTTCGGTTTCCGTGGCGCGATCGAGGGACTGCCCGAGCGCGCCGAGCGCGGCGCGGATCGCCGGTTCGTCCATGTGGTAGGGCGTGCGGAAGATCCAGACGCGCGCGCCGTCGTTCGCCCGGATCTTCCGGCGCAGCATCTTCGGCCCGGAGTCGCCGCGCCATTGCTGGGTCACCACGTCGTGGTAGCGGCAGCGCGTCGGCAGGTCCGGGGCGTAGAAGCGGATGACGAAATCCGCGGCGTGGTCGACGAGCACGACGTCGTCGCGCTGGACGACCTGCTCGAGATGGCGCAGGAGGGGCAGTGCGCCGACCTGGTTGGCGCGATAGCCGGCGTGCGCTTCACGCGGCATCGCGAGAGCGAAGGCGAGCACGAGAGTGACGACGAGCGCGGCAGCGAGTGTGTCGAGGCGCACACGGAGGCGCGGGCTCGCGCCTTGCCAGGCCACGGCCAGGGGATAAAGCAGTGCGACGAGCACGAAGGGGACGTAGAAGACGTTCATTCGCGACAGCACGGGGAATCGTCCCAGGGCGGCGGCCACGACTTGCAGAAGAAGGGGCGCAGCGACGAGCCAGTAGACGACGCTTCGCCGCCTCCAGGCGAGCACCGGCGTCACCACCCCCGCGACGAGGAGGACGGCCCAGGCCATCGGCGCCGGGATGTCGGCGGCTTCCAGGCCCGGCAGCAGGTTGAGCGCCACCCACGTCGGCGCCTTCTCGGCGACCATCGACGCGATCTCCCCGCGGTCGGAGAGGTAGTTGCCCGCCCAGTAGTTCTGCAGCCAGCCGACTTTTCCGAAGGCCGGCAGCACGAGCAGGACGAAAGCGGCGAAGACGCCGCAGGCAGCGACCGACGTGGCGAAGAGCAGGCGGTCCCGCCGCCCGGCGCGCTCGTCGCCGCAGCAAGCACGGCCCAGGCGAAGCCACCGAGCGCCGCGATGGATGCCAGCCAGGGGCCGAAGCGCAAGGCGAACTCGCTTCTGCCGAAGAGGAACGTCCCCAGCCTGCCGAACAGGAGATCGTGCGGGAAGAGGGCGAATCCCGGCTGCAGGACGGTGCCGTCCACCTGCAGCGTCCGGAGCGCCGAGGGGACGTCGCGCGCCGCGTCGACGAGCAGCGCTCGCCACGCCTCGTCCGCCCACAACTCCTTGCTCGCCTGATCGCCGCTGCGCAGCGTGATCCCGTAGGCGAGGACCAGGATCATCGCCACCGCCCCCGCGAGCCGCTGCGCCGCCGCCCAGGCACCGGCCGAGCGCTCCGCGGGCGACCCGAAACCGAGTCCGCGCAGGTGGTCGCACAGCCCACGGGTAGCTCCGCGGGCACGGTCGAAAACCATGGCTGCACGGGAGCGGAAGGGATCGGCGACAAGCATGCTGGAGGCGAAGTCGACGCGCGATTCTAACCCGCGCCGTGCGGGCCCGGGGCGGCGGCCGCTCAGTGGCATCCGCCTGGCAGGCGAGTGTCCCCGGCCTGTCGCGCTTCGATGACAGCAGCCGCGAACGCCGACCGTCGCCTCTACCGTTTCGTCGCGTCCGCGAGGAACGCCACCATCGCGTCCCAGTCCTCGAGCGTCGAACCGGTGTGGCGATAGACGATCGCCCCCGACGGGTCGAGGACGAAGGTCGACGGCATTGCGGCGGGACGGTAGTGCTCGGCGATCCGGTGTCGTCCGTCCCAGAGGACCGGGATCGTCAAGTGGAGTTTCGCCACGAGCAGGTCGCGCCCCGACACCGCGTCGTCGACGCTCACCGCCACCACCCGGATCTCCGGGTGTTCCGTGGCGAACGCCTCGAGACGCGGCAGCACCGCCCAGCAGGGGCGACACCAGGAGGCGGCGAAGTCGATCACGGTGTAGCCGGCCGACGGCCCCTGCCAGGCCTGCACCGCGCCGCGCTGGTCGGTCTCGGCTGCGCCGCCCGGCTCCCCGGTCGACGCGGCCAGGGGAAGGGCGACGAACAGAGCCAGCGGCAGGACGAGGTGACGCATCAGAAAGTCCACCCGAAACCGAACGAAGTGGTGAATCCGGTGAGGCCGTCGTCGCGGTCGTAGGCCGAGGCGCGCATCTCGAACCGGTCGAAGGTGCCGAGGAAGTCCTCGCCGGGCCGCGTATTCACGCTCCAACCCAGGCCGAGCTTCGACGTGGCGTTCTCGCCGAGGTCCCCGTCGGCGGTGTAGTAGTCCTCGAGGCCGCTGAAGAATCCCGGTCCGCCGTAGTAATCGGCCTCGGTCTGGGTGTGGTAGCGCAGAATCGGAAAGAGCCACATCTCCCGCTCCACCGGCAGCCGGAAGTGCAGTTCGAACTCGAGGGTGTGCGACGAGATGCCCCAGTCGTCGATGTAGTAGCGGTAGGCGGTGCGCTGGACGATTCCGTCGTTCCAGGAATGGTTGAGCCGCAGGCCGAGCGCCTGGCGGTCGCGGCTGTCGGGAAGCCGCTCGGCGACGTGCTCCCCTTCCGTACCGGGATCGCCCGAGGCGAGGATCACCTCGTGGTAGGGAGTCGAAAGCACTCCTTCCTGCTGGCTCAGGAAGAGCTCCACCGAACCGACGGTCCGTCTCCCCAGCGTCTGCGAGAGCGACAAGTTCAGATCGGTGGTCGTCCGGTCCCCTTGCCCGCTGGTCGGAGGAAGGCCCCCTCCCTGCGTCCCCTCGCCGTCGATGCCGATGAGGTCGACGGCGTCGTCGAACCGGCGCAACCCCACCGAAACCGCGGTGTTGGCCTGGTTGAACTCCGTTCCCCAGTCGAGCCCGTAGGAGATCGACTCGTAGTCGTACTCCCGGGCGCCTCCGAGGGTCAGCCCGAAGGAGTGCGATCCCCACTTCCTCTTCAGCCGGATGTTTCCGAAGGTCCGGGTGTCGCTGGCCGGAATACTGGCGCTGCTGAGTTCCGTCTGGATGTTGCCGATCGACGCCGACGAGATCTGATCGAGGCCGATGTCGGCGGTCAGCGAGAGACTCTCGTCGATCCGCCAGGCGAGCAGGACCACCGGCGAGACCACCTCGAGCTTCTCGGTTCCGACACCGCCGGTAACCGGAGATCGGTCCCCGTCCTGGTCGTAATAGCTGACCAGGATGTCGACGTCGATGCTTCCTTCCGGCTCCGCCTGCGCGCGCAGCTGGGCGGCACCGACGAGGCAACCGGTCACCACGAGGGCCACGAAGCGCCGCTTCAGCTGCATCCGCAACCCCCTCCCGACTTGCCGCCGGCTCCGCCGATGGCACCTTCCCGGTAGGTTTCTATCGACCGCTCGAAGCGATGCGACCGGCAATCGTCGAGTTTCATCGGCTCGGTGCTCAGCGGACCGCGCTCCCACGGCTGGACCGTGGCACATCCCGCGAGGCCACCGAGTCCCGCCACGAGGGCGAGAGTCTGGAGTCTGCGTCTCATTCCTTCTCCCCTGCCTTCGTGATCATCGCCTCGAGTCCGTCCGAGAGATGGATGTCACCCTTCGCGTCGACCAGGAGCGCTTCGATCCCCTCGAGACGGTTGATCAGGGCGAGCCCCTTCTCCAACCCCAGCACGGTGAGACCGGTGGCCAGCGCGTCGGCGAGTTCGCCGTCGGGACAGACGACCGTCGCGCTCCGGATGCCATCCGCGGGCCAGCCGGTTCGCGGGTCGATGGTGTGCCCGTAACGCTTGCCGTCCTTCTCGATGAAGTTCTCGTAGTCCCCCGACGTCACCACCGCCTGCTCGGTCACGTCGATCCAGGCGAACGCCTTGCCGGGATCGATGGGGTTGCCGATGCCGACCCGCCACTTCGCGCCACCCTCCTGCGTTCCGAACAGGACCAGGTCGCCGCTGCCGTTGACGATGCCACCGGTCACCCCGTGCTCCTTCAGGACGAAAACCGCCCGGTTCGCGCCGTAACCCTGGCCGATGCCGCCGAAACCGATCCGCGTTCCGGGGCGATCGAGAAACACCGTCCCCTTCGCTTCGTCGAGGATCACGTGGCGGAATCCGGTGTCCTCGAGCGCCTCGCGGATCGCCTCCTCCGACGGGATCGGGGCGTTGCGCGACTTGAAGTTCCACAGGCGTCCGACGGAGTGGAAGGTGATGTCGAACGCTCCGTCGGTCAGCTGCGAGACCCGCAGCGAACGCCGGATCAGCCGGAACAGCTCCTTCGGAACCGCCACCGGCGCGACGCCGGCGTTGCGGTTGATCTCGCTGACCTTCGACGACGGGCGCCACTCGGAGATCAGCTCCTCGACCCGCTCGATCTCGGCCCAGGCGGCTTCGATGGCCGCCTTCCCGCTCGCCGCGTCCGGATGGACCGCGGTGATGTCGAAACGGGTTCCCATCGCGACGCGGGACTCTTCGAGGGTCGCCGCGCCGGCGCCCGCGGGCAATGCTCCGAAAGCCAGAAAGAGCGCGACCGGCATCGCCCCCCGGGCGATCGCCGGTCGAATCGGGTTCCACATCGCGCGGCATGATACGTGAACTCGAGAACCAGCGAACCTGCAGATCCATGGGCCCTCGTCTCTCGTCCCGCGGACCTCGCGTCTGGCGACGACCCCCGGGGGGCTCGAGAAGCAAAAGCGTCCATCGAAGAGGGGCGGGCGACGGCTGCCACGCCAGTGGCCATCCCGGGCATTTCGCCTTTCGCCTGTGCCTTTGCTTCTGCTTCTGCCTTTCCCTTCTGAGGGCCTTTGCCTTTCGTCTCGGGGACATCGCGCCTGTTGACGGCCCCGGGGTATGTGAAGCAAAGACTTCCATTGAAGGGGGGCCGGTGACCGCCGCCACGCACGTGGCGAGTCCGGACCTCCCGCCTTCCCCCTGGCCGTTGCTTCTGCTTCTGCCTTTCCCCTCTATGGGCCTTTGTCTTTTCTCGCCGGGCGATACGGCCGGTGACGGACCGCCGCCCTGCGTCTCTGCCTCTAACTCGAATCTTTGGCTTCTGCTCTTCTTTTCTCCGAGCTTCTGTCTCGGGTTTCGGAGCGTCTACGGCTGGTGCGTGTTCCCGGCGGGCGCTGTCCGTAGAATGGCCGGGTGAGAGGTCGGATTCCGGTCGGTCGGTCGTGGGTTCTCGGTCTCGCGCTCGCGGTCGGGCCGGGGCCGGCGGCGCCTGTGGGGGCGGCCGGGGCGGCCCCACAG
>JAIOJQ010000142.1 GCA_019911865.1 Thermoanaerobaculia bacterium
GGTGATGCCGGGCGACAACGTCAGCCTGGACATCGTCCTGATCGCCCCGATCGCCATGGAGAAGGGTGTCCGCTTCGCCATCCGCGAGGGCGGCCGCACCATCGGCGCCGGCACCGTCACCGAAGTCGTCGAGTGAGGGCGAGGAGAGTTCCGGGACTTTCGCAAGCAGTTGCACACAGGGCAGTAGCTCGAACTGGTAGAGCGCCGGTCTCCAAAACCGGATGTTGGGGGTTCGAATCCCTCCTGCCCTGCCACGATTTCCAGGGAATGCCGACGACATGAGCGCAGTGGCGAGATTCCGGGACTTCTTCACGTCGATCCCGCAGTTCTTCTCGGAGGTCAAGGCCGAGATGAAGAAGGTCTCCTTCCCGTCGCGGGAGGAGGTGGTCGGCACGACGATCGTCGTGGTGGCGACCAGCGTGGTCTTCGCCGTCTTCCTCTGGCTGGCCGACCTCGTGATCGTGCAGCTGTTCAAGGTGGTGGGTTCGTGAGGACGGTGGTCGAGAATCGCGGGCGCAACTGGTACATCGTCCACACCTACTCCGGCTTCGAGGAGCGGGTGAAGGAGACCCTGCGCCAGCGCGCCGACGCTCTCGGGATGGGCTCGCTGATCGGCGAGGTCCGCATTCCGATGGAGACCGTCGTCGAGAACAAGGGCGGCAAGAAGAAGGAGACGCAGCGCAAGTTCTTCCCGGGCTACATCCTGGTCGAGATGGAGATGTCCGACGAGGCGTGGCACCTGGTCAAGAGCACTCCCAAGGTGACCGGCTTCGTCGGCACCGGCAAGGAGCCGACGCCGCTCTCGCAGGACGAAGTCGACAACATCCTGGCCCAGGTCGTCTCCGCCAAGGAGAAGCCCAAGCCCAAGTACGTCTTCGAGAAGGGTGAGCCGGTCAAGATCATCGAGGGTCCGTTCAGCAACTTCACCGGCACGGTCGAGGACGTCAACGTCGACCGCAACACGCTCAAGGTGATGGTGACGATCTTCGGGCGCCACACGCCGGTCGAGCTCGACTTCCTCGGAGTCCAGAAGCTCTAGTCCGGAAAGGACGATCACGAGATGGCCAAGAAAGTCGTAGCGCAGATCAAGCTGCAGATTCCCGCCGCCAAGGCGACCCCGGCGCCCCCGGTGGGCACCGCGCTCGGTCCGGCGGGTGTCAACCTGATGGACTTCTGCAAGACGTTCAACTCGCGCACCGAGTCGCAGGCCGGCCTGATCATCCCGGTCGTGGTGACGGTGTACGCGGATCGCAGCTACACGTTCATCACCAAGACGCCGCCGGCCGCCATCCTGCTGATGAAGGCCGCCGGGCTCGAGAAGGGCTCGGGCGTGCCGAACCGCGACAAGGTCGGCAAGGTGACGAAGAAGCAGGTCGAGGACATCGCCAGGCAGAAGATGCCCGACCTGAACGCCGAGAGTCTCGAGGCCGCCATGCGCACCATCGAAGGTACCGCGCGGTCGATGGGAATCGAGATCTCCGCCTGATTTCGCAGCAGCGAGGGCGCCCGCCAATGGGTGTCCTCGAGGATCTGGGAGGCCGCTGCGGCGGCCGCTCGCACCAGAGGGACGGAAACATGGGCAAGCAGGGCAAGAAATTCAGGAAGGCGGCGGCGGCGATCGAGCCGAAGGCCTATCCGCTCGCCGAGGCGATCCAGGTCGCCACCGGGGCGGCCTTCGCCAAGTTCGACGAGACCGTCGACATCGCGATGCGCCTCGGCGTCGACCCCAAGCACGCGGACCAGATGGTCCGCGGCACCGTCGTGCTGCCGCACGGTCTCGGCCGCACGGCCCGGGTGCTGGTCTTCGCGCAGGGCGAGAAGATCAAGGAAGCCGAGGATGCCGGCGCCGACGTGATCGGCGGCGAGGAGCTCGCCAAGAAGATCGAGGGCGGCTGGCTCGACTTCGACGCCGTCGTCGCGACGCCGGACATGATGCGCGTGGTCGGCCGGCTCGGCAAGGTGCTGGGCCCGCGCGGCCTGATGCCGAACCCCAAGACGGGCACGGTGACCGCCGACGTCACGAAGGCGATCCAGGAGATCAAGGCGGGCAAGGTGGAGTTCCGCGTCGACAAGACCGGCATCGTGCACGCTCCGTTCGGCAAGCGCTCCTTCGGTGCCGAGAAGCTCAACGAGAACGCCCAGGCGCTGGTGGCGGCCGTCATCAAGGCCAAGCCGTCGGCGGCCAAGGGCAAGTACATCCGGACGGTCACCGTCTCGTCGACCATGGGCCCCGGGGTCCGCGTCGACGAAGTGCTGCTGGCCGGTTCCGAGGCCTGAGGAGTACGTCATGGCAGTCAGTCGCGCCAAGAAGGAGTCGCTGCTCGCGGGCTACGAGGAGGTCATGGCCTCCGCCGAACACGCGTTCGTGATCGGGTTCAAGGGCATCTCCGTCGGCCAGGTGACCGAGCTGCGGCGTCGCATTCGCGCCAAGGGCGGCCACTACGTGGTCATCAAGAACCGCCTGGCGCGCCGGGCGGTGGTCGGCAAGCCCCTCGCCATGGTTCAGGAGCACTTCAGCGGGCCGACGGCGGTGGTGTTCAGCCTCACCGATCCGGTGCCGCTGGCCAAGGTGCTCACCGAGTTCGCCAAGGAGGCGCCGGTACTCGAGTTCAAGGCCGGACTCGTCGAAGGGCAGCCGATCGCCGCCAACCAGGTGGAGGAGATCGCCTCCCTGCCCGGCCGCGAGGCGCTCATCGCCAAGTTGCTGTTCCTGCTGCAGTCGCCGATCACGCGTTTCGTCCGGGTTCTCGCCGCGGCGGGTCCGCAGCGCCTGGCAACCGTGCTCGATCAGGTCGCGAAGAAGAAGGGTTGAAGCCGGACCGAGGGCGGATCTTCGGTCTTCAAGGATAGAGGAATCGGACTCCGAGGTCCGGTCGGGAGGAAAGGGAAAATGGCCATCGCTGTCGAGGATTTCATCAAGCAGATCGACGAGATGTCGGTGCTCGAGCTGAACAACCTGGTCAAGTCGCTCGAGGACCACTACGGCGTCTCCGCGGCCGCGGCCGCGATGCCGGTTGCCGCGGCTGCCGCCGCGGCGGCTCCGGCAGCCGAGGAGAAGACCGAGTTCGACGTCATCCTGACCGACGCCGGCTCCGCCAAGATCAACGTGATCAAGGCGGTTCGCGAGGTCACGAGCCTGGGCCTGAAGGAGGCCAAGGACATGGTCGAAGCGGCTCCGCAGAAGGTCAAGGAGGGCATCTCCAAGGCCGATGCCGAGGCGATCAAGAAGAAGTTCGAAGAGGCCGGAGCCAAGGTCGAGATCAAGTAAGGGCCGCATTGAGGCCCTTCGAGGAGGTCCGCGTCGCCGCCAGCGTCGTCGCGGGGTCCACGCATCGCGCCATGCCCCCGCAGGCCGGCTCATAACCGGCCGGGGGCGTGGTGTCTTTCTCTGAAACCAGCTCTCCGGGTCACGAGGTCGACGAAATCGAAATCATGGAAACCAGAACCCAGACCCCGAACCGAGTCCGCCGCGATTTCTCGCGAATCCAGGCCTCGCTGCCGATTCCGAACCTGATCGAGGTTCAGAAGCGCTCCTACGACCGCTTCCTCCAGATGAACCTCCTGCCCGAGGAGCGCGCCAACCACGGGCTCCAGTCGGTTTTCACCAGCATCTTCCCGTTCTCCGACTTCCGCGAGACCTGCTCGCTCGATTTCGTGAAGTACTCGATCGGCGAGTGGCAGTGCAAGTGCTCCGAGCTCAAGGGGCTCGAGTACCTGCGCATGACGTGCGCCAACTGCGGCTCGAAGATCATGACCGATCACCCGCACGAGGAGACCGTCACCTGCACCAGCTGCGGTTCGGTGCAGAAGAACCAGGTCACCAAGTGCGACACCTGCGGCAACCCGGTCGACCTGCGGCTCGAGTATTCGATCCAGGACTGCCAGGAGCGCGGCATGACGTTCGCCGTGCCGCTCAAGGTCACCTTCCGGCTGTTCGTCTACGACAAGGATCCCGAGACCGGCGCCCGCATGATGCGTGACGCCAAGGAGGAAGAGGTCTACTTCGGCGAGATTCCGCTGATGACGGACCACGGGACCTTCGTGATCAACGGCACGGAGAGGGTGATCGTCTCCCAGCTCCATCGGTCGCCCGGCGTCTTCTTCACCAAGGAAGGCCCGCGCACCTACCTGTCCAAGATCATCCCGTACCGCGGCTCCTGGGTCGAGTTCGAGTACGACCAGAAGGAGATCCTCTCGGTCCGTATCGACCGCAAGCGCAAGTTCCACGGCACCGTGTTCCTGCGCGCGCTGGGTCTGGAGACGGACGAGTCGATCCTGCGCAAGTTCTACGTCGGCGTGCCGCTGCGCGTCGCGAGCCCGACGACATGGGAGCTCGCCCTGCCCCCTGCGGTGCTCGAACGCGAGCGCCTGCGGGACCGCCAGCACCGTGGACGCCGCGACACCTACCCGGTGTTCGCCGGCATCACCCTCGACCACGAGCTCGTCTCCCGGCTCGATACCGGCGAGATCGTCGACATCGCGGTCAAGCCGTCGGACGTCGAAAGCGCCCGTTTCATCGCCGACGTGGTCGACCTCGAGACCGGCGAGGTGATTTTCGAAGCCAACCAGCCGGTGCCCGGCAACCTCGCCGAGCGGGTGGAAGGCAAGAGCCACTCCGACCTCGAGCTCTTCTTCCCGGAGTGGGACCTGTGCGGCATGGTGCTCGCCAACACCCTGGGCAAGGACAACACGCGCAACGCCAAGGAGGCGCTGCTCGAGATCTATCGGCGCATGCGGCCGGGCGACCCGCCGACCCTGGATTCGGCGCGCTCGCTCTTCTACGGCATGTTCTTCGACGCCAAGCGCTACGACTTCTCGCGTGTCGGGCGGTTCAAGTTCAACATCAAGCTCGATACCGAAGTGCCGGTCGAGCAGAAGACCCTGTCGGCCGAGGATTTCATCCGGGTCATCGAGTACCTGCTGCGGCTGCACCGGGACGTCGGCCGCGTCGACGACATCGACAACCTCGGCAACCGGCGCGTTCGCGCGGTGGGCGAGCTGCTCGAGAACCAGTTCCGCATCGGCCTGGTCCGCATGGAGCGCGCCATCAAGGAGAAGATGTCCGTCCACCAGGACATCGACTCGGCGATGCCGCACGACCTGATCAACTCCAAGCCGGTGATCGCGGCGATCAAGGAGTTCTTCGGTTCGTCGCAGCTGTCGCAGTTCATGGACCAGACCAATCCGCTCTCGGAGGTCACCCACAAGCGCCGCCTGTCGGCCCTCGGTCCGGGCGGCCTGTCGCGCGAGCGGGCCGGCTTCGAGGTGCGCGACGTGCACGCCTCGCACTACGGCCGCATCTGCCCGATCGAGACGCCGGAAGGCCCGAACATCGGCCTCATTTCGTCGCTCGCGACCTACGCGCGGATCAACGAGTACGGGTTCATCGAGAGCCCCTACAAGAAGGTCGAGAACGGCCGCGTCCTCAACCACTTCCGCGTCATCAAGGTGGGCGACGGGCCGTTCCGGCTCGGCCAGATCGTGGTCGAGGACGAGGTTCGTGCCGAGAACGAGCGCCTGCGCAAGGCCGGCAAGCGGCCGGTCGAGATCGAGGCGCAGGCCTTCTACCTCACGGCCTGGGAAGAAGAGAAGCACATCATCGCCCAGGTCAACACCAAGGGTCGTCCGGAGCACTCGGAGATCGACGAGAAGGGCTACCTGGTGAACGATCGCGTGATCGCGCGCGCCGGCGGCGACTTCGTCACCGTCGAGCGGGATCGCGTCGATTTCATGGACATCAGCCCGAAGCAGCTGGTTTCGGTGGCCGCCGCGCTTATCCCGTTCCTCGAGAACGACGACGCCAACCGCGCCCTGATGGGATCGAACATGCAGCGCCAGGCGGTGCCGCTGCTGCGCAGCGAGGCGCCGATCGTCGGCACCGGCCTCGAGGGCACGGTCGCCCGCGACTCGGGGGCCGTCGTCGTCGCCAAGCGCGGCGGCGTCGTCGACCTGATCGACGGCGAGCGCATCATCGTGCGCGTCGAAGGCGAGGACATCGAGACCGGCGAGCAGAAGGAGTTCGGCGCCGATATCTACCAGCTGACCAAGTTCCGGCGCTCGAACCAGAACACCTGCATCAGCCAGAAGCCGCTCGTCCACCAGGGCCAGCGGGTTCGCAAGGGCGACGTCCTGGCCGACGGCCCGTCGACCGACAGCGGCGAGCTGGCGCTCGGCAGAAACGTGCTGGTCGCCTTCATGCCCTGGCGCGGGTACAACTTCGAGGACGCCATCCTGATCTCGGAGAAGCTGGTCAAGGACGACTACTTCACTTCGATCCACATCGAAGAGTTCGAGATCGAGGCCCGCGACACCAAGCTGGGACCCGAGGAGATCACTCGCGACATTCCGAACGTCTCGGAGTCGGCCCTCAAGGACCTCGACGAGGCGGGAATCGTCCGCGTCGGAGCGGCGGTCAAGGCCGGCGACATCCTGGTCGGCAAGGTGACGCCGAAGGGCGAGACCCAGTTGACCCCCGAAGAGAAGCTGTTGCGGGCGATCTTCGGCGAGAAGGCCGGCGACGTCCGTGACGCGTCGCTCAAGGTGCCGCCCGGCATCGAGGGGACGATCGTCGACGTCAAGATCTTCTCCCGCAAGGGCACCGAGAAGGACATCCGCCAGCAGGAGACCGAGAACCTGGAGATCTCCCGCCTGGAGAAGAACACGCGGGACGAGATCCGGATCCTCACCGAGGAGCGGAACAAGAAGATCAGCGACCTGCTGATCGGCAAGACCGTCTCCGCGGCCGTCAAGTCGCGCTCCGGCGACGTGCTGCTCGACAAGGGGGGCAGGATCACCCTGGCGGCGCTGCAGGCGTTGACCCGGCAGGAGGTCCTCCGCCTGCCGGTCACCGAGAAGAAGGTGACCGACGCGGTGGAGATCGTCTACCGCAAGACCGACTCCTACATCGAGATCCTGCACAAGGTGAACAAGGAGCGGATCGAGCTGCTGCAGAAGGGCGACGAGCTGCCGCCGGGCGTGATCAAGCTGGTCAAGGTCTTCGTCGCCATGAAGCGCAAGCTGCAGGTCGGCGACAAGATGGCCGGCCGGCACGGCAACAAGGGCGTCATCTCGCGCATCCTGCCGATCGAGGACATGCCGTACCTCCCCGACGGCACGCCGGTCGAGATCGTCCTCAATCCGCTGGGCGTGCCGTCGCGAATGAACGTCGGCCAGATCCTCGAGACCCACCTCGGCTGGGCCGGCCGGGTGCTCGGCGTTCACTTCTCCACGCCGGTCTTCGACGGAGCCACCGAAGCCGATCTCCAGGCCGTGATGAAGGAGGCAGGCTTGCCCTCGTCGGGCAAGACGCCGCTTTTCGACGGCATGACCGGCGACGAGTTCGAGCAGAAGGTCACGGTCGGCGCCATCTACATGCTCAAGCTCTCGCACCTGGTCGACGACAAGATCCACGCCCGGTCGATCGGTCCGTACTCGCTGATCACCCAGCAGCCGCTGGGCGGCAAGGCGCAGTTCGGCGGCCAGCGGTTCGGCGAGATGGAGGTCTGGGCCCTCGAGGCCTACGGTGCCGCCTACACGCTGCAGGAGCTGCTCACCGTCAAGTCCGACGATGTCGAAGGCCGCAGCAAGGTCTACGAGTCGATCGTCAAGGGAGCCGTGCCGGAGGAACCGGGTCTGCCCGAGTCCTTCAACGTGCTCCAGCGCGAGCTCCAGAGCCTCTGTCTCGACGTCGAACTGCTCAAGGTCTGAAGGAGGAATCAGCGTGCAACCGTTGCGCATGTTCGACAGGACCAAGACACTGAAGGATTTCAACGCGATCAAGATCTCGCTGGCGTCGCCGGAGAAGATCCGGTCGTGGAGCCACGGCGAGGTCACGAAGGCCGAGACGATCAACTACCGCACGTTCAAGCCCGAGCGTGACGGACTCTTCTGCGCCAAGATCTTCGGTCCGATCACGGACTGGGAGTGCCTGTGCGGCAAGTACAAGCGCATGAAGCACCGCGGCGTGGTGTGCGACAAGTGCGGCGTCGAGGTTACCCGGTCGCGGGTACGCCGCGAGCGCATGGGTCACATCGAGCTCGCCAGTCCGGTTTCGCACGTCTGGTTCTTCAAGGGCCTGCCGTCGCGGATCGGGCACCTGCTCGACATCTCGCTGCGCGACCTCGAGCGGGTGCTCTATTTCGAGAGTCACGTCGTCATCGATCCGGGCGACACCGAGCTCAAGGAGGGCGAGCTGATCTCCGAGGAGCGCTACCGCGAGGTGCGCGACCAGTACGGGGAGGGCTCGTTCCTGGCCAAGATGGGCGCCGAGGCGATCAAGGAGCTGCTGCGCCGCATCGAGGTCGACGAGCTGGCCGAGGAGCTGCGGGTGGTCATGCGCACCGAGACCAGCCAGATCCGGCGGCTCAAGGCGGCCAAGCGGCTCAAGGTCGTCGACGCCTTCCGGCGCAGCGGCACCCGGCCGGAGTGGATGATTCTCGACGTGATCCCGGTCATCCCGCCGGAGCTGCGGCCGCTGGTGCCGCTCGACGGCGGCCGTTTCGCCACCTCCGACCTCAACGACCTCTACCGCCGGGTGATCAACCGCAACAACCGGCTCAAGAAGCTGCTCGAGCTGCGGGCGCCCGAGGTCATCGTCCGCAACGAGAAGCGGATGCTCCAGGAGGCGGTCGACGCCCTGTTCGACAACGGTCGCCGCGGCCGCGTGCTCAAGGGCACCAACAACCGGCCGCTCAAGTCGCTGTCCGACACGCTGAAGGGC
Source organism: Thermoanaerobaculia bacterium (assembly GCA_019911865.1). GTDB lineage: Bacteria > Acidobacteriota > Thermoanaerobaculia > Multivoradales > JAGPDF01 > JACTMI01. Next base: position 8,720 of record JAIOJQ010000142.1, read on the forward strand.
AAGCAGGGTCGCTTCCGCCAGAACCTGCTCGGCAAGCGCGTCGACTATTCGGGGCGCTCGGTGATCGTGGTCGGCCCGGAGCTCAAGCTGCACCAGTGTGGCTTGCCGAAGAAAATGGCGCTTGAGCTGTTCAAGCCGTTCATCTACGCCCGCCTGCAGGCGCAAGGGCAGGCGGCCACCGTGAAGCAGGCCAAGAAGCTGGTCGAGAAGGAGAAGGGCGAGGTCTGGGATATCCTCGATGAGGTTATCCGCGAGCACCCGGTGCTGCTCAACCGCGCACCGACGCTGCACCGCCTCGGCATTCAGGCCTTCGAGCCGACCCTGATCGAGGGCAAGGCGATCCAGCTGCACCCGCTCGTCTGCGCGGCCTTCAACGCCGACTTCGACGGCGACCAGATGGCCGTGCACGTGCCGCTGAGCCTCGAGGCGCAACTCGAAGCGCGCGTGCTGATGATGTCGACCAACAACATCCTGCACCCGGCCAACGGCCAGCCGATCATCGTGCCCAGCCAGGACATCGTGCTTGGCCTGTACCACCTCTCGCTCATGAACGAGGGTGAACCGGGGCAGGGCATGGCCTTCGGCAGCATGGGTGAACTCGAGCACGCGCTGGCCAACGGCGTGGTGACCATGCACACCAAGATCAAGGGCCGCGTCAGCGTCTACGATGCGGAGGGCAACGAGACCACCGAGATCGTGGAGACCACGCCCGGCCGCATGATCCTGGGCAAGCTTCTGCCCAAGAGCAGTGCCGTGCCCTTCGCCACGGCCAACCAGCTGATGACCAAGAAGATGATCTCCAAGATGATCGACACGGTCTATCGCGGCTGCGGCCAGAAGGAGACGGTCATCTTCTGCGACCGGATCATGGACCTCGGCTTCAAGCACGCCGCCCGTGCCGGCATCTCGTTCGGCAAGGACGACATGGTGATCCCGGCCTCCAAGGCCAAGAT
>JAIOJQ010000143.1 GCA_019911865.1 Thermoanaerobaculia bacterium
GCGCGCCAGAGCCGGTCGAGCCGCGGCCGCCCGGAGAGGCCGGCCTCGAAGCGCTCGAGCCGGCCGCCGCGGCGGGAGCGTTCGGCCTGCGCCCCGGCGTCCATGCGCTCGCCCGCCTCGTCGCTCCAGAAGCGCCGGTAGTAGCTCTGCTGCGGCACCACGCCGCGCCGCGCCTCCGCGGCGCGGCCGGCGACGAAGAAGAGCGAGACCTGGCTGCGCCCGAAGCCGCCGTATGCGAGGTGGTCGAGCGAGCCGGGCCGGTAGCGGCGGATCTTCCACCGCGGCGAGGCGAAGCAGGAGCGGTACCAGTGGGGCTCGAATTCGAACCAGTACGCCGCGTCGATCGAGTAGCCGTTCTCCGACCAGTAGTCGTGGAAGAAGGTCGGCGAGAACATCACGAAGCCGTGGTCGACGTGGTTGTGCGACGGCGCCTGGCCATGGATTACCCGGCCGCCGGGCTTGAGCAGGTCGTGCATGTTGAGCAGCACGTTGGGCAGGTGGAAGACGTGCTGGATCGTCCCCGACTCGAAGACGCAGTCGTGGCGACCGTGCCATTCGGCGGGTACCGGCCGGTTGAGGTCCCAGACCAGGTCGGGCTTCTCCCAGTCGGAGAAGTCGAGCGTCACCACGTCGGAGAAGCCGAGGCGGCGAAAGAACGAGACGTCCGACAGGCAGCCGAGGGCGGCCAGGCGCGGGTCGTGCGACAGCTCGACGCGCGCGAGCGGCGCCAGTTCGACCTGCTGCTCGCGCGCCCAGCGGCCGAGCTCGGCGTCGGTGGCGAAGACCGACATGCGGCCGAGCTCGAGCACCGAGCCGGAGAAGGGGCGCCGCTTCGCCTCGTCGAGCAGCAGGCGGATGGTGCCGCGCGGAATGCCCATCTCAGCCCTTCCTTCCGGCCTCGTCGCGGTAGAAGTCGATCGTCCGCGCCAGGCCGCTGTCGAGGTCGACCTGCGGCCGCCAGCCGCAGCGCGCGAAGGTTGCCGCGACGTCGGCGCGCCGCACCGCTTCGAGCGGCCGGTCGGGCAGCGCGCCGACGACCGGCGGCGGCGCACCGGTGGCGCGGCAGATGCGCTCGACGACCTCGCGCACGGTGACCAGCTCCCCCGAGCCGAGGTCGAGCGTCGCCCCCTCGAGGTCGGGGGCGACGGCGAGCGCCACCAGGCCGCGCGCCACGTCGCCGGCGTAGATCCAGTCGACCGGGCGGGCGCCCGAAGAGATGTGCGGCGGATGGCCGCCGAGCGCCGCGAGGATCGACGCCGGGATCACCTTGGCGCGGTCGCGCTGCCCGGGGCCGTACGTCATGAAGATCCGCGCCGTGACTACCGGCGCGCCGTAGGCGGCGTGGAAGAAGGCGGCGTAAAGCGACGAGGCGGCCTTGGCTGCGGCGTACGGCGAGGGCGGCGCCACCCCGGGCTCGGGCTCCTCCATCGAGCCGGCGAGCACGATGCGCCGGCATCCGGCGCGGGTCGCCGCGGCGAGCAGGTGGACGCTCGACGAGAGGTTGGCGCGAAAGGTCGGCAGTACCAGGTCGAGCTCGCGCCGGCCGGTTACGAAGCTGGCGAGGTGGAAGACGACCTCCGGTCGGTCGTCGGCGAGGGCCGCCTCGACGGCGGCCGAGTCCTCGAGGTCGCCGAGGTACCAGCGCGCCACCTGCAGCCCCGCCGGCTGCGGGACGCGCGACAGGACGGCCACCTCGGCCCCTTCCGAGGCCAGCTCGGCGAGCAGGTGGCCGCCGAGGAAGCCGGTGGCGCCGGTGACCAGACAGCGGAGGCCGCGCATGCGCCCCGAGCCTATCGCGGCGCGCCGCTCAGTAGCGGCCGTGGCGCGGCGGCAGCCGCGTGCCGCCAAGCCGCCGCAGCCGCCTCGCCGCGCGCTTGAG
>JAIOJQ010000144.1 GCA_019911865.1 Thermoanaerobaculia bacterium
CACGACGACCAGCACGGCACGGCGATCATCTCCGGCGCGGCGCTGGTCAACGCGCTCGAGCTCACCGGCAAGAAGATCGAGGACGTGAAGGTCGTCTTCGCCGGCGCCGGCGCGGCGGCCATCGGCTGCGTGCGGCTCTACCAGATGCTCGGCCTGCGCAAGGAGAACGTCATCCTGTGCGACCGCAAGGGGGTGATCTGGAAGGGTCGGCCGGGCGAGCACGACGCGCAGAAAGTCGAGTTCGCCGCCGAGACCGCGGCACGCACCCTCGCCGAGGCGCTCGACGGGGCCGACGTGCTGGTCGGCCTCTCGGGGCCGGGGATCGTCACCGCCGACGACCTGCGCCGCATGGCGCGCGATCCGATCGTCTTCGCGATGGCCAACCCGGTGCCGGAGATCGGCTACGACGAGGCGCTGGCGGCCAGGCCGGACGTCATCATGGCGACCGGCCGCAGCGACTATCCGAACCAGGTCAACAACGTGCTCGGCTTCCCGTTCATCTTCCGCGGCGCCCTCGACGTGCGCGCCACCGACATCAACGACGAGATGAAGCTCGCCGCGACGCGGGCCCTCGCCGCGCTGGCGCGCGAGGACGTGCCCGACTCGGTGCTCAAAGCTTACGGACTCGAGCATCTGAAGTTCGGCCGCGAATACCTGATCCCCAAGCCTTTCGACTACCGGGTCCTGCTCCAGGTCGCTCCGGCGGTCGCCCTGGCGGCGGTCGACTCCGGGGTGGCGCGCTTGCCGCTCGGCGACGTCGAGTCGTACCGGCGCCGCCTCGAGCACCTGGTCTCGCGCCGCCTCGAGCTGATGCGGGTGGTCGTCGATCGGGCGCGCCGGGCACCCAAGCGGATCGTCTTCCCGGAGGGGGAGAACGAGAAGATCCTGCGCGCCGCAAAGATCCTCGTCGACCAGGGAATCGCCCACCCGATCCTGCTGGCGCGGCCGGAGCGGATCGCCGCCCAGCTCGCCGAGCTCGGCCTCGGGGAGGAGGACGTCACCGTGGTCCCCATCGAGAATTCCCCCCGCCAGGAGGAGTATCAACGCCGACTCCACGAGCTGCGCAAGCGCGACGGCGTGACCCGGGAGCAGGCCGCCAAGCTGATGCTGCAGCGCAACTACTTCGGCACCATGATGGTCGCCGCCGGCGACGCGGACGGCGTCATCTCGGGCCTGACCTTCGAGTATCCCGACACCATCCGCCCGGCACTGCAGATCATCGGCACGCGGCCGGGGATCCGCCGTGTCGCCGGGGCCTACGTTCTGATCCTCAAGGACCGCCTCTTCTTCTTCGCCGACACGACGGTCAACATCGAGCCGGACGCCGAGACTCTCGCCGAGATCGCCCTCGTCACGGCGGAGTTCGCCCGCCGCTTCAACGTCACCCCGCGGGTGGCGATGCTCTCCTTCTCCAACTTCGGTTCCAACCCGCATCCGGCCGCGCGCCGGGTGCGTCAGGCGGTCGAGATCGCCCGCCAGCGCGAGCCGGGGCTGGTCATCGACGGCGAGATGCAGGCCGATACCGCGGTTCTCGGCTCCATCCTCGAAGAGCACTACCCCTGGTCGGAGCTCAAGGAACCGGCCAACGTACTGATTTTCCCGGAGTTGCAGTCGGCCAACACGGCTTACAAGCTGATCTGGAGGCTGGCCGGGGCCGAAGCGGTGGGACCGGTCCTCCTGGGCATGGCACGCCCGGTCCACGTCTTGCAGAAGGGGGTCGAGGTGACCGACATCGTGAACATGGCGGCGATCTGCGTGGTCGACGCCCAGGAGCTTTCCGGCTCCGCACCGTTCGGGCCAACCTGACCTAGAATCGGCAGGACCCTAAGGGAGGAATCCTCATGAAGCGCAGTCTCGCCTTTGCGACCCTCGTTGCGGTCGCGACCCTAGCCGTATCCGGCGTCGTCCAAGCCCAGGAGAGCAAGCCGCGCATCGCGGTGCTCGAGTTCAAGAACAAGGCCGACAACCAGTGGTGGTACCACGGCGGCGCCGAAGCGGCGCAGGACGTGTTCGTCACCGAGCTGGTCAAGTCCGGCCGCTTCCGCGTCGTCGAGCGCGAGCAGCTCGCCGCCCTGATGCAGGAGAAGAACCTCGCCCTGTCGGGCGACATCGATCCGGCCAGCGCCACCCGCGCCGGCAAGCTGCTCGGTGTCCGCTACCTGCTCACCGGCGCGGTGACCGAGTACGGCGCCATGGAGACCGGCGCCCACGGCGCCTACCGGGTCGGCTTCTCGGCCGGCAAGAAGACCTTTACCGCGGCGATGAACGCCCGCATCATCGACACCGAGACGGGCGAAATCGTGTGGGCCGACGAAGCGCGCGGCGAGGACGCCAACTTCAAGCTGTCGATCGCCGGCTTCGGTGGCGGCGTCGACAACGACACCCGGATGTTCGACAAGGTGATGAAGCCGGTGATCCAGCAGCTGACCGCCTCGATCAAGGCCGCCGACCTGTAAGCCGCAGTCCCGCAGTCCCGCCACGAACGAAGAGAGGCGCCGCGAGGCGCCTCTCTTTTTTTCGTCCGCGCGATCGTCGCGCGGCGGGCCGGTTCAGCCGCCGCCGAGAGTGAAGGCGACGCGCAGGTCGAACCACATCTTGACCTTGACCCCGTTCTTGGTCGCCGGCGCGTAGGTGCACTTGCGGGCGTAGTCGACCGCCGCCTCGTCCATGCCGAGGCCGGCCTGGGCGCCGACCTGCTTGACCTCGGCGGCGCGGCCGTTCTCGTCGACCAGGACGCTGACCGTGACTGTCGCCTCCTTCTTCATCCGGCGGGCGATCGGCGGGTAGGCGAGAGGGGGCTGGCGGGTCACCCGCGGCGGGACCACTCCCGGGCCGGGCGTCACCAGCTCACCGACACGCACCTGCGGCGCGGCGGTCGTCGGCGGAGTCGTCGCCGCGGCCGGGGCCGGTGCCGGGGCTGCCGGCTGGGAAGTCGGTTGCGTCGCCGGCTGGGTGGCCGCCGGGGCCGGTGTCGGGGTCGCCGCCGCGGTGCGGGCCGCAGCTGACGCGGAGGGCAAGGTCTCGACCGTTCGCTGCTGCATGGCCGGCGTCGCAGGAGCCGTCGCGGTTCGCTCGGTTTCGGCCCGGCGGGCGTCCTCGAGCTGCTTCTGCAGCGCCTTCATCTGTTCGTCGTACTGGGCCTTGACGCTCGCCTCGAGCTGCTTCGACTGCTCGGCGACCATGTTGGCGATCTGCGCCTGGATCTCGTCCGGCGTCGGCCCCGCCGGCTCGGCAGGAACCGGCGCGGCGACCTCCTCGGCGGTGGGCAGCGGCTCGGCGGCGGGCGCCGGCGCCGGCTTGGCGCGACCGAAGAGGAACCAGCCGCCGACGGCGAGCACCGCGACCCCGCCGATGGCCGCGGCGATCAGGCCGGTCTTCTTGCTGCCCCCCTTGGTCTCGGAGATTCCGTAGCGCTCGCGCAGGATGTCGGTGTTCTCGCGCACCGGACCGGCGTCGCGTACCGGGCTCGGAGCGGGCGCCGCGGTCGCGGGGGCAACCGGCGCCGCGGCGGCGGTCGGCTGGTCGGGGATCTGGATCGCCTGCGTCCGTTCGGTCTCGAGCTCCTGGGTCTCACGCTCGATTTCGTCGCGGAAGAGGCTGTGCAGGTAGAAGGCGAGATTGAACGTGGTCGGGTTGTACTGGCCGTCGGCCATCAGCTTGGCGAGCGACTTGTGCCACGCCACGACGTCGCCGACCCGCTCCTCGCGCACGCACAGGCTGCGCTTGAGCAGGGCGGCGAGATCGGGGTGGATGTTGCCGCCGTCGGCGGCGATCACGGCCTGGTCGATCATCATGCCGAAGCCGGCGGGCGGCATCGCCGGCACCGGCTGGCCGGTCAGCATCTCGACCAGGATGGCGGCGAGCGAGTAGATGTCGTCGTTCTTGCCGGCCGGCTGGCCGGACAGCGCCTCGGGCGCCAGATAGCGGCCGATCGCCTGCTTGACCACCGGATGGGAGGCCGAGGCGCGCAGGGCCGGCGCCGCCTCGAAGCCGGTCAGGCGCAGTTCGCCCTCGTGCGACACCATCACCTGGTGGGGGGTGAGCATGCCGTGAGTGACCCGCTCGTCGTTGAAGCGCGTCTCCTGCGCCACCGCGAGCCCGGCGGCGATGCGTTCGGAAATCAGCAGCGCGTGGTCGAGCGGGATCGGCTGGCCGCGCTTGACCGCCTGCTCGGCCAGCTGCGCCAGGGTGCGGCCCGAGAGATAGTCGTAGGCGACGTAAGGGACGCCGCGCACCTGCCCGGAGTCGACGGCATTGGCGATGTTCGGGCTCTTGAGGTGCTGGGCGAGGCCGCCGCGGGCCTGGATCGTCTTGGCGACGCGGTCCGGATCGAGCCCCGGCCCGTTGTAGACACGCAGGTGCACGACTCGCTCCAGCGCCTGGCGCCCGATCTTGCCGGCACGGAAGGTCTCGCCGAAAGCGTCCTCGGTCAGCTTTTTGAGCAGCAGATAGTGGCCGAACTGGTCGCGTGTGTTCATGACACCCCCATGGCGAAGCGCAACCGACCCGGCTGGCTCCGTGTCTGCGCGACTCGCCTGGTCCCGGAACGATCTGTGGAAGTTTCCACTGTCACTGGCTTGCCTGTCAATGCGCGCGCCCGTCGCCGCCCGCGGCGGCGCGGCGCTGGCGGAAGTATTGCCGCTGCCAGATCTCCACGTTGCGGTTGTGCTCGGTGAGCGTGGCGGAGAAGACGTGAGTGCCGTCGTTGCGGCTGACGAAGTAGAGCCAGGGCACCTCGGCCGGCCGGGCGGCGGCGCGCAGGCTGGCCAGCCCGGGCGAGCAGATCGGGCCCGGCGGCAGACCGGCGACCCGGTAGGTGTTCCAGGGCGAGTCGGCCTCGAGGTCGCGGCGCCGCAGATTGCCGTCCCAGCGTCCCTCCAGCTTGAGGCCGTAGATGATCGTCGGGTCGGCGTAGAGCCCGATGCCGCGCGCCAGCCGGTTGGCGTAGACGGCGGCGATCAGCGGCCGTTCCTCCTCGCGCCGTGCCTCCTTTTCGACCAGCGAGGCGAGGATGACCAGCTCGCGCGGCGTGGCGAGCGGCGCGCCGGCGAGCAGGGGGCGGATCTCGCGCTCGAAGCGGGCCCGGAAAGCCGCCACCAGAGCGTCGGCAATCGCCGCTTCGCCGGTGCCGCGCGCGAAGCGGTAGGTGTCCGGCTGGAGATAGCCCTCGAGGTGAGTCGCCTGCGGGTCGAGGTCGGCGATGCGTCCGGGGGCGCTGAACTCGGCGATGAAGCGCTCCCGGTCCCCGAAGCCGGCGGCGGCCAGCGCCGCGGCGGTTTCGTGCAGGGTCAGCCCCTCGACGATCGTCACCGGGTGGGTGACCACGTCGCCGCGCACCAGCATCTCGATCGCGTCGACGGCCGACAGCGGCGGCTCGAAGCGGTACTCGCCGGCGTGGATCGCCGGGTCGCCGCGCACCCGGCCGAGCCAGAGCCGGGCGAGCAGGGCCGAGCCGACCACGCCGTCGCGCTCGAGCTGCTCGAGCACCGTCCGCGCCGACTGGCCGGGGGCCACCTCGAGGTCGACGGCGGTGAACTGCCGGGGCCGGACGAGCTCGCGCTGCGCCAGCCGGACGGCACCCGCCGCGACGACCGCCGCGAGCACCAGCAGCCCCGCCAGGCGCAGCAGCCAGCGTTTCATCGCTGCGGCCTCGCGTGACGGCGGTCGAGCGCCTCCTGGAGCAGGATCTGCGCCGCCACGGCGTCGAGCCTGCCCTTCGCTCGCCGGGCATCGACCCCCGCCTCGCGCAGCCGCTCGGCAGCCGACGCCGAAGTGAAGGCTTCGTCGATCCACTCGACGGGCAGTCCGGTCGCGACGGCGAGCTTGTCGCCGAACGAGCGTGCCCGGGCGAGGATCGGACTCTCCGACCCCTCCCCCGGCTGGCGGGGCAGGCCGACCACCAGCGCGGCCACCTCCTGCTCGACGATCCAGCCGGTCAGGGTGGCGATCGCAGCCTCGTCGCTGCGCCGCTCGAGCACCTTCCAGGGCAGCGCGAAGCGGCCGTCGGCGTCCGACAGCGCGAGGCCGATCCGTTTCTCTCCGAAGTCGATGGCGAGCGTCCGCATGGGCGTTCGGGGCGGAACCGGCGTGGTAGCATCGCCGGGTTTCGTTGCCCCGTGTCCGGCATTCTCGCGGGCGCCCGGGCCGACGGCAAGTCCCGGAGGAAATCCCGATGTCCGACGTCGTCATCCTGAGCGCCGCGCGCACCGCGATCGGCGCGTTCCAGGGGGCCTTTCGCGACGTGCCGGCCCCCCGGCTCGGCGCCCGCGCCCTCGCCGGCGCCATCGAGCGCGCCGGACTCGCTCCCACCGACATCGAGCAGGTCTACCTCGGCTGCGTCCTGACGGCCGGCATCGGCCAGGCCCCCGCCCGCCAGGCGGCGCTCGCCGCCGGCTGCCCGGAGTCGACCGGCGCGATTACCTTCAACAAGGTCTGCGGCTCGGCGATGCGGGCGGTCATGTCGGCCGCCAACGACCTGCGCGCCGGCGACTTCCGGATCGTCGCCGCGGGCGGCATGGAGAACATGAGCCGGGCGCCCTATCTCGCCCTCGGGGCGCGCGACGGCTTGCGGCTCGGCCACGGCCAGTTCGTCGACTCGATGATCCACGACGGCCTGTGGGACCCGTACGGCGACAAGCACATGGGCAACTGCGCCGAGTTGTGCGTGGCGAAGTACGAATTCACCCGCGAGCAGCAGGACGACTACTCGCGGCGCAGCTACGCGCGTGCCCGCGCGGCGCAGGAGTCCGGCGCCTTCGCGCGGGAGATCGTCCCGGTCGAGATCGAGGGCCGCAAGGGGACCACGGTGATCGACCGCGACGAGGAGCCGTTCAAGGTCGACCTCGAGAAGATGGCGACTCTGCGCCCGGCCTTCGACAAGGCGGGCACGGTGACGGCGGCCAATGCCTCGAAGATCGACGATGGCGCTGCGGTGCTGGTGCTCAGCACGGCCGAAGAGGCGGCGCGCCGGGGGCTGCGGCCGATCGCCCGGCTCGTCGCCCAGGCCTCGCACGCCCAGGCCCCCGACTGGTTCACCACCGCGCCGGTTGCGGCGATGCGCAAGGCACTCGACCGCGCCGGCCTGGCGGTCGGCGACATCGACCTGTTCGAGATCAACGAAGCTTTCGCGGTCGTGGCGATGGCCTGCGCGCGTGAGCTCGGCATCCCCGACGACCGGCTGAACGTGCGCGGCGGCGCGGTGGCCCTCGGCCATCCGATCGGCGCCTCCGGGGCGCGCATCCTGGTTACCCTGCTCGACGCCCTCGCCGAGCGCGGCGGTCGCTACGGCTGCGCCGGCATCTGCATCGGTGGCGGCGAAGCGACTTCGGTCGTCGTCGAGCGCCTGCCCGGATGAGCGCACCGGCGCACGCCCTGCTGCTGGCGCTCGTGCTCGCGACGGGGCCGGCGTGGAGCCAGGAAACTCCGCCGGCCGAGCCGGCTCCGGCCCCCGCCCCCGCCGAAGCGACGCCACCGCAGGCGGCGCCGGCACTCGAAGCGCCCGCCGACGAAGCCGCGGCGGAGCCGCAACGCCTCGATCGCATCACCTTCGAGCTGCCGATTCCCGACGAGCGGGGGGGCGGCCGGGTCTCCGGCGCGGCCGACCGCCTCGAGACGACCGAGGACGAGACGGCGATCCTCGAGGGCAACGTCGAGCTGAAGTACCGCGACGTCACCTTCCGCGCCGAGCGCGTGGTCTTCCATCGTCAGACCATGACCCTCGAGGCCGAGGGGGACGTCGTCTTCGATCAGGGACCGCGCCGCATCGGCGCCGCGCGCGTCGACTTCGACCTCGCCACCCGGACGGGCACTTTCTGGAACGCCTCCGCCTCCGTGGAGCCGGACTACTACTTCTCCGGCGACGTGGTGGCCAAGACCGGCGAGAACGAGTACGAGATCCGCGACGGCATCTTCACGACCTGCTCGGGGGACGAGGTGCCCGACTGGAGCCTGCGCACCAGCCGCGCCGCCGTCGAGATCGGCGGCTACGCCCGGGCGCGCCACGCGCGGGTGAGGGCCAAGCGGCTGCCGCTTCTCTACTGGCCCTACATGCTCTGGCCGGCGCGTACCGATCGCGCCTCGGGACTGCTGATCCCCAGCATCGGCTACTCCGACCGGCGCGGCGGCTACCTCGGCCTCGCCTACTACCAGGTCTTCGGCCCGAGCGCCGATGCGACCGTCTACCTCGACGGCTACAGCAAGGGCTTTTCCGGCCTCGGCGGCGAGCTGCGCTACCGGCCGTCCGAGGGGACGCGCGGCGAGGCGGAGATCTACTTCCTGCGCGACTCGGATCGCGCCGGCGAAGAGTGGCACGCGGAGTTCGACCACCAGACGACGGACCTGCCCTGGGGGCTGCGTGGCGTCGTCGATTACGAGGATTATTCCGACTACGACTTCTTCCGCGAGTTCGAGCGCGCCGAGCGCCAGAACACGCGGCGCTTCCTCTACTCGAACGCTTTTCTCTCCGGTTCGTGGGGCGCGCAGTCCCTCAACCTGCTGATCGACGAGCGGCAGACCTTCCTGTCGAGCGGCCGGTTCACCCATCAGCGCCAGCTTCCGGACCTCAGCTACCGGGTCAACAAGCTGAAGCTCGGCAAGAGTGACCTCTACGTCTCGGTCGACTCCACGGCGACGATGATCGAGTCCGAGAGCGACGGGCTGTACGACGAGAGCTGGGAACGGTTCGACGTGTCGCCCGAGCTCACCTACCCGCTGCGCGTCGCGCCGTGGCTGTCGGTGGCGATGACGGCCGGCGGCCGCGCCACCTGGTGGGGCGACACGGCGCCGGTCTCGCGGCTCGACCCGGAGACCGGCCAGGCCGGCCTCTTCTGCGGCGAGCAGCGGGTCGAGGCGGGCACTTTCGCCTGCGGCGAGTCGCTCGACCGCGTCGTGCCGCAGGCGGCGGTCGACATCATCGGCCCGTCGCTCTCGCGCATCTTCGACGCCGAAGTCGGGCGCTTCGGAAAGTTCAAGCACCTGATCGAGCCACGCTGGCGCTGGCGCTACAGCGGCGACTTCGAAGAGCAGAGGAGCGTCCTGCGCTTCGACGAGATCGACGGGTTCGAGGAGAACAACTTCGGCGAGTTCGCGCTGGTCAATCGAGTGCTCGCCAAGCCTTCGGACCCCGAGCAGGGAGGGGCGTTCGAGATTCTCTCCTTCGAGCTCGCGCAGTCCTACTCGCTCGACGACGAGGAGCCGTTCCAGCGTTCGCGCGACGGCTCGCTCACGAAATCGGAAGGACCGATCCGCTCCACCCTGCGGCTCAACCCGACGCTCGGCTTCTCACTGCAGGCGAGGGCCGACTGGGCGACCCTGTTCGACCGCCTGGAGTCGCGGTCGCTGTCGGCACGCGGCAACGCCGGCCCGCTCTACCTCGACCTGACCTGGTTCACGCGCTTCAACCCCGAGCTCGACACGACGACCTCCGACCAGATCCGCCTCGGCACGCGCTTCGACGTCGTGCCCGGGCGCCTGAAGTTCTCCGGCCAGGTCAGCTACGACATCGAAAACTCGGAGATGCAGCAGCAGCGCTACTTCCTGACCTGGAACTCGCAGTGCTGGAGCGCCGTGATCGAGGCGCGCGAGCAGCGCACGAGCCTCTACGAGAGCCGCGACTACCGGTTCATGCTGAATCTCAAGAACGTCGGCACCTTCCTCGACCTGAGCAGCGGCGGGTCGGACGAGGAGTGAGCGCGACGTGAAGGTGCTGGTCTTCGGCGCCGCCGGGATCGTCGGCCGCGCCACGTTCGCCGAGGCCGAGCGCCGCGGCTGGACGGTGACGGGACTGTCGCGCGGCGCCTGCGACGTCACGGACGCTGCCGCGGTGGCCACCGCGGTCGCCGCCGCACGCCCCGACCTGGTGATCAACTGCGCGGCCTTCACCCGGGTCGACCTCTGCGAGAGCGAGCCGGAGGCGGCGCGGCTCGCCAACGGCGTGGCGCCGGGCCTGCTCGCCGAAGCGTGCGCGCGCTCCGGCGCCCGGCTCGTCCACCTGTCGACCGACTACGTCTTCGACGGCACGGCGCGCCGGCCCTACCTCGAGGACGACCCGACCGGACCGCGATCGGTCTACGGCGCCACCAAGCTCGAAGGGGAGCGTCGCGCCCTCGCGGTCGACGGATCCCTGGTGGTGCGCACGAGCTGGATCTTCGGCGCCGGCGGGCCGAACTTCGTCGACACGATGCGCGCCCGCATGGCGCCCGGGGCGGAGCCGCTGCGGGTGGTCGACGACCAGACCGGCGCGCCGACCTGGGCGCCCTTCCTGGCGCGGGCGCTGGCCGATCTGGGAGAATCCGGGGCGGCCGGGATCGTCCATTACCAGAATCGCGACACGGTCACCTGGTACGGCTTCGCGCGCGAGATCGCGCGCCAGCTCGGCACCACGGTCGAAATACGGCCGGTGACGACGGCGGAAGTGCCGCGACCGGCGCCGCGACCGGCCTGGTCGGTGCTCGACGTGGAGCGCTTCGAGCGACTCGCCGGACGCCGGGTCGAAGACTGGCGGGCGGGGCTCGCCGAGCATCTGAACACGAGCGGGGAGAGATGATGAGAAGGGTCCTGATCACCGGAATCACCGGTTTCGCCGGTTCTCACCTGGCCGACTTCCTGCTCGCCGAGCACCCGGAGGTCGAGGTCTGGGGTACCTGCCGCTGGCGCAGCCGGCGGGAGAACATCGAGCATCTCGAGGGGCGCATCGGCCTGCTGGAGTGCGAGCTCGGCGACCCGACCGCGCTCGCCCGCGCGCTCGACGCGTCGCGGCCGGACGCCATTTTCCACCTCGCGGCGCAGAGCTTCGTGCCGACCTCCTGGGTGGCGCCGGCCGAGACGTTCCACATCAACGCCATCGGCCAGATCCACCTCTTCGAGGCGATCCGGGCCGCGAAGCTCGATCCGGTGGTGCAGATCGCCTGCTCGTCGGAGGAGTATGGCCTCGTGCTGCCCGACGAGACGCCGATCCGCGAGGAGAATCCGCTGCGACCGCTCTCGCCGTACGCGGTGTCGAAAGTGGCCCAGGACTTTCTCGGTTACCAGTACTTCCGCAGCTACGGCCTGCGCGTCATCCGCACCCGCGGCTTCAACCACGAGGGACCGCGTCGCGGCGAGGTCTTCGTGATGTCGAACTTCGCCCGCCAGATCGCGGCCATCGAGGCCGGCGCGCAGGAGCCGGTCATGCGGGTCGGCAATCTCGACGCGGTGCGCGACTTCACCGACGTGCGCGACATGGTGCGCGCCTACTGGCTGGCGGTCCATCACGCCGAGCCGGGCGAGGTCTACAACATCGCCTCCGGGCGTGGCATCACGATCCGCGCCATGCTCGACCAGCTACTGGCGCTGTCGAAGGTCGAGGTGAAAGTCGAGACCGATCCGGCGCGCCTGCGCCCGTCGGACGTCGAGGTGCTTCTCGGCGACGCATCGAAATTCCGTGCCGCCACCGGCTGGGAGCCCCGCATCGCGCTCGAGACGACGATCGCCGACAGCCTCGAGTACTGGCGCGGCCGCTTCGCCGCGCGGCGCGCCGCGGTCGGCGCCTGAGGAGAACCGGTGCGCGTCCTGGTCACCGGCGCCTCGGGATTCCTCGGGCGGCATCTGGTCGCGCATCTGTCCGGGCGCGGTGACGAGGTCACGGCGCTCTGCCTCGAACCCGGGCCCCTGTCGCCCGGAATCCGTTTCCTCTCGGTCGACGTGCGCGACCGCGAGGCGGTGGCCGGCGCGGTCGCCGCGGCCGAACCGGAACTGGTCGTCCACCTCGCCGCCCTGTCGCACGTCGGCGACTCGTGGAAGCGCATGCCGGACTACTTCGACGTCAACGTGCTCGGCACCGAACACGTGACGGCGGCGGCGGCGGGGCGGCGGATCCTCTTCGCCTCGACCGCCGAGGTCTACGGGCTGGTGCCGGACGACGACCAGCCGATCGACGAGCGGCGCGCGCCGGCGCCGCGCTCCCCGTACGCGCTGACCAAGGCGGCCGCCGAGCGCATCGCTCTCGCCGCGGGCGCCTCGGTCGTCCGCCTGTTCAACCTGGTCGGCGCCGGCCAGGCGCCGGCGTTCGCCCTGCCCGGCTTCGCGGCGCAGCTGGCGGCGATCGAGCGC
>JAIOJQ010000008.1 GCA_019911865.1 Thermoanaerobaculia bacterium
CCAGCGGCCCACGGCCGACCACCGGTCGCGCCGCCAGGCGAACGAACGGCACGCCGTGCGCCGTCGCCAGGCGCTCCTCCATGCTCGCCGCGTTGCCGGCGTAGCTCACGCGCCACCCCCGCCGGGCCAGCTCGCGGCCGACCGCGAGGGCCGGGAAGACGTGCCCGCCCGACCCGCCACCGGCCAGCAGCACGTGGCGGGGATGCGCAGCGGAGGGAGCGGCGGTCGCATCGTTCATCCGTGCTGGGAGACGTTGAGCAGGACGCCACAGGCGATCAGCGAGACGACCATCGAAGATCCGCCGTAGGAGAGGAACGGCAGCGGAATCCCCTTGGTCGGCACCAGCGCAATGGCGACCGAGACGTTGAGGAAGGCCTGGAGCGCGATGAGAATCGCGAACCCCCAGGCGAGGAAGCGCCCGAACGGATCGGGCGCCCGCAGCCCGGCACGCGCTCCCCGCCAGAGCACGACGGAGAACAGGACGACGATCGCCAGGGCGCCGATCAGCCCGAACTCCTCGGCGACGATGGCGTAGATGAAGTCCGAATGCGGATAGGGCAGGAAGTAGAGCTTCTGGATGCTCTCGCCCGGCCCCAGCCCGAACAGGCCGCCCGAACCGACGGCGATCAGCGACTGCAGCGCCTGGAAGCCCGCGCCGAGCGGGTCCTTCTCCGGATCGAGGAAGGCGAACAGGCGCGCCCGGCGATAGGGCACCGAGATGACGAGGAACCAGAGCAGCGGCGCCGCCACGGCGGCGCCCACCAGCAGGAAGCGCCAGGCGAGACCGGCGAGGAAGAGCAGCGTGCCGACGGTGGCCACCAGCAGGACCGCCGAGCCGAGGTCGGGCTGCAGGACGATGAGGCCGGCGAGCAGGCCGGTCATCAGGGCGACCGGCAGCAGCAGCTCGCGCGAGTTGACCAGCTCCCCCTTGCGGTCGATCTGCCAGGCGACGAAGGGGACGAGCGCCAGCTTCGCGAGCTCGGCCGGCTGCACCGAAATGCCGCCGACGAACAGCCAGCGCCGCGTCGCGTTGAGCTCCGGCCCGAACAGCACCAGGACCAGCAGCGCCGCCACTCCGGCGAGCAGGCCCCAGACGACGCCGGCGTGCCGCAGCCGCCGGTAGTCGACGTGCATGATCACCGCCATGGCGAGGAAGCCGAGCAGCGCCGCGCCGGCCTGCTTGACGAGGAAGAGGTTGAAGGGTCGCCCCTGGGCGCGCGACATCGGCGCCGAGGCCGAATAGACCATTACCAGGCCGATCATCACCAGCAGCACGATGGCGGTGAACAGCACGCGGTCGAAGGCGAGCTTCTTAGCCATCGCTCCCCCCCGCGGCCACGCCGCCGGTGACCTCTTCGACGAATCGCACGAACTGCTCGCCGCGATCGCGATAGTCGCGGAACTGGTCGAAACTGGCGCAGGCCGGCGACAGGACGACCACCTCGCCGGCGGTGGCTGCGGCGGCCGCCGCGGCCACCGCCGCCTCGAGCGTGCCCGTCTCGACGGTCTCGACCGCGCCGCTGAGCGCCGCCGCCAGCTCGCCCGCCGACTCGCCGATCAGGTAGGCGCGCCGCAGCTTGCGCGACGCGACGTCGCGCAAGCCGGCGAGGTCGGCCCCCTTGTTGCGCCCGCCGAGAATGGCGTGCACGCTGCGGTCGGGGAAGCCCTCGAGCGAGCGCGCCGTAGCGCCGACGTTGGTCCCCTTCGAGTCGTCGTAGAAGCGCACCCCGCGGTGCTCGCCGGCCAGCTCGAGCCGGTGCGGCAGGCCGCGGAAGTCGCGCAGCGCCGCGCCGATCGCCGTCGCCGGCGCTCCCGCCGCGCGCGCCAGCAGCGCCGCCGCCATCGCGTTCTCGAGGTTGTGCGGCCCGGGCAGCGGAACGTCGGCCACCGCGAACAGCTCGCTCTCGCCGTGCGTCGGATCGCGATCCACCACGCGGTCCGCGACCACCCGGCAACCGTCCGCGACCGCGCCGGTCGCCGAGAAGAAGCGCCGGCGAGCGGCGACCGGCGTCGCCGCGATCGCCGGGTCGTCGGCGTTGAGCACCGCCGTGTCTTCCGCCGTCTGATTGCGGAAGATCCGCCGCTTGGCCTCGAGGTAGCCGGCGAGGCTGCCGTGGCGGTCGAGATGATCCGGCGAGAGATTGAGCAGCGCCGCGGCGCGCGGCCGCAGGCGATGAATCGTCTCGAGCTGGAAGCTCGACAGTTCGACGACCAGGAAGCGGTCATCGGCGCCCTCGGCGACCGACGCGAGCGGCACGCCGATGTTGCCGCACACCTCGACGGCGAAGCCGGCGGCGCGCAGCATGGCGCCCGTCATCGCGGTGGTCGTCGACTTGCCGTTGCTGCCGGTGATGCCGATCAGCGTGCCGCGGGCGAAGGCCGCGGCGAGCTCCACCTCGGCGGCGACCGGAATGCCGTCCCGGCGGGCGGCGGCGAGCAGCGGATGATCGGCGCCGACGCCCGGGCTGACGATCACCGCGTCGATGCCGTCGGGCAGCCGATCCGGCTCGCTGCCGAGCGCCAGGTCGGCCGCCGCCAGCCCCGCGAGGTCGAGCTCGGCGGCCGGACGTCGATCGCCGGCCACCACCGCGATGCCGCGCGCCAGCAGCAGGCGCGCCGCCGCCGTTCCCGACAGGCCGAGGCCGAGGACGTAAACGCGGGCGAGCCGCGCGGGATCGAAGGGCACCGGGCTCATCGCAGTTTCAGCGTCGACAGCGCGATCAGCGCGAAGACGAAGGAGAGGATCCAGAAGCGGGCGATGATCTTCGGCTCCGCCCAGCCGGACAGCTCGAAATGGTGGTGCAGCGGCGCCATGCGGAAGATCCGCTTGCCGCGCAGCTTGAACGAGGCCACCTGCAGGATCACCGAGAGCGCCTCGACGACGAACAGGCCGCCGACCAGGGCGAGCAGGATCTCCTGCTTGGCGATCACCGCCACGATGCCGATGCCGCCGCCGAGGGCCAGCGAGCCGACGTCGCCCATGAAGACCTCGGCCGGGTGGGCGTTGAACCAGAGGAAACCCATCGCCGCGCCGACCAGCGCGCCGCAGAAGATCGTCACCTCGCCGACTCCCGAGACGAAGGGCACCTGCAGGTAGGTGGCGACCACCTTGTTGCCGGCGACGTAGCAGAAGACCGCGTAGGTGCCGGCCGCCACGCCCGCGGCGCCGATCGCCAGGCCGTCGAGGCCGTCGGTCAGGTTGACCGCGTTCGACGAGCCGACCAGCACGAAGACGACGAACGGCACGTAGAGCAGGCCGAGGTTGACGACCAGGTCCTTGAAGAACGGGAAGGCGAGGGTCGGCGAGAAGGCGCCGCCGGGCAGCGACGGCAGCAGCGCACCGCCGACCGCCGCCACCGCCACCTGAAGGAGGAACTTGGCGCGCGCCGACAGCCCGAGGTTGCGCCGCCGCCGGACCTTGAGGAGATCGTCGACGAAGCCGATGGCGCCGAAGCCGACCGTCACGCCGACGGCGATCCAGACGAACGGGTTGGTGAGGTTCGACCACAGCAGCGTCGGCAACAGCCAGGCGAAGAGGATCAGCAGGCCACCCATCGTCGGCGTGCCGGCCTTGACCTGGTGGCTCTGCGGGCCGACCTCGCGGATGTTCTGGCCGACCGACAGGCGCCGCAGCGTGGCGATGAAGCGGGGGCCGAACAGCAGCGCGAGGATCAGCGCCGTGACCACCGCCGCGGCGGTGCGAAAGCTGATGTAGCGCACCACGTTGAAGATCGCGAACTCGTCGCGCAGCGGCAGCAGGAGGTGGTAGAGCACCGCTCAGCCCCCCGTCCCGCCGCTCGGCCGCTCGAGCAGCGCCCGCTCGATCTCGTCGCGATCCGAGAAGGCCAGGCGCTGGTCACCGACGATCTGCACGCTCTCGTGTCCCTTGCCGGCGACGAGCACCGCCCAGTTGCCCTGTGCCGCCACGGCGAGGGCGCGGCGGATCGCCTCGCGCCGGTCGGGCACCACCCGGTAGCCGGTGTTTCCCGAGGCGCGCAACCCCTCCTCGACCGCGGCGATGATCGCCAGCGGATCCTCGCTGCGCGGATTGTCCGAAGTGACGATCGGCAGGTCGGCGAGCGAGCCAGCCACCCGCCCCATCAGCGGCCGCTTTCCCGGATCGCGGTCCCCGCCGCAGCCGAAGACCACCACCACTTTGCGGCCGGCGAGGTCGCGCAGCGAACGGATCGCCGCTTCGAGGGCCGCACTGGTGTGCGCGTAGTCGATCAGCACCGGAAAGGACTGGCCAGCGCGCACCGGCTCCATCCGTCCGGGCAGCGGCCGGGTCGCGGCGATGCCGGCGGCGACCGCCGCGTGGGGCAGTTCGAGAGCCTCCCCGACCGCCACCGCGGCGAGGATGTTGTCGAGGTTGTAGCGGCCGAGCAGCGGCGAGTGGAACGCCAGCGCGCCGCGCGGCGTGCGGATCTCGCCGCGCATCCCCTCGGGGTCGAAGTCGGCGCGCGCCGCCGAGACATCGGGGCGTGGCGCGTCGGCCGCCGCGGCGCCGCCGTACGAGAGGACGCGCGGCAGCCGGTCGAGCAGGCGCCGTCCGAAGGGGTCGTCGGCGCAGATCACGGCGCGGCCGGTCGGCTTGAGCTGGTCGAACAGCCGCGCCTTGGCGGCGAAGTAGTCCTCGAGGTCGGCGTGAAAGTCGAGATGGTCGCGGGTCAGGTTGGTGAACACCCCGACATCGAAGGCGAGGCCGCCGACCCGCCCCTGCACCAGGGCGTGCGAGGAGACCTCGATCGCCGCCGCGCCGGCGCCGAGCGTCTGCATCCCGGCGAGCAACCGGTAGGTGTCGGAGGCCTCGGGAGACGTGCGCTCGATGGCCGCGGTATCGAGCCCCGGGAAGCGGGCACCGAGCGTGCCGATGCGTCCGCAGCGCACGCCGGCGGCGTCCAGCATCGCCGCCACCAGCTCGACGGTGGTCGACTTGCCGTTGGTCCCGGTGACGCCGATCAACCGCATCGCGCGGTCGGGATGGCCGTAGAGCGCGGCGCCGAGTTCCGCGAGCCGGGAGCGCGGCGCGGCGACGACCAGCCAGGGAACCGCCGGATCGAGGCCGGCCGGCCGCTCGCGGTCGGCGAGCACCGCCACGGCACCGCGCCCGATTGCCTCGCCGGCGAACTCCACGCCGTCGCGATGCTCCCCCTTCCAGGTGACGAAGAGGTCGCCCGCGACCACCTGACGCGAGTCGTGTCGAACGCCGAAGACCTCGGGGTCTTTCCCGAGGTCTCCGGAGACGGCCGCCAGGCCGCTGACGAGCTGCGAGAGCTTCATCCGCCCGCCCCCGTATCGAGCTCGTCGCGCGCCCGGGCGATCGCTCCGGGGACCGGCGTGCCGAGGTCGACGCGGAAGAGCGCCCCCGGTGGCGGCGGCGGCGACCCGGGCGGCAGCTGCTGCGCCACGACGATGCCCCGCCCCTCGAGCTGCGGCTGCAGGCCGAGCTCGGCAAGCAGCGCCACCGCCTGCCGCGCGGTGCGGCCACTGAGATCCGGCACCATGCCGGGAAGCGGCGGCGCGACCCGCTCCGTCTCCGGCTCGCCGGCGGCGTCGGCAAACTGCTGCGGCTCCTCTTCGTCGGTCGGCTCCGGCTCGAACGGCCAGCGCTCGGGCCGCTCGCGTTCGGGCGGCACGTTCAGGTAGAGCAGCGCTTTGCCGACGATGGCCGCGAAGACCGGCGCCGCCGCTTCGCCACCGTGGTAGGTGCCGCGGGGGTCGTCGATCACCACCACGCCGACGAGCGCCGGGCGATCGAGCGGCGCGAAGCCGGCGAAGCTGGCGACGAACTGATCGGGCAGATAGCCGCGCCCGGGGACCGCTTTCTGAGCCGTGCCCGTCTTGCCGGCCACCGGGTAACCCGCGATCGCCGCTCCCATGCCCGTCCCGCCCTCCACCGTGACACCGGCGAGCAGCTCGCGCAGGATCGCCAGGGTGCGCGGCGATACCGGCCGTCCCCGATCGACCGGCTCCGGGTGCGGGCGCACCGTCACGTCGCCGTCGACGATCCGCTCGACCACGTACGGCTCGAGCAGGCGGCCACCGTTGGCCACCGCGGCGAAGGCGGTGGCCAGTTGCAGCGGCGTCACCGAGATCCCCTGGCCGAACGAGATGTAGGCCTTGGCGAGCGACGGCCAGCGCTCGACCGGCATCAGCAGTCCGGGGCTCTCGCCCGGCAGGTCGATGCCGGTCGGGGTGCCGAAGCCGAAGGCGCGGATGGTCTCGTAGAAGTCCCGATTGGCCACCCGCAGGGCCGTCTTGATCGTGCACACGTTCGACGACTTCGCGATCACTTCGCGGAAGGTCAGGCGACCGAACGGCTTGTGGTCGGCGATGCGGACGCCGGCGAGGGTGATGCCGCCCATCTCGCAGTCGAGACTCTCGTCGGGATGGACCAGCCCCTGCTCGAGCGCCGCCGCGGCGGTGATCATCTTGAAGGTCGAGCCCGGCTCGTAGGCGTCGAGGACGACGCGGTTGCGCCGCGCCTCCTGGTCGGCGTCGCGAAAGCGATTGGGGTCGAATCCGGGCCACGACGCCATCGCGACCACCGCGCCGGTCGCCGGATCGAGCAACACGACGCTGCCGCTGCGCGCGCGCAGTCGCTGGACCGCGCCGGCGAGCTCCTGCTCGGCGATCGCCTGGATGGCGGCGTCGAGCGTCAGATGCAGGTCGTGCCCCGCCACCGGTGCCGCCGACGGCAGGCCCGGCGGCAACGCCATGCCACGCCGCGCGTCGCGCAGCACCGTGCGACGCCCCGGCTTGCCGGCCACCGAGCGGTCGTAACGCGCCTCGAGTCCGCCGAGACCCTGGTTGTCGGTGCCGACGTAACCGAGCACGTGCGCAGCGGTGTCGCGCAGCGGGTAGTAACGCTTGGACTCTTCGAGAAAGTAGATGCCCGGCAGTTCGAGCGCCTTGACGGCGCGTGCCTGCGGCGGGTCGAGCTTGCGCGCCACCCAGACGAACTCACGGTCGAGCGTCAGCTGGCGGGTCAGCTTGCCGCGGTCGAGCCCCAGCGTGCCCGCCAGCCGCTCGACGGTCGCCGCCAGGTCGCCGATCTCGCGCGGCACCGCGAAGGCGGACTCGACCTCGACCGACACCGCGACCTCGCGGCCGCGAGCGTCGAGGATCGTGCCGCGCGGCGGGTCGAGCTCGATCACCCGCTGCTGCTGGCGCTCGGCGCGGCGCACGAACTCGTCGTGGCGGGCCACCTGCAGGCTCCACAGCCGGCCGGCGATCAGCAGCCCCCAGGCGCCGAAGACGACGAGGACGAGCACCAGGCGGGATTTCACCGTCCCAGCTCCTCGACGAAGATCACCTGCCCGACCGCCGGCTCGACCAGGCCGAGCTCCTCGTGGGCGCGCGCCGACAGTCGCCCGGGGCTGGCGAGGTACGAGGCCTCGAGGCGCAGCTGCCGCTCGACCTGCGCCAGCTCGTGCGCCTGGCGCTCGAGCGCTCCGATCCGGTAGGCGACGCGCAGCGTCTCGAGCTGCATCCAGGTGTAGCCGGCGAGGCCGAGGCCGAGCGGCACGACCGCCGCGACGACCCGCAGCAGATCGCGCAGCCGGCGCCGGTCGCGCTCGCGCACCAGGTACGCGTTGACGACCGGCCGGCGGACGGAGTACGCCGAGGGCAAGGCCTCAGAGCCTCCGGGAGGCGCGCAGTCGGGCGGAGCGGGAGCGCGGGTTGGCGTCGACCTCCGCTTCCCCGGGGCGCACCGGCTTGCGGGTCAGTACCTCGAGGATGCGGGTCTCCGAGTGCGTGCGGCCGGTGATCGGGTCGACCTCGCCGCGCGCCAGGTCGCGGAAGCGGTTCTTGACCTCGCGATCCTCGAGGCTGTGGTACGAGATGACCACCAGCCGGCCGTCGTGGTCGAGCATGCGCACGGCCTGGTCGAGCAGCTCGGAGAGCTGGTCGAGCTCCTCGTTGACCGCGATGCGGAGAGCCTGGAAGACGCGCGTCGCCGGATCGATCCGTTCCTCGCCGCGCATCGGGCGGCGGGCCGACCGCACCACGTCAGCGAGGTCCGCGGTGGTCGCGATCGGCCTTTCGGCCCGCGCCTCGACGATGGCGCGCGCCACGCGCCGGGCCTGCGGCTCCTCGCCGTACTGCCGGAAGATGTCGGTCAATTCGGCCTCCGAGAGAGTCGATACGAGATCTGCGGCGGTCGATCCGCCGCGCCCCATGCGCATGTCGAGCGGTCCTTCGCGACGGAAGGAGAAGCCGCGCCCGGCGGTGTCGAGTTGCAGCGAGGAGACGCCGAGGTCGGCCAGCACGCCGGCGAACGGCGCCCGGTGACCGACGCGCTCCTCGAGGCGGCCGAAATCGGCCTCGACCAGCTCCACCCGGTCCGCGAATCGGGCGAGGCGAGCGGCCGCCAGGGCGAGAGCCTGCGGGTCGCGGTCGGCGCCGACCAGGCGCGCCGCGGGCGCGGCGTCGAGCAGCGCCTCGGCGTGACCGCCGAGGCCGAGCGTGGCGTCGAGGAAAGTGCCGCCGCGCTCCGGTGCGAGCCAGGCGAGCGATTCGGCGAGCAGGACCGGGATGTGTCGCGCATCCAAGGGTTCCCGGTCCTAGATCCCGCGCTCGGAGAGCGCGCGGAAGTCGTCGTCGGTGAAGGGCTGGTCGGCGAGGCGCTTCTCGAAGCGCTCGCGATTCCAGATTTCCAGGTGGTCGAGCTGCGCCGAGACGATCACTTCGCCGGTCATGCCGGCGCGTTCGCGCAGCAGCGGCTGGATGAGCAGACGCCCCTGAGCGTCGAGCCGCAGCTGCGAGCCGAAGTAGCTGACCCGCTCGAGGAAGCGCTGGCGCACCGGATCGGTCGCCGGCAGCGTGGCGAGCTTGGCTTCGATTCCTTCCCAGACGGCCAGCGGATAAACGAGCGCCTTCTCCCCCGTCACCGAGGTGACGAAGAAGTCCGGGCCCCAGCGATCCTCGAGGGCACGACGGAAGTCCGTCGGGACCTTGAGGCGGCCCTTGTCGTCGATGGTCGCAAGTGTGCTTCCGCGCAGCATTCTGGTCGTCCCGATTCACAGCGGGTGCGAATGGCGCGAGTGTAGACGCTTGGTCCACTTTTGTCCATTTTTTCCCACCAGGCCGCAGCACGCCGCGCTCGCCTCGGTCGAATCGGCGCAATCGCGGCGGAACTTCTCCGGACAGGAGGCGTCAGGGCGCCGGCGGCGCGCTGACGTCGGCCGGCGGCGCGGCAGCCGCCGCCGGCGCGGCGGTGGCGCCACGCATCAGCACGAACAGCGGGTCCGCGGTGCCGACCACCGCGGCGCGATAGCCGATCGCCTCGGCCGGCAGGTCCTCGACGATGTAGGAGCGCGCCGCCTGGCGCTCGAGGAACTCGGCCATCGCCTTCTCGTAGCGCCCCTGCGAGAGCTCGGCGGCGATCTGCTCGCGCACCTCGCTGAGCGGCCGCACGACGGAGGGCCGTACCTCGGCGACGCGCAGCACGTGCAGGCCGCCACGCCCGGCGACCGGCGCGCTGACGCCGCCCTCGGCGAGCTGCTGCACGAGAGCGTCGAGCTCGCCCGCCAGGCTGCCGGCCTCGACCCAGCCGAGATCGACCGCCGAGACCGCACCCTCGGGCGCCGCGGCGCCGGCGATGGCCTCGGTGGGCGTCGCGCCCGCCACCAGCCTGGCCGCCAGGTCGGCCGCCAGGGCGGCTCGCGCCGACTCGTCGAGCGGACCGTCCTCGCGCACCACCAGGTCCTCGACGCGCCGCTGCTCGGGGGTGCGGAATTCCTCCTGGTGGCTGCGCCAGTGGCGCGCGATCTCTTCGTCCTCGATGACGATCTTGCTCTGCACTTCGATTTCCAGCACCTGGTTGAAGAGGATCGACCGCGCCATGCGGGCGCGGAAGCTCTCGACCGAGAAACCGTTGTCGACCAGGGCGCGACGGAAAGCCTCGTCGTCGTCGATGCCGAAGCTGCGCTTGGCATTGTCGATGGCGCGGTCGATCTGCGGCGGCGTCGCCTCGAGGTGGAGCTGGCGGGCGCGCGACAGCACCAGCAGCTCGTCGAAGGTCTCCTTCATCGCCGCACGCCCGGCGTCGGCGACCAGACGCCGGCGCTCGTCGAGCGACATCCCCTCGACGCTGCCGATCTGCTCGATGCGCGTCGCGGTGCGTTCTTTCCAGTCCGACAGGGTCGCGATCTCGTCATCGACCCGCAGCACGATGCGATTGACCAGCTCGGGGGCGGCGGCCTCCTGCGCGACGAGCGGCGCGGCGGCGGCGAGGGCGCCGGCGAGCAGCAGGACGGCGGCGGAACGGTCAGCGTTTCTCATAAGGCCTCGAGGTGGGAAAGTCGCCGCGGTAGGCGAAGGGAAGGCTGCGGTCGAACACTTCGACAGCATAGCGGCTTCGCGCCTCCCCGACGAGCCGCGCGAGCGCCGCGTCGGCCCGTTCGGCGCGCAGCCGCGCCATCGCCTCCTGGCGAACCGCGGCCGCCGTCGGTTCCGCGGCCGGGAATCGACGCAGCACGCGGAAGACGTGAAACCCGTAGTCGGCGGCGATGACCTCCGAAAGGCCCCCCTCCGGAAGCTGGAAGACGATGTCGGCAAAGGCGGTCGGCAGGTCCTCGCGTGCGAAGACGCCGTGCTGCCCGCCGGTGTCGGCCGCCGGATCTTCCGACAGCCGCCGCGCCACCTCCGTGAAGTCGGCGCCGGCGGCGACCTCGCGGCGAGCCCGCTCGGCGGTGATCCGGTCGCTGGTCAGGATCTGCGCCAGCTCCACCCGCTCCGGACGGCGCAGCTCCTCGCGGTGCGCCTCGAACCAGGCCTGCAGCTCGGCTTCGCCCGGCGTGCCGACCGGCTCGCTGCCGAGCAGCGCGTCGGCGGCCTCGGCGGCCCCGACGCCGGCCGGCACCAGCGCGCGGTCGACGGCCAGCCGGGTGAGCAGGGTTTCGGTGAGGAACTGATCGAAGAGGCGCGACAGCGCCTCGCTGTTGAGCGTCTCTTCGCGCTCGGCGAGGGCGCGGTCGAGATGCGCCTCGAACTGGTCGAGCCGCAGGTCGACGCCGCCCATCCGCGCCACCACGCCGGGTCCCGGCGGCGGCGCTTTGGCCTCGCAGCCGAAGACGCCCAGGAGAACGAGCAGCGCCCCGCCAGCGCGGCGGACGCTCACGCGGCGAGCTCCGCCAGCAGCGCGCGCGCGACGTCGATCACCGGGGTGCCGCGCGGCAGTTCGACGGTGAGCACTCCCGACGGCGAAAAACTCGCTCCGGGCCGGGTCGAAACCAGACGGATCAGCCGGTCGACGTCGACCCGCGCGTCCCGCCTCAACCGCAGCGTCAGCTTGCCGGCCGCGACGGTCACCGACTGGACACGCAGCGACTCGGCCTCGCGCTTGAGCGCCGCCACGTCGAGCAGCATGCCGACCGCCGCCGGCGGGCGGCCGAAGCGGTCGGTCAGCTCGGCGAGCAGCTCCTCGCGCGGCGTTTCCGCGGCGGCCAGCTTGCGGTAGATCTCCATGCGCAGATTCTCGTCCGCCACGTAACTGCGCGGGATCGACATCGGCACCGGCAGATCGAGCGTCGCCGAGGGTCCCTCCTCGACCGCCTCCCCCTTGAGCTCGCGCACCGTCTCCTCGAGCATCCGCAGATAGGTTTCGATGCCGAGCTCCGCGATGTGACCGCTCTGCTCGGCGCCGAGCAGGTTTCCGGCGCCGCGGATCTCGAGATCGCGGGCCGCGATGCGGAAGCCGGCACCCAGCTCGGTGAACTCGCGCAGCGCCTCGAGGCGCAGGCGGGCATCCTCCGACAGAGCCCGATCCGAGGGCACCAGCAGGTAGCAGTAGCCGAGCTCGTGGCTGCGCCCGACCCGGCCGCGCAGCTGGTAGAGCTGCGCCAGGCCGAAGCGGTCGGCGCGGTGGACGAGCATCGTGTTGACCGTCGGGATGTCGATGCCGTTCTCGATGATCGTGGTGGCGAGCAGCAGGTCGTATTCGCGGGCGATGAAGGCGTGCATGCGCCGCCACAGCTCGCGCTCGTCGAGCTGCCCGTGGCCGACGATCACCCGCAGGCCGGGCATCATCTCGCGCAGCCGCGCGGCGACCTCGTCGA
Source organism: Thermoanaerobaculia bacterium (assembly GCA_019911865.1). Taxonomy (GTDB): domain Bacteria; phylum Acidobacteriota; class Thermoanaerobaculia; order Multivoradales; family JAGPDF01; genus JACTMI01. Next base: position 12,063 of record JAIOJQ010000008.1, read on the forward strand.
TCGATTCGACCCGGTTGTAGACGTAGTAGACCTGCCCGCCGCGCCCGAGCTCGAATTCGATCGCCTCGCGGACCAGCTCCTCGGAGTACGGCAGCACCGCCGTCTCCACTGCCATGCGGTCCTTCGGCGGCGTCTCGATGACGACCATGTCGCGCAGGCCGCCGAGCGACAGCTGCAGGGTGCGCGGCAGCGGCGTCGCCGACATCGACAGCACGTGGACGTCCTTGCGGATCTGCTTGAGGCGTTCCTTCTGCGCCACGCCGAAGCGCTGCTCCTCGTCGACGACGACCAGGCCGAGGCGGGCGAACGCGATGTCCTGCGACAGCACGCGATGAGTTCCGATCACGATGTCGACCTTCCCTGCCGCGATGCGCTCGCGCAGGTCGGCGAGGTCGCGCCCGGTGCGCAGTCGCGAGATCCGCTCGACCTGGACCGCGAAGCCGTCGAACCGTTTCTGGAAGGTCTCGAGGTGCTGGTCGGCGAGCACCGTGGTGGGCGCCAGCACGACCACCTGGTAGCCGCTGTCGACGGCGCGGAAGGCGGCGCGCATGGCGACTTCGGTCTTGCCGAAGCCGACGTCGCCGCACAGCAGCCGATCCATCGGCCTTGCCTGCGCGAGATCCTCGTGGATGGTGGCGATCGCCTCGACCTGGTCGGGAGTCTCTTCGTAGGGAAAGGCGGCGGCGAACTGGCGCTCGAGGTCGGTGTCCCCGGCGAGGATCGGCGCCCGCGCCAGCTGGCGCTCCGCATAGAGGCGCAGCAGCTCGTCGGCCATGTCGCGCAGCGCCTTGCGAACGCGCGTCTTGGTGCGATTCCACGACGAGCCGCCGAGCTGGTCGAGGCGGGGCGAGAGTCCCTCGAGGCCGCTGTACTTCTGCACCAGGTGCAGGCGGTCGATCGGCACCAGCAGGCGGCGGCTGCCGGAGTAGACGATCTCGAGCACCTCGCTGTCGACCGGCGGCGCCGTTGCCACGCCGCGCAGCGTGGGCGGCAGGTTCTCCTCGCCGCCACCGGCCGACACCGAGCGCAGGCCGGCGAACTGGCCGATCCCGTGGTCGGCGTGCACCACGTAGTCGCCCACTTTGAGGTCGCGCAGCCCGGCAACGAACGGGCCGAGTCCCTTGCGGGTGCGCCGGGCGCCGGTGGCCGACGGGCGCGCCAGCAACTGCGGTTCGCCGTAGACCGTCACCCCGGCAGCGGGAAGGCGGAAGCCGCGCTCGAGCTCCCCCTCGACGAGCTCGACGCCGGAAGGACCGACCGCGATGCCGCGCCCGTCGAGCAGCTCCTCGAGCGACGCGAAGCGTTCCCGCGCCGCCACCAGCAACACGCGGTCGCCGCGCTGGCGCGCCGCCGCGACGTCGGCGGTCAGGCGCGGCAGCTGGCCGTGGAAGAGGTCGGTCGCCGTGCCGCCGAAATCGACCGCGCCGGTGCCGACCAGCGGGTCGACCACCAGCCGCGCGCCGTCGACCAGCGCGCGCACCGCCGCGGGTGGGTGCTCGAGCAGGTCGGGCTCGACGGCGAACCGGCCGTGTTCGCGGCGCGCCGCGTACTCGGCCTCCAGGCGAGTGGCGTGGCGCTCGATCTCGGCGCCGATCGACGGCGGATCGAAGGCGACGACGAACGGCTCGCCGAGCGCCTCGGCGAGGGTGTGGGTCCGCGCCGCCGCCAGGGGCAGGAAGTTCTCCCAGCCCGGGAAACCGTGGCCGCCGGCGAGCGCATTCAGGTTCTCGACCGTCTCGAGCTCGCTGTCGTCGTCGACCAGCGGCCGCAGCACCGAAGCGAGGCGCCGGGCCGCCTCGCCGCCGGCCGGGAAGAGCGCCAGCGGACGGACGAGCAGGCGTTCGAGATCCCCCTGCGAGCGCTGCGAGGCGGCGTCGAAGCGGCGCAGGCTCTCGATCTCGCTGCCGAACAGGTCGAGTCGCACCGGCTCCTCTTCTCCCGGCGGCCAGAGGTCGAAGACGCCGCCGCGTACCGCGAAGTCCCCCACCTCGGCCACCAGGTCGACGCGCCGGAAGCCGAGGCCGGCCAGCCGCAGAGCCAGCTCTTCGGTGTCGAGCTGCGCGCCGCGCGCCAGCTCGAGGCGCTCGATCGACGCCGGGTCGGGCAGCCGCCGGAAGAGGGCGCGCGGGGTCGCCACCACCGCGGCGATCTCGCCGGCGCGCCCGCGATCGAGGGCGAGCATCTCGGCCACTCGAACCTGCAACGATGCGTCCGCCTCCTGGTAAGGGGAGAGCGAGGGCGACGGGAACGGCATCCCGGCCTCGCCGCCGATCGAGATCGTCAGCAGCACTCCGACGATCGCCGCGACGCCCGTCAGCAGCCAGTAGAGCGGCAGGTTCGACGGATCGATCACCAGCCACGCGCCGAGCGCGACCGCCGCGGCGGCGGCGAGCCACTTCAGCGCGTTCATCCCCGGGAAGCGGTCCTTGCGGAGCAGCAGGAGGGCGCCGGCAACCACGAAGGCGAGGCCGGCGAGGCCGGCCAGAAGGCGGTCGCGTCCGGTGGCCGACTCGTCGAGGAAGGCGATCGGCACCGCGTAGGCGAGCCCGCCGAGCGCGGTCACCGCGGAGAAGCCGTACTTGATCGCGGACTGCCAGGGCTTGAGCTTCCACTTGACGGCGAGGAACTCGGCGAGCTTGCCGAAGGCGACGTAGCTGCCGAAGAAGGTGATCGATCCGATGATGGCGGAGGCGGCAGTGGCGACCTTCTCCTGCAGCCCCATCTGCGGGCCGGTGGCGAGAACCCCGTAGATCGCGATCAGCGCCGA
>JAIOJQ010000009.1 GCA_019911865.1 Thermoanaerobaculia bacterium
GCTCGATGCCGAGAAGGACTTCGACCAGGTGGTCAAGTACCTCGAAGGCCTCGGCATCGATATCGGCGACGACGACGAGGAGGACCAGACCGAGGAGGCCAGCAGCGAAACCACCGCCGCGCCCGACCAGGACGAGGACGAGGACGACCGGCTGGCCGAGCGGTTCGACCTCGGCGAGGGCGTGCCGCTCGACGACCCGGTGCGCATGTACCTCCGCGACATCGGCCGGGTGCCGCTGCTGACCCAGGAAGAAGAGCTCGAACTGGCCCGGCGGATCGAGCAGAGCGACCACGAGGCGAAGCAGAAGCTGACCGAGGCCAACCTGCGCCTGGTGGTCAGCATCGCCAAGCGCTACACCGGGCGCAACATGAGCTTCCTCGACCTCATTCAGGAGGGCAACATCGGGCTCATCCGCGCGGTCGAGAAGTTCGATTTCCGCAAAGGCTACAAGTTCTCGACCTACGCGACGTGGTGGATCCGCCAGGCGATCACCCGCGCCATTGCCGACCAGGCGCGCACCATCCGCATTCCGGTTCACATGATCGAGACGATCAACAAGCTGACGCGCACCAGCCGCTCGCTCGTCCAGGAGCTCGGCCGCGAGCCCACCGCCGAGGAGATCGGCGAGCGGATGGACCTGCCGGCCAACAAGGTGCGCAAGATCATGAAGATCGCCCAGGAACCGATCAGCCTCGAAACGCCGATCGGCGAGGAGGAGGATTCCCACCTCGGGGACTTCATCGAGGACAAGAGCGCCATCTCGCCGCTCGAGTCGGTGGTTTCGGCGTCACGCCGCGACGAGGTGCGGCGAGTGATGAAGACCCTCACGCCGCGCGAGGAGGAGGTGCTCGCCAAGCGCTTCGGCCTCGCCGACGGCACCGAGCACACGCTCGAAGAGGTCGGCCGGCTGCACAACGTCACCCGCGAGCGCATCCGGCAGATCGAATCGAAGGCGCTGCGCAAGCTGCGCCACCCGACCCGCGCCGGCAAGCTCAAGCCGTTTCTCGACACCTCGCTGTGAGGCGCCGAGGTTTGACTCGCGGCGGACGGCTCGCCTAGGATTCTCCTTCGCGCCCCCCGGGGTGCATCCCTTCCTGGGTAGCTCAGTGGTAGAGCGATCGGCTGTTAACCGATTGGTCGGGGGTTCAAATCCCTCCCCAGGAGCCAGCCCTCCACTTGCGAAACCCCGGCCCCGGCCGGGGTTTCGTTCTTCGGGGCGGCGCCGCTTCGGCTAGCATCCCGGCATGCTCGAAATTCACCCACACGAAGGCGGCATCCGCGAACTGCGACTGGCGAGGCCGCCGGCCAATGCGCTCGACGCGGCACTGGTCGGGGAGTTGATCCGGGCGGTGGAGGGTGCGCCGGAGGCGGGCGTGCGCGCCCTGGTGCTCTCGGGCGGACCGAAGATGTTCTCCGCCGGGCTCGACGTACCGGTTCTGCTCGGCCTCGGTCGGCCGGAGATGGAGGCGTTCCTCGGTGACCTGCTGGCGCTGCTGCGCTCGATCGCCACCTCGCGCGTGCCGGTGATCGCCGCGATCACGGGGCACTCGCCGGCCGGCGGCGCGGTGCTCGCCATCCACTGCGACTACCGGGTGATGGCCGAAGGAGATTTCCGCATCGGCCTCAACGAGGTCGCGGTGGGGTTGCCGCTGCCGCGGGTCATCCATTCGACCCTGTCGCGGCTGGTAGGCCCGGCGGCGGCCGAGAAGCTGGCGGTCGCCGGCGCGCTGATCGGCGGCGCCGAGGCGCTGCGCCTCGGGCTGATCGACGAGCTGGCGCCGCCGGAGGCGGTCGTCGAGCGGGCGCTGGCGAGGGCGCGCGATCTGCTCGCCCTGCCGCCGCGAGCCATGTCGGCCACCCGGGCCCTGGCGCGCCGCGACCTCGCCGAGAGCTTCGCGCGCGAGGAGCGGGCCACCTGGGAGGCTTTCGTCGAGGACTGGTTCTCGCCCGAGACCCAGGGCGCCCTGCGGGCGCTGGTCGAAAGGCTGAAGAAGAAGAGCTGAAAAGAGGCCCCGGAACGCCTGGGCGCTCCGGGGCCTCGGGGTTTCGTGTCGGTGGCGTTGGGCTGTTCCCTCGCTGGGGCCACCCGCGGCCGGTTACGTCGCCCCCGGTGGTCCGGCTAGGAGGACGCCACCTCCACGAAGCCAGGTTTGCCGCTCGACATCTCTGGACCACCTCCTCTCCGGGCGTGACCCGGCGGGAAAACGGGGCGAGTTTGCGCCCCCCGGCCGGAGCTGTCAACCCCGGCGAGCGGCGTTCAGGAAGGACCAGCCAGGAGGGCGCCCCGCCGCCGGGCGCGCCGGCGCGGCGGCGGGGCGTTGCGGGCCTTACGGGAAGATGCCGAGGTCGCCGTAGGTCACGGCGATCATGTCGATGGCGACGATGAAAGCCGCCGTGCGCAGGTCGGGACGATCTCCGTGCTCGGCGCGCTTCTCGCGGATGCGCTCGTAGGAGGTGACCATCGTCTCCTCGAGTCCGGAGTTGACGAGATCCTCCTCCGACGGACCGGAGGCGAAGCCGCGGATTTCGTCCTCGGTCAACGTCTTGCCGGTCATGTTCTGGACCGCCTGCAGGAGCTTGCGGTAGGCGCGCTCCTCGAAACGCTTCTCCATGCGGCCGAAGCGGACGTGCGAGAGGTTCTTGAGCCACTCGAAGTAGGAGACCGTCACGCCGCCGGCGTTCAGATACATGTCGGGGATGACCATGATGCCGCGCTGATAGAGCCGCTCGCTCGCCGCGGCAGTGGTGGGCCCGTTGGCCGCCTCGCCGACGATCTTGGCGCGAACGCGGTCGCAGTTCTCCTCGGTGATCTGGTTCTCGAGCGCCGCCGGGATCAGGATGTCGCACTCGAGCTCGAGCGCGTCGGAGGTCTTCGCCAGGTTCTTCGCGCCGGGGAAGTCGAGGATCGACTTCGTCTCGGCCCGATGCGCCATCACCTTCTCGATGTCGAGGCCGTTCGGATCGTGGATCGCTCCCTCGTACTCGGCGAGACCGACCAGCCTGGCACCCGCCTCGGAGAAGAACTTCGCGGCGTAATAGCCGACGTTGCCGAGCCCCTGGATGACGACGGTCTTGCCCTCGATGCCGGTGGAGAGGCCGAGCTTGGCCATGTCGCCGGCGTGCGAGCAGGCTTCGCGCGTGCCGAAGTAGACGCCACGGCCGGTGGCCTCCTTGCGCCCCCGCACGCCCCCCTGGGCGATCGGCTTGCCGGTGACGCAGCCGAGGCCGTTGACGTCCTCCTGGGTGAGCGCCTGGTAGGTGTCGGCGATCCAGGACATCTCCTTCGGGCCGGTGCCGTAGTCGGGCGCCGGCACGTCCACCGCCGGACCGATGAAGCCCTTGCGGAAGAGCTCGTAGGTATAACGCCGGGTGATCCTCTCGAGCTCGGACTCCGAATACTTGCGCCGGTCGATCCGCACGCCGCCCTTGGCGCCGCCGAAGGGCACGTCGACCATGGCGCACTTGTAGGTCATCAGCGCCGAAAGCGCCTTGACCTCGTCCTCGTTGACCCGCCAGTCGTAGCGGATGCCGCCCTTGGTCGGCAGCTTGTGCTGCGAATGCTCGGCGCGCCAGGCGAGTATCACCTCGATCGAGCCGTCGTCCTTCTCGATCGGGAAGGCCATCCGGTAGACGCTGTTGCACTCGCGGATCTGTTCGAGCAGGCCCTTGGGGTGTTTCGTGTAGGCCGCCGCCCGGTCGAAATGGGCATTGACCTGATCGAAGAACTTGATCTCTCCGCTCATGGCGCGGGATCCCTCTCCTGGGTACGCTGGGGCATGATTTTGGGGTGTGGTTTCCGTCCTGCGGAACCGCGAGGAAGTGTTCCACCTTTGGCCGGGAGGAGGCAAGGGTCGGAGAGGTGGGTCGAGCCGCCCCGCGGCGCGGGCTCCGGGATAGAATCGCCCTCCTCGGCCGGCCCGGCCAGGCCCTTCGGAATCGTCACAGACCCGTCGGACCCCGGTCCGACTCCCTTTTCGAGGTGTTCGAGATCATGGAGAACCGCGGTCCGGCAATCAGCAGACACGGCGTCGAGCGTCACGGGATCACCGGCGCGGCCACCGTTCACTGGAACCTGACGCCGGCCGAGCTGGTCGAGCAGGCGTTGCGGCGGGGCGAGGCCCGGCTCGCCAACGAAGGCGCTCTGCTGTGTGCCACCGGAGAGTTCACCGGCCGCTCGCCGAACGACAAGTTCCTGGTCGAGGAGGCCTCCTCGAAGGACCACCTCTGGTGGGGCAAGGTCAACCGGCCGGTCTCGGAAGCGGTCTTCGACCGGCTGCTCGGCAAGGTTCGCCAGCACCTAGCCGGCCGCGAGCTCTTCGTCTTCGACGGCTACGCCGGCGCCGACCCGCGCCACCGGCTGCGGGTGCGGGTGATCACCGAACAGGCCTGGCAGTCCCTGTTCGCGCGCAACATGTTCGTGCGCGAGGAGGACCCCGCCAGGCTGCGCGACTTCGAGCCGGAATTCCTCGTCCTCGACGCGATGAGCTTCCGGGCCGATCCGGCGGTCGACGGGACGCAAAGCTCGACCTTCATCCTGCTCAACTTCGCCGCCAGCATGGTGCTGATCGGCGGCACCGAGTACGCCGGCGAGATCAAGAAGTCGGTCTTCAGCGTGATGAACTACCTGCTGCCGCGCCGCGGGGTGCTGTCGATGCACTGCAGCGCCAACTACGGCCGCGACCGCGACGACGTGGCGCTGTTCTTCGGTCTTTCGGGAACCGGCAAGACGACGCTGTCGGCGAACCCGGAGCGCACCTTGATCGGCGACGACGAGCACGCCTGGAGCGACGACGGAGTGTTCAACATCGAGGGCGGCTGCTACGCCAAGGTCATCCGACTGTCGCGCGAGGGCGAGCCGGACATCTGGGAAGCCTCGCACCGCTTCGGCACCATTCTCGAAAACGTCGATCACGACGCGCAGACGCGACGGCTCGACCTCGACAGCGCGCGGCTGACCGAGAACACCCGCTCGAGCTACCCGATCACTCACTTGCGCAACTCCGATCCCACCGGAGTGGCCGGCCACCCGCGGGACGTTCTCTTCCTGACCTGCGACGCATTCGGCGTCCTGCCGCCGCTCGCCGTACTCTCCCCGGCGCAGGCGATGTACCACTTCCTCTCCGGCTACACGGCAAAGGTCGCCGGCACCGAGCGGGGGATCAGCGAGCCGACGGCGACGTTCTCGCCCTGTTTCGGCGGCCCCTTCCTGCCCCTGCACCCGGGCGCCTACGCCGGCATGCTCGGCGAGAAGCTCGAGCGGCACGGTGCCCGCGTCTGGCTGGTCAACACCGGCTGGACCGGCGGCGGCCACGGCGTCGGGTCGCGCATGAAGCTGGCGCAGACCCGCCGCCTGGTGAGCGCCGCGCTGTCGGGCGAGCTCACCGGCGTGCCCGGTGACCCGGATCCGGTCTTCGGGCTGCGGATTCCGCGCGTCGTCGACGGCGTCCCGGGCGAAGTGCTGCGGCCCTGGGAGAGCTGGTCCGATCGCGCTGCCTGGGAGGCGGCCGCCCGCCGGCTGGCCGGCATGTTCGCCGACAATTTCCGCGCCTACGAGTCGGGCGTCAGCGACGAGATCCGCGCCGCCGGCCCGCGCCTCTGAGGCCGCCGGCTCAGAGCACTTCGGAGATCGGCGCCGGGCGGTGCAGGGCGAAGCCCTGACCGTAGTCGACGCCCAGCTCGCGCACCACCGCGAGGGTCTCCTCGTCCTCGATCCCCTCGGCGATGGTGCGCATGCCGAGCACGCTGCCGATCTGCTGGATCGACTCGACCAGGGCGCGCTGGATCGGATCCGCAGCGAGCTGATGGGTGAACGAGGCGTCGATCTTGAGGAAGTCGACCGGCAGGTTCTTCAGGTAGGCGAACGACGAGAAGCCGGTGCCGAAGTCGTCGAGGACGAAGCGGCAGCCGAGCCCGCGCAGCGCCGACATGAAGCGCAGCGCCGCCGACAGGTTGGCGATCGCCGCCGTTTCGGTAATCTCGAAGCAGAGCCGGTGCGGATCGATTCCGGCGCCTTCGATGCCGGCCAGCACGTGCTCGAGGAAAGCCTCGTCCCCCAGCGAGTGCCCCGACAGGTTGACCGAAAAGACCGGGGTCGGGCCGGGGCTCGCGGCGAGGCGGGCGAGGCTCTCGCGCACCACCCAGCGGTCGATCGACGCGATCGTGCGGTAGCGCTCGGCGGCAGCGATGAACGCCGCCGTCGGCACCGGCTCGCCACGCTCGTTGAGCATGCGCAGGAACAGCTCGACCATCGGCTCGATGGCGACGCCCGCATGCAGGGGCACGATGCGCTGGCCGTAGATACGGAAGCGCTCGTCTTCGAAGGCGCGCTGGATCTCCTGGATCCACTGCAGCTCACCGACGCGGCGGGCGATGGCGTCGTCGCCCGGCCGGTACTCGTGCACCCGGTTGCCGCCGCGCTGATGGGCGGCGAAACGGGCGGCGTCGGCGGCGGCGAGGGCGGAGGGGCCGTCGAGGGTGGTCTCGCCGAGGGTGAACATGCCGATCGAAACGGTGATGCTGGTCGGCCGGCCCTCGAAGACGAGGGGCGCCGATTCGATCGCCTCGCGGATGCCGTGGGCGACCTCGAGGGCGGCCTCGGGGCGCGTCGCCGGCAGGATGACGGCGAACTCGTCGGCGCCGAGCCGTCCGGCGGTGGCTGCCGCGGGTGAGCGCGCGGCGATCGCCCCGGCGACCGCCTTGAGCACCTGGTCGCCGGCGAAGTGCCCGCAGGTGTCGTTGACGAGGTGGAACTGGTCGACGTCGAGCAGCAGCAGGGCCGACTTGTCGCGCCCGGCGCGAGCCTCGACGGCCGCCACCTCGACCTGCCGCTCGAGGCTGCGCCGGTTGAGCAGGCCGGTGAGCGGATCGTGGGTGGTCAGGAAGCTGTGCTCATGCTCCATCTCGCGCAGCTCGGTGACGTCCTTGAAGGCGAGCACCGCGCCGACGGTGCGCCCCTGCCGGTTGACGATCGGCGAGGCGGAATCGCGCACTGCGACCGGATGGCTGGCGCGCGGCATCAGCAGGCGCTCGCCCGGAAACTCGACGTACCGGCCCTCGGCGAGGCAGCGGGTGACCGGGTCGAGGAGCGCCATGTGGGCCTCCGGGTCGACCACCTGGAAGACGTCGCGCAGATGCCGGCCGTAGGCTTCGTGGATCGACCAGCCGGTCAGCCGCTCGGCGGCCGGGTTCATGAAGTCGACCATGCCGCGTGCGTCGGTGCGGATGACGCCGTCGCCGATCGATGCGAGCGTCACCTGGGCGCGCTCTTTCTCCTGGAAGAGCGCCTCCTCGGCCAGCTTGCGATGGGTGATGTCGATCGCCACGCCGATCAGGCGGTTCGCTCGCCCCTCCCCCCGGACCAGCCGTCCCCGTTCGGTCAACCAGCGCGTCTGGCCCGAGGGCAGGACGACCCGATGCTCGACAAAGAAGTCGCGATCTTCGTCGACCGTCAGCGCCAGCGCCGCCTGGACGCGGGGCAGGTCCTGCGGGTGCACGAGCGCGAAGAAGTCGCGCCCGCTCGCCGAGTCGCCCGGTCCGAGGGGGAGCATGTCGCGGGCGTGCGGCGAGAAGACCAGACGGTCCTCGGCGATGTCCCACTCCCACACCGCGATGTCGCCGGCCTGCTGGGCGAGGGTCAGGCGTTCCTCGGTAGCCCGCAGCGCCTGCTCGGTCTGCTTGCGCTCGTCGATGTCGAAGACAGTACCGAGTCCGGCGAGGCGGCCGCGATAGAGGATCGAGGTCAGCGAGATCTCGGCCCAGCGCTGGCGGCCGTCCTTGCGGACGAGCCGGACCTCGTAACGGCGCGGCGTGGTGTCGCCGCGCTGCTGGCGGTCCCGTCCGCGCTCGGCGAGCAGGGCGCGCGCCGCCGGATCGACCAGGTCGAGCGGCGAGAACGCCGCGAGCTCGTCCCGGCCGTAGCCGGTCAGTCGCTCGATGGCGCGATTCGCCCACAGGATGTGCGAGAAGTCGTGCAGGAAGATGCCGAGGGTCGTCGAGGCGGCCAGCGAGCTCAGCCATTCGTAGCTGGAGTCGAGATCCTCGACGCTGAGGCGCTCGATCTCGGCGCCCGAGCGGTCTCCGGCCACGCCGGTCAGCTCGCGCAGCGGAAGGAAGGAGGGGGGCTCGTCGGCTGTCACTGGTGGCAGTCTAGCGCCGCCGCGCGGTCATCCGTACAGCCGGTCGCCGATCTGCACAGATTCGACCCACAGAATCTCGCACCCCCCATCGCCGTGGTCTTCGCGGACCAGGGAGGTCCGCCAGGTGAGCCCGCGCTCGGAAGCGACGTCGACGAGCAGACCGCGCAGGCGCACCACGTCGCCACGGTCGACCGCCGCCAGCGCCCGCCGGACGTTGGCGCTGCCCGGCACCAGGTGGGTGTTGGCCGAGTGGGCGATGACGTACTCGACGTCGATCGACGGGTCGCCGGTGCTCCAGAAGTAGAAGCGGGCGTTCTGCCGGATGCTGAGCCGCGGGAGGATCGCGTCGCCGCCGACATCGCCCCAGGCGAGTGCGAAGTCGAAGGGAGAGAGAAAGGCCGTGGGGTCGAACCGATAGGGCTCGATGCCGGCCACGCGGGCCGCGACGTCGTAGGCGGCGCGCGGCGTCAGGGTGACCTTCCCCTCGCGCGTGGCGAGCGTGAAGGGCTCCCGGTCGGTGGTTTCCTGGATCGGGTCGCGTCGCCAGTCGGGAGCCGCATCGGCCGCTACGCCGCGCGGCCGGCCAGCCAGCCAGCCGGCGACCAGCGCGGCGACGAGCACGAGGCGGAGAGCGAGGCGCACCGGCTCGGGTCCTCGCCGCGGCCGCGACGGCGGGCGGTTCAGTTGCCCCGCAGTTCGGCGAGCTGCTGCTCGAGGGCCGCGGCGTCGGCTTCCCGGGTGAGGGCGCGCAGTACTTCGACCTTGCGCTCGATGGCCCGGAAGTTGCGCGGCGCGATGGCGATCACCTTGTCGAGCTCGGCCAGCGCCGCCTCGAACTCCTGCTCGCCGATGTGCAGCTCGGCGAGCGCCGAGTGAGCCTGGTGGAGCTTCGGGTCGAGCGCGAGCGCCTGCTGGAGGCGCTGCCGGGCACGGGCGAAGTCCTTGACGTTCGAGGCGATCGCACCGGCGTTGAACAGCAGGCGCGCCGTGTCGCCGTCGGGAGCCGCGGCAGCCAGCTGGTCGAGCGTCGCCTCGGCTTCGTTGCTCCGCTCGAGGGCCAGCAGGGCGTCGTAGCGACTGCGCAGCGCTTCGGCGTCCGCCGGCGCGAGCGCGAGCGCGCGATCGGCGGCCACCAGTGCGTCCGCCGGGCGGTCGAGCTGGAGCAGCTGGAAGGCGAGGAAGTTGAAGAGCTGGAGGTTCGGCACGGCGGTGGCGGCACCCTTTTCGAGCATGGCGACCGACTCGGGATTGCGCTTCTGCCGGCGCAGCAACTCGCCGAGGCCGAGATAGGGCTCGGCGAGACGGTTGTCGAGTTCCATCGCCTCGCGGAATCTGGCTTCCGCGGTGGCGGAGTCGCCGGCGTTCATCGCCTGGAGCCCCTCGGTGTAGGAGACCTTGGCGTCCGGGGCGCGCAGGGTGACACCGACCTCGGCGGTCATGCCGGGCTCGAGGTTGGCGGTGGCGAGGTCGAGACTCTGCTCGAAAACCGCGAGGCCCGTGGCGGAGACGCGGATGCGGTAGGTGCGCGAGAAGTCGGGCAGCTCGGCCTTGAACTTGCCCCGCCGGTTGGTGAGCCCTTCGAGCAGCAGCGACTCGTCACCCGCCGCCCGGATCGTCACCGCGGCGCTCTCGACCGGCTCGCCGGCGACGTCGCGGACGGTCACCTCGATCGGGAATCGATCGCGCGCCAGCGCGGCGGACGCCAGCACAGCGAGCACTGCGGTCGCCATGAGAATCGGGAGCTTTCGCATCGCGGGAACACTCCTTGCCGGGGGACGAATCCCTTCGTGAACCCGCTAGTATAGCGACTCACTTCACGAAGGGGGGCAGGATGCGGCCACCGGTTCTGGCGGCAATTCTCGTCGGGCTCGCGCTCGCCGTGCCCGGGCAGGCGCGCGAGCTGCACTGGCAGCACGTCGACGTGGCGGCGCGCCTGGAGGCGGACGGCGCGCTGCGGGTCGTCGAGACCCAGACGATGGTCTTCACCGGCGACTGGAATGGCGGCGAGCGGTCGTTTGCCAACCGGTCCTTCGGGCAGCGCGTGCAGCTGGTCCGGCTGAGCCGCTTCGATGCCGCCACCAACGGCTGGATCGACCTGCGCGAGGGCGACCTCGGCGAGGTCGACGAGTACGCCTGGCATGACAGCCGGACCCTGCGCTGGCGCAGCCGCCAACCCCACGATCCGCCGTTCTCGGCCAGCGAGCTCGTCTACCGGCTCGAGCTGGTCTACACGGGGATCCTGAGCGAGACGGGAAGCGGCGGCTGGCGGCTCGACCACGACTTCCTGTTCGCCGATCGCGCCGGCCCGATCGGCGCCGTGACGTTCGACCTCGAGCTCGCCCCCGAGTGGCAGCTGGCGATGCCGGCGACGCTCTCGCTGTCGACCGGCCAGCTGCAGCCGGGCGAAGGTCTGGTGGTCACCCGGGAGCTGCGCTACCTCGGTGCCGGGCGGCCGGAGCGGGCGACGCCGCCGGCGCTGCCGCGGGCCGTGGCCCTGCTCCTGCCGCTCGCCCTGCTGCTCGCTTTCGGCGAACGGTGGCTGGCCTGGCGTCGCCGCGACGGGGCGCTCGGACGATTCGAGTCGCTCCCGGATCGGGCGACGATCGACCGCGCCTGGCTCGAAACTCACGTCTTCGCCGCCGCGCCCGAGGTGATCGGCGCGGCGTGGGACCGCACGGTCGGCGGCGCCGAAGTCGCGGCGCTGATCGCCCGGCTGGTCGCCGAGGGGAAGATCGAGTCGCGCGTCGAGAAGTTCTCGCTCGGCCCCTTCCGGCGCGAGAACCTCCACCTCCGCCGCCTCGTCCCGGTCGAAGAGATGGATGCCGTCGCGCAGCCCCTGATTCGCGGCCTCTTTCCGCTCGGCGACACCATCGACACGCTCTCCCTGCGCCAGCACTACCGCTCGCAGGGCTTCGACCCGGTGAGCAAGATCCGCAAGACGATCGAGAACAAGGTCGCGGCGCAGCGCGGATTCGGAAAGGGCAGCCGCAAGCCCTCGCCGCTGCTGACCGCGATGCTGCTGCTGGCCGCCCTGGCGGCGATCACCCTCGGCGCGGTGATGGCACCCGACGGCGTGGCCGGGGTCCTGCTCGGCGCCGGGCTACTGGTGGCTGCCATTCCGGGCTGGGTCGGCGCGGGCGTCGGGCAGTCGAAGGTGGGCACCCCCGGCGCCTCGCTGGTGGCGATCCTGGTCTCGGTCCTGGTGCAGGCCGCCCTGGTGTCGGTCGCGGCTTTCGCGCCCGGGCTGCCGCTGCCGACCCGGATCGGCGTGCTGCTCTGGGCGGTCGGCCTGCAGCGGTCGATGCTGCACACGCTGATGAGCCGCGAGTCGGTCGAGTCGATGGCACGCCGGCGCGAGCTGACGGCGGCGCGCGAATTCTTCGCCGCCGAGCTGCGCCGGGAGCGCCCGGCGCTCGAAGACCGCTGGTTCCCGTGGCTCGTGGCCTTCGGCCTCGCTCCCCAGCTCGACGGCTGGTTCCGGGTGCATGGCGCGGCGCATGGCGGCAACCTGGTTTCGACGGCTGGCTCGGGGGGCGGGACTTTCGCGGGTGGCGGCTGGACCGGCGGCGGCGGAGCCTTCGGCGGCGCCGGCGCCTCGGCGTCGTTCGCCGCGG
>JAIOJQ010000145.1 GCA_019911865.1 Thermoanaerobaculia bacterium
GCTCGGCCACCGCGGCGCGCTGCGCCTCGCCGAGCCGGGTGATGCCGGCCAGCGCCAGGTCGAGCACGCGGTCGAGTTCGGCGCGGTCGAAGGCGCGCTTCTCGCCTGTCCCCTGGACCTCGATGAAGTGCCCCTGCGTGGTGGCGACGACGTTGACGTCGACTTCGGCCGACTGGTCCTCGCTGCTGTCGAGGTCGAGCAGCGGCACGCCGCCGACGATGCCGACCGACACCGCAGCCACCTGGGCGATCAGCGGCCAGCCGGGCAGGTCGCCGGCGAGGTAGAGGCGCGACAGGGCGAGGGCGGCGGCGACCCAGCCGCCGGTCACCGCCGCGGTGCGTGTGCCGGCGTCGGCCTGCAGGACGTCGCAGTCGAGGGTCAGCGTCCGCTCGCCGAGCAGCGAGGTGTCGATGGCGGCGCGCAGGCCGCGCCCGATCAGGCGCTGGATCTCGGCGGTGCGGCCGGTCGGCCGCCCCTTGGCGACCTCGCGCGGGTTGCGGGTCGAGGTGGCGCGCGGCAGCATGGAGTACTCCGCGGTCAGCCAGCCGCGCCCCGAGCCGGCGAGAAATCCGGGGACGCGGTTCTCGACCGAGGCGGTGACCAGCACCCGGGTGTCGCCGGCGGCGATGAGCGCCGCCCCCTCGGCCCACTTGGAGACGTCGATCTCGATGGTCGTCGGCCGCAGCGCGTCGGCGGCACGCCCGCCGGCCCGCCGACCGCCGCCGGAGTTGCCGGGGATCTCCGTCATCGCACACCCTCCCGTTCGGTTTCGCCGAGATCGACCAGCTCGAGGCGGGTCGGGCGCTGGAGGATCTCGCGCGCCAGCCGCTCGAAGCGCTCGCCGACGTCGGTGACGCAGACGTGGTCCTCGCCCTGGCGCACCGTGGCGGCGAGGCCGGCGCCGGCCAGCCCCGCGGCGACTTCGGCGGCCACCGCCGCGGCCGAGTCGACCAGGGTGATGCCGGGGCCGGCGAACTCGGCGATCAGCGGCGCCAGCAGCGGATAGTGGGTGCAGCCGAGCACCAGGGTGTCGACCTCGCGCTCGAGCAGCGGCGCCAGGTAGCGCTCGACGACCTGCCGGGTCACCGGATCGTCGAACCACCCCTCCTCGACCAGCGGCACCAGCAGCGGGCAGGGCTGCGACAGCACCTCGAGGTCGGCGCGCCGCGCGTGGAGCGCCCGCGCGTAGGCGCCCGAGCGCACGGTCGACTCGGTGGCGAGGATGCCTACCCGCCCGCGCGTCACTTCGGCCGCGCGACGCGCGCCCGGCTCGATCACTCCCCAGACCGGCAGGTCGGTGACCAGATGTGGCAGCGCCAGGGCCGAGGCGGTGTTGCAGGCGACGACCACCGCCTTGACGCCGCGCCCCGCGAGGAAGTCGACGTTGGTCTGCGTGTAGCGCGCCACCGTCTGCTCGGACTTCGTGCCGTAGGGGAGGCGTGCCGTGTCGCCGAGGTAGAGGATGTGCTCGCGGGGCAGGGCGCGCGAGAGCGCCGCGGCGACGGTCAGGCCGCCGACGCCGGAGTCGAAGACGCCGATGGCGCCGCGACGGACCCGGGCGGGTACCGTCACGGCTCGAGCGCCGCCAGCGGGACGAGCGGGTGGCCGGTGTCGACGTGGCCGGGGAAGCCCTGGCGCTGGACGCCGTTCCACAGCAGCACGACGCGCGAGACCTCCGGGAGGTTGCGCACGAGGGTGTGGACGATGGCGTAGACGCGAAGCAGCTCGACGGTCGATCCGGAGGAAGGGGGCTCGCCTCCGGCGGGCGACCGCAAGTCGACCCAGGCGGTGCCGTCGGTCAGCAGCAGGTGGCCCACTTCGACAGGCTGCGGGAAGACGGCGGTCAGCGGCGCGTCGGGCGTTGCGGCGAAGAGCGCCGCCAGCAGGACGCTGGCCCGCCCCTCGGGGGTCGGCGGCGCGGCGAGCTCGGCCGGCAGGTCGGCCAACCGGCCACTCTCGGAGGGCAGCCAGAGGGTGGCCGCGAACGGCTCGGCGGCGAGCGCCTCGACCGGCGGGGTGGCTGCCTCCGGCGCGGTCGCGGCGTCGCCACGGCGGGCGGTGACCAGCCGGTAGACGGTCAGCAGCAGGATTCCCGCCGCCAGGGCGATCAGCAGCGTCGCAACGCGGCGGTTCACGGCGCCGCTCCGGCGGCGGTCGCCGCGCCGGCGCCGGAGATTTCGCTGCGGAAGCGCGCCACGGCGCGCACCAGGGTGTCCACCAGGCGGGTCCGGTAGGCCGGATCGCGCAGCTTCTGCTCCTCCTCACCGTTTGAGAGGAAGCCGAGTTCGACCAGCACGGCCGGCATCGCGGCGCCCATCAGAACGCGGAAGGGCGCCTGCTTGACGCCGCGGTCGGGCAGCTCGAGGGCGCCGTTGAGCTCGGCCTGGACGAGGGTGGCGAAGCGCTGGCTGGCCTCCAGGTGGCGGCTCTGCGCGAGGTCCCAGAGCAGCAGCTGCAGATCGAACTCCTCGCTGCCCGGCTGGGCGGCGGCCGGATTGCCGGTCAGGTTCTCGAGCGAGGCGAGCTCGGCGGCGCGGGCGTCGGTGGCGGCGAGGGCGAGGAAGTAGGTCTCGGCGCCGCGCGCCTGCCCGCGCACGGTGGCATTGAGGTGGATCGAGATGAAGAGGTCGGCCTGGCGCTGATTGGCGATCGCCGAGCGCTCGTCGAGCGCCAGGGTGACGTCGTCGTTGCGGGTGAGGATGACCTCGACTCCCAGCTCGCTGCGCAGCCGCTCGGCCAGGGAGCGCGCCAGCGCCAGGGTGAGCTCCTTCTCGGGGGTGCCGGCCGGACCGATGGTGCCGGTCTCGTCGCCGCCGTGGCCGGGGTCGAGGACGATCGTCCGCAGGCCGGGCCGATGGCTGCGCGGCCCGGGGGCCGGCGTGGTTTCGGCGGCTTCCGGCTCGCGCGCCCGGAACAGGTCGACGACGATACGGAACGGCTCGGTCAGCACGTAGTCGTCGGCCTCGACGCCGGGGGCGAGATCGAGCCGGATGCGATCGCCGGAAAAGCGCAGGCCGCGCAGCCAGGGGTCGCCGAACGTGCGCGACGCGGCGGGCGCCAGGCGCGGGCCGATCGCCACCAGGTCGATGCCGCCCGGGCGAGTGTCGACCCGGTAGCGGATCGCCTCGGCGAAGCGGAAGGCGACGGTGGTCACCCCCTGCAGGTGGACGTGCGAGAAGTCGACCGCGATCTCGCGGCTCGAGGGGCGAATCAGCTCGAGCCGCCGCGTCGCGCCGTGCCAGCGAGCGGTGACGCCGCTCGCCTCACCCCAGGCGTGGGCGATCAGGTCGACGGGCGCGTAGAGGCGCCCCTCGTGCTCGAGCACCGGCTGCGACAGGGTGAGGATGTCGGTGCCGCGGGTCACCGCGGCGCTGCCGGGCACCAGGATCAGCTCGAGGCCACCGATCGAGAGGGAGGCGCTCGCTCCCAGCTGCCCCGAGGTGAGCCCGCCGCCGAGGCGGGCAACGAGCGGAGCCATCTCGACCAGCACGCCGCCCGGCGTCTCGATCCAGGGCAGTGGTGCGTCGGCGGTGCCGTCGGGCGCCAGCGTGCCGGTGCCGGAGGCGAGCACAACGACCGGCGGCGGTTCGTCGCCGACCTGCTGGGCCGGCGCGGGGCCGGCGACGACGAGCAGAGCCAGCAGCAGGCCGCCGCAGACGCGAGCCGGGATCTTCACGGCGCGAAACGATACCACCGGCCTCGACGCGACGGCCTTGCTCGTGCGAGGATCGCGCGCGAGGACGGGAGATCATGGAGATCCGGCAATTTCGCGTGGTGGTCAAGGCGCACGACTTCGATCGCACCTGCCGCTTCTACGGCGAGGTGCTGGCGCTGCCGCGGCTGCAGACCTGGGATCGCGAGGGGGGGCGCGGGGCGCTCTTCCAGGCGGGCACCGGAGCTATCGAGGTGCTCGGCCGCGCCCACGGCGCCGACGCCGGCCGCGGCCGGCGCGACGAGGTCTTCGACTACCAGGGGCCGCAGCACAAGCTGACCGTCGTGCTCGCCGTTCCGTCGGCCGAGAAGGCCTACGAAGAGCTGATATTCCGCGACCAGAACATCCCCGGCGGCCTGAAGAAAGAGCCCGACGGCAGCCTCGCCTTCGAAACCCACGACCCCGACGGCGTCAAGATCGTCTTCCGCGAGTCCTGACCGTCCGGGCAGGGGAGTGCACCGAGATTCCGTCGCGGGGAGCCGTCCCCGTTCTTCCGCACCCCCGGAAACCGCCTTGCACCACCCCCCGCAGGTTCGATAGATTCTCCGCTCCTGGCGCGTTCGTCTAGGGGTCCAGGACACCGGCCTCTCACGTCGGTAACACGGGTTCGAATCCCGTACGCGCTACCAGATCTATAACACCTGTAAACTTAAAGATTTAGCTCTTCCTGTCGCCCCCAAAAGCGACTCGCTCGACCCTTGTCGATTTCGAACCGTGAGGGGAGAAGCGACAGTCCCTAGCTCTTCCGCCGCGAGTGCTCACGCGCGTTCGCCGCCTTCCACAGCAGCGCAGGGTGACGGCGCACGCGCTCGGCGATCTCGGGGTCCTCGAACGCCAAGATCTCCGGGCGCAGCTCACCACGCTGCAGGCGATCGCAGAACTCGATCTCGTTCTCCGCAAGCTCGAGCAGGGGCGCCACGACGGACCAGCAGGCGGCGCGCAGCGACTCGGCGGCCGGCCTTTCGCCGGAGAGGAGCATCGGCCAGAGCAATCTCGAAACGTCGGTGTCGCGAATCCGCTCCAAGCCTCTCCGGCCGTACGCATGAAGGGGTCGGGGGAGCACGCCGGCGAGAGCGATGAAGATGGGTCGGAGCTCGCTCGGCGGCCACGGCGACGGTGACAACAAGGGTAGGCGGGACACATCCCAAGCGTCCCACGGCGCGGCGCGATCCAGAAAGGCAACCAGCTTTCCTGCTGCGATCTCGGGCCACGACAGGACGGTCGTGATGGGTCCCTCTGCGTCCGGTCGCCAGATGGTTCGTCGCTCGGTCGGCAGCAAACAGACCCGATGGAGATAGTTGAGGTCGACCTCGATGCGATCCGGCTGAGCGTCGGCGATTCTCGTGTAGGTCAGGAAGATCTTTCGCCCGGCATGGGCATCGGCCGAGAGCTGGGCGCCAAGCCCTTGGCTTCGCGCGAGCGCCTGAATTCGGTGCTCGACGCCGGGACGTACCGCGAGCAGCTCCTCGCGACTTTCGGCGCCGATGAGGTTGAAGTCGAGATCGACCGACAGCCGGCTTGGAAAACCGAAGGCGAGATTGAGCGCCGTGCCGCCCTTGAGCGCGAGTGAAGGCGCCAGATCGTCGAGCTTGGCCAAGCCTTCGAGCAACTCCGCCAATCGGACGACCTTCTCGAGCGACGTAACGTCGAACCCGATCTCCTGCGCGAGCTCCTGAAGTCGTCTACCGGTTGGAAGCACGCTCGCCTCCGTCCTCCAGAAGATGCTCCGGAACGATCAGACGCCACGACTGGACCAGCTTTCCTCCGCGGCTGTCGCGCACGAGGTAATGGTTCTGTCGGGGCCGGTGTCGACGGCAGCGATCGAGGAACCTCGTCGGCGTCGACCAACTCCCGGTGAGCTTCTCCGCGAGCCAGCCGGTCGCCGCCCAGAGCGACTTCTCGTCATAGGCCGCGAGGAGCCGCTCGAGGAGATCGAAATCGAGAAGCGGAAGGCCGGCGACGGAATCGAGGAGCTCGTCCAGCCCGCCGACGAGCTCGGCCCGACGTAGCCCCTCGACGAGAGTCCTCTCGGGGCCGGTGACGACGAGCTGACGAGTTGCCCGCGGAACGTGGCGGGTCCCCAAGTTCCATGCGCGGCGCCGTTCAATTGCCTTCGGAGTCGGCAGAAAGCGGATGCGGAACGATCCCACTCGAACCGGCGACCTCCGTTGGCGAGCATGAAGCGTGTGCTCGCTCCAAACGGAGTGCGCTGCGCCGAGGAGCTCGAGCGCGCTGTGGTACGCGAAGACACCCCTCGGGCACGCCGCGAAGGCCACCAGGAACGGATCCGGGACGAACCGTTCGGGGTCCAGTCCCGGCGGTACCCGGGCGTAGATCTCGCGGGCTACCGCCAGGACGCGTCCCGTCTTGAGGTGGCGTTTGAGCTGGTTCCGGGCAGCCGCGCGTTGGTCGACTCCGCCTCGGGCAAGGGCGAGCTCGGCGAGCGAGAACACGGGTGCGTTCTCGAGGAACACCTCGAAATCGAACTGCGACGACGCCCCGTGGGATCTCGGCACTTGCGCCTCTAGTTGGCGTAATGACAGAACATGGGTACAGAAAGTACCCTCATCGAGCATTTCTGTCAACTTCTACTGGCGCAGAGGTTCGCCCAACCCTCGCTCTGTTCGGCCTCTCGTCGGATGCCGGTTTCTACCCCAGCGTCTGCCAAGATCGGATACCTTCGTCCGACCGTGGCGCTCCAGCACCTCGACCGTGACCTCGACGACGCCGAGCTTCACGAGCTCGAGAGCTTTCTCGACTCTCCGGGGCTCGCCGACACCGCGATGGATCTGTACGGGATCGACGGCTACTTCGCGGCGATCCTGAGCAGTCCGCGCACTCTGTTGCCCTCGGAGTGGATGCCGAGCATCTGGGATCCGAACGGCGGCGGCGCTTCACCGGAGTTCGAGAACCTCGAGCACGCGAACCGAATTCTCGGCCTGCTCATGCGCCACTACAACACGGTGGCGCGCGTTCTCATGGACGAGCCCGAGGAACTCGTTCCGATCTACCTCGACGGAGACCTTGGAGGAGCGGCCTCCTGGTGCTCCGGCTACCTCGCGGGGATGCGCTACGACCGCGAGTCCTGGGCGAAGCTCCTCGTTGCGAAACCGCGCTGGTTTGCTCCGATTCTCTGCCTCGGAACGAGGGACGAGGACGGCAAGGAACCGGATCCCGAGCAAGCCGTGCGCTGGAGCCGAGAGGTGGGGCGATCGGCAGCGAAGGTTCACGCCTATTGGCTCGAGAGGCGGCGCGCTCAGCCGGCCGGCTTCACGCCCGATCGATTTCCGGCGGGCAGCGGCCCGCGCGAGGCGAGATCGTCGCGCGTCGGGCGGAACGATCCCTGCCCGTGCGGCAGCGGCAAGAAGTTCAAGCGCTGCTGCGGCGCATCGAAGCCCGCCTGAGATCATGCAAGCCCGGCACAAGGAACGATGCGCGTCGACCGCATCCCGGCCGTCGACGCACGGACGTTAACTCCTGGTGAACTTCCGTGCGAGCCGGACCTCCGGTGAAGGTCGTGCCGAACGGCGCACGACGTGGGTCGGCGATGGCTTGAGCAGGAGACCAGCGGCCGTGCTCTCGAGCCTTACCTCCGGGTAGTAATCGACGACGCTCCTCAGATAGCCCAGGAATCGCTTCTTGAAGTGCCGCGGGTTCGCGTAGCCCGACCCGAACTGGAGCGCCAACGACGCCCACGGGATGGTCACTGGCTTCCGGAGTCTGAAGAAGCGCCAGGTGAGCCAGACGTAGATGTCGATCTCGAAGGGAGACCGGAGTGCTCTCAGGACTCTCATGTCCATCGGCACGGGCGCCTCGGTGGCCTCCCGGAAGAACCGGTCCGAGAGAACGACGTGCGACCCCCAGGCCGCCTCGCCCTTTCCCGGTCGCGGATCCCACCAAAGCTCTCGTTTCTCGGCGATCAGGAAGCCGTCGCCGGCGTGCCGGCTCTGGCTCTCGTCGTGGAAGACGCACTGAAACGTCGAGGCGAAGAGGCGCTGGAGCTGTTCCCGCAGCATCGGCAGCGAGCCGCGCGGGCCGGTCGTCGGCGGGATCCCGAGCGTGGTGCAGAACTGCGAGAAGTGGCTGCCGAGCTCGATGTCGGGGCTCTTGCGCCGCACCGCCTCCGTCGTGAGGAACGCCAGCACCAACCGCGGATACCGGCCGTAAGGAAGGCCGACATCTTTCGGCGCGAGGATCGAGAGCGTGAAGTGGCCGTTCCGGCGGATGAACTCGTTCTGCTTCGGGTCGCTGTGGGGGAGCGTCGCCTGGACCAGCGCGCGCGCCAGGAAACCCACCTCGCCCGCCGAGAACGCATCTTCCTGGTCGAGGAGGAGTGCCTGCCGGATCAGGCTCGTCGGCCGACGTCCGCCCCCCTCAACAACTGTCGGATGAAACTGTGACGCTTCCGGTCCTGCGGCCCCGTCGAGCAGGCCTCCGAGCTGCTTCCACTCGCCCATGCTGCCCCTCCGATCCGTCGGGTTTCGACGGCTGCCAGGGAGGGACGACACCTCGCACGGCGAGAAATAGCCTCGACGCGGTGGTAAGCGCAGCTTTCTCGACAAACAGCTCGAAGTGCTTCATTCTCAAGCCGCTTGCCTCAATGCCGCGACTTCTTTCAGCCAGGCGTGAATGCGGTTCGAATCCCACCTCTGGTTCGAACGCGTCACCGTATGGGCTAACACGTCTCCTTCCAGTCGACCTCGAAGTACGGATCCGGATCCGCGAGCCGGCGATGGCTCGCGGATGGCGAATCCCGTACGCGCTACCATCTCCATCTCACACGTCTGCGATCGTCAGACCGAGCCGCCGGGCCCGCCTCGGGGCGTGCGGGGTCGCCGCGCGGCGGGGGTGCGCGGGGGCCGGAGAGCGTGAGGCAGAATGCGCGGCGATGAGACGCGGCCATGCCC
>JAIOJQ010000146.1 GCA_019911865.1 Thermoanaerobaculia bacterium
AACCCGTCGCCGGCGTGGTCGTGATCGCGGTCGTGATCGTCATCGCCGCCGCCCGCCCCATGGGCAAAGACCGCCGCGCGGCGCGCGGGCAGCCGTGTCGTGCCCGGCGCATCGAAGAGCGCCACCACCCGCGCGCCCCCCGCCAGCGTCGCGATCGCGCCATCGAGCCAGGGCGCGAGACCGCCGCCCTGCACGAAGACGAGACCGGCCTCCTGGAGCGCCGCCGCCTCGCTCGGGCGCTGGACTTGGGACCCCTCCCCCCTCGCCCACCCGCTCTACCTGCGTCCGGCTGCCGTGACCCCGGTCCGATGACCGTTCCGCTGCCGCTCACCTTCCGTCGCGCCGGACCGGCCGACGCGGTGCCCCTCGCAGAGCTGGAGACCGCCTGCTTCTCTCCCGCCTGGAGCGCGGCCGAGCTCACCTCGCACCTCGCGTCGGCGAGCTGGCTGGCCTGGCTCGCCGAGGCGGGGAACGAGCCGGTCGCTTACGCGCTCTTCCTAGCCCTGCCCGGCGAGGTCGAGCTGCTGCGCGTCGGTGTACCGCCAGCCCGGCGCGCGCGGGGCCTCGCGACCCGCCTCCTCGCCCGGGCTTGCGACGAGCTCGTTGCGGCGGGACGAGCGAGCGTCCACCTCGAGGTCCGGCCGGACAACGTCGCCGCTCTGGCGCTCTATCGCCGACTGGGATTCACCCTCGCGGGCCGCCGGCCGCGCTACTACGCCGACGGCGCCGACGCCCTGCTGCTGCGGCGTGATGCGACGGCTCGCCACGCGCCCGCGGGCGGTTGAGACCGGCAGGTCGTGGTGCTAGGGTCGCTGCGACCTACCTGCCGTACGCCACGAACCGGAAGGGGGCGGACAAATGCCGAATCACGACGACCTCAGGAACGAGCTGCTGCGGACGCATCTCGACTACAAGCGTCTGCACGACGAACACCGGCAGTGCGAGCAGCGCCTCGCCGAGCTGGGAACCCGGTCGCTGCTCGGTCCCGAGGACGAGGTGGAAGAGAAGCGGCTGAAGATTCACAAGCTCGCGTTGAAGGATCAGATGGAGGAGATCCTCCGCGAGCAGGGCACCGGCGCGCCGGTCTGACCGGCACCGGGCGCCCTTCTTTTCGCATGCGATTCGCCAAGGAGGCCTGGCCGTTCGTCGTCCCGTTCCTCCTCGCGGGCGGTGCACTCCTCGCGTTCCGCCGCCCTCTCTGGGGCGGCATCGCGCTCTTGGTCGGATTCCTCGTCCTCCTCTTCTTTCGCGACCCCGCCCGGCGTTTCGATGGTCCGGCCGAGGTCGCCATCGCTCCGGCCGACGGCAGGATCACGGAGATCAAGGTCGTCGAGGACTCCGAGATCGGACCCGGCCGCCACCTGCGCATCGTCACCTTTCTGTCGGTGTTCGACGTGCATGTCCAGCGCTGCCCGGTCGGCGGGACCATCGTCCATTCCGAGTTGCGCCGCGGCCTCAAGCTGGCGGCCTTCAACCCCGATGTCGGCGAGAAGAACGAAGGGCACACCAACGTCTTTCGCCTCGCCGACGGCAGCCGCGTCGGCGTCCGCCAGCTGGCCGGCCTGATCGCCCGCCGGGTCGTCTCCTGGATCGGCGCCGGCCAGGTGCTGCGGCGCGGCGACCCGCTCGGGGTGATCAAGTTCGGCTCGCGGGTGGACCTCTTCGTTCCCGAAGGGTGGGAGCCGCTGGTGCGGGTCGGCGACCGGGTGCGCAACGGCGAGACGCCGATGGCGCGCCCCCGCCCGGCTGCCACCGCCGCGGAGGGAGCTCCATGACGGCCCCACCCGGAACCACCACGCCCGCCGCGCGCCGGCGCGTCGGCGCCTACCTCCTGCCGAGCCTGTTCACCATCGGCAACATCTATCTCGGCCTCGTCGCCGTGATCCTGGCGCTCGACGGTCGCTACGGGCGGGCCGGCTTCTGCATCCTGCTGGCCGCCGTACTCGACTTCCTCGACGGCAAGATCGCCCGGCTGACCGGCACCGAAAGCGATTTCGGGCGCGAGTTCGACTCGCTCGCGGACGTGCTGACCTTCGGCATGTCACCGGCGCTCTGCGCCTGGGCCTGGGGGCTGCACGAGCTCGGCCGCGCCGGCTGGCTGGTGCCGCTGTTCTACGTCGTCTGCACGGCTACCCGCCTCGCCCGCTTCAACGTGCAGACGACTCGCGTCGACAGCCGCTGGTTCGTCGGCCTGCCGTCGCCCGCTGCAGCCGGGACGATCGCCTCCTTCCTGCTCGTCGGCGCCGTGCGCGACTGGCGGCCGTGGACCAACGCGACGATGGCGATCGGCCTGGTGATTCTCGGCCTGCTGATGGTCTCCACTTTCCGTTTCTGGAGTCTCAAGGCGCTCGACTTTCGACGCAGTCGCAGCTATCGCAAGTTGTTGCCCCTGGCAGCGCTGATCCTGTTGCTCGCCTTCCGGCCGGAAGTCTTCTTCCCCGGTCTGGCGGTCGCCTATGCCGCGTCCGGTCCCCTGCTCTGGCTCTTCGGCCGCTTCTCCTCGCCGGCCCGCGTCACCCCCCACTCCAATCCGCCGGCGGACGCGCCGTGAAGACAGTCGCCGTCGTCCATCCGACTTCGCTGCTCGGCAAGGAACTGCGCCAGCGGCTCGCGGCCCGATCCGAACTGGTCCGCGACCTGCGCCTCCTGTCGGACGACGAAGAGGAGATCGGTCAGCTGACCGAGGCGGCCGGCGCCGCCGCTTTCGTCGGGCGGCTCGACGCCGATGCGCTCGCCGACGTCGAGCTCGTCTTCTTCTGCGGCGCCGCGGACGGCGACCGCGAGGCACTCGCCGGACTGCCGCGTGGCGCGGTGGCCGTCCTGCTCGTCGACGGGTCGACCGCGGACGGGCTCCCGGCGGCCGTGGCAGGGGTGCGCGAGGACCTGCTCGCCGGACACGACCGGGTGGTCGCGCCGCCCGCCGAGGTGGTGCTGGTGGCGACTCTCGCCGGCGCGCTCGCCGCTTTCGAGCTGCGGCGCGTCGACGGCACGGTCTTCGCCCCGGTCTCCGAACAGGGCGAGGGCGGCATCGACGAGCTGTTCGAGCAGACGCGTCGCATCCTCGCCTTCGAGGGAGCACCGAAACCGAAACTGTTCCCGGCGCAGATCGCCTTCAATCTCCTGCCGTCGGCGCGCGACGCGGCGGGCGTCGAAGCAGCGGTCCGCCAGGCGCTCGGCGACGCCTGCCCGATCAGCCTCCAGCTTCTCCAGGGCGGCGTGTTCCACGGCGTCGCCGCGTCCCTGCGCGTCGAGCTCGGTCGCGACGCCAGCGTCGCCGAGGTTCGCAAGGCGCTCGGCCGGGCGCGCGCCGTCACTCTGGCGCGCGACGCGCGCCGTGTCGGACCGGTCGGCGTCGCCGGCGACGAGAAGATCTCGGTCGGTGAAGTGCGCGCTGCCGGAGCCCCGGGCGCTTTCTGGATCTGGGCCGCGATGGACAACCTCGTGCGGGGCGGCGCGCTCAACGCCATCGAAGCCGCCGAAGCACTGCTGCGCGCCGGCCGCCCGAGCTGAGGCCGCTTCAGCCTGCGGCGCCCGGCGCGGTAACCCCGGTCCGTTGCGCGACAGGTAGTGGCCGGCCGGGATCGGTTTCCGGGCGATCGCTCGGCGCCGCCACCGGATTCTCTTGCAGCCCATCCAGCGTCGTCGCTGCCGCTCGGCCTCCCTATCTTCTCCAGCCGTGCGTGCGGTCGCGGAATCGCGACTGGGACGCGATTGTTATAGTCCCCGGGCGCGTTGGCAGCAGGCACACTCGGCGCGCGCCCGCAGCCCGGACAGGAGCGTATTTCCGCATGGCGACCCCGCAGAGCAGCGCCGTCCCCCACCACTCCCTCGTCATTCTCGGCTCCGGCCCGGCCGGACTCACCGCGGCGCTCTACGCCGCCCGCGCCGGTCTCGCGCCGCTGGTCTTCGAGGGAGCTCAGCCCGGCGGCCAGCTGACCATCACCACCGAGGTCGAGAACTACCCCGGCTTCGTCGAGGCGATCCAGGGTCCCGAGCTGATCGAGCGCATGCGCGAACAGGCGCGCCGCTTCGGCGCCGAGGTCCGCTTCGAGACGATCGCCCGGGTCGAGCTCGGGCAGCACCCCTTCCGCCTCGAGAACGACGAGGGCAAGGCGGTCACCGCCGAGGCGCTGATCCTCGCCACCGGGGCCCGCGCCAAGCTGCTCGGCCTGCCTTCGGAAGCCGAGCTGATGGGCTATGGCGTGTCCGCCTGCGCCACCTGCGACGGCTTCTTCTTCAAGGGCAAGGAGGTCGCGGTGGTCGGCGGCGGCGACACCGCGGTCGAAGAAGCGACCTACCTGACCCGCTTCGCCAGCAAGGTGACGCTGATTCATCGGCGCGACGAGCTGCGCGCCTCGAAGATCATGCAGGAGCGAGCGCGCAAGAATCCGAAGATCGAGTTCGCCTGGAACTCAGAGGTCGTCGAGGTGCTCGGCACGCGCGAAGAGGGGGTGCGCGGTCTGCGCCTGCGCGACACGCAGAATGGCAGCGAGCGCGAGCTCGCCGTGCAGGGGTTCTTCGTCGCCATCGGCCATGAGCCGAACACGCGCCTCTTCCAGGGCCAGCTGGCGATGAACGAGGTCGGCTACCTCGAGGTCGCCGAGCCGAGCACGCGCACGGCGATTCCGGGCGTCTTCGCCGCCGGCGACGTCGCCGACCCGAGCTATCGCCAGGCGGTGACCGCCGCCGGCTCCGGCTGCAAGGCGGCGATCGACGCCGAGCGCTGGCTCGAAGCGCGGCACGGATGAGCGCCCCGGCGAAGACGCTCGGCGAGCTCGTCCGCGCCGGTTACCAGCCGCGCACGGTACGCGCCGAGATCCGCGCCAACCTGATCGCCAAGCTGCGCGCCGGCGAGACGCTCTTTCCCGGCATCCTCGGCTACGACCGGACGGTGATTCCGGGCGTCGTCAACGCCCTGCTCGCCGGCCACGATCTGCTCCTGCTCGGACTGCGCGGCCAGGCGAAGACCCGGATCCTGCGCGCGCTGGTCGATTTCCTCGACCCGGAAATCCCGGAGCTCGAGGGGAGCGAGATCCACGACGACCCGCTCGCGCCGGTTTCGACCTGGGGGCAGCGGCTGGTGGCCGAGGCCGGCGACGACGCGCCGGTCGCCTGGCTCCCCCGCTCGGAGCGCTATCGCGAGAAGCTGGCGACGCCCGACGTCTCGATCGCCGACCTGCTCGGCGACATCGACCCGATCAAGGCGGCGACCCGGCGGCTGACCTACGCCGACCCCGAGGTCATCCACTTCGGCATCGTGCCGCGCACCAACCGCGGCATCTTCGCGATCAACGAGCTGCCCGACCTCGCGCCGCGCATCCAGGTCGGCCTGCTCAACCTGCTCGAGGAGCGTGACCTCCAGATCCGCGGCTTCCCGGTGCGGTTGCCGCTCGACCTGCTGTTCGCCTTCTCGGCCAACCCCGAGGACTACACCAACCGCGGCACCATCATCACGCCGCTCAAGGACCGTATCGCCTCGCAGATCCTCACCCACTACCCGCCGGACGTGGCGCTCGCCGCGCAGATCACCGCGCAGGAGGCCTGGGTCGAACGCGACGACGGTCCGCAGGTCGTGGTTCCGGACTTCGTGCGCGAGCTGATCGAGGAGATCTCGGTCGCGGCGCGCGAGAGCGAGCTGGTCGACCAGTCCTCGGGCGTCTCGGCGCGCGTCGCGATCGCCGCGATCGAGCTGCTGGTCTCGAACCTCGAGCGCCGGGCGCTCGCGATCGGCGACTCTCCGGTCTGGCCGCGCGTCTGCGACCTGCCGCCGCTGGCGCCGGCCATCACCGGCAAGCTCGAGATGGTCTACGAGGGCGAGCAGCAGGGGCCGGAGCTGGTGGTCAGGAAGCTGGTCGGCAACGCCTGCGCGAAGCTCGCCGGGCGCAAGCTGCCGGAGATCGGCCGCGAGGCCGGCTCGGGCAGCGATGACGACAGCGGTCCGTGGGCGCCGATCCTCGCCTGGTTCGCGGCCGGCAACGAGCTCTCGGTCTCCGACGAGACTCCGTTCGAGCAGCACGAACTGGAGCTCGCCCGCGTGCCCGGCCTCGCCGGCCTGGTTGCGGAGCTCGGCGCGACGCGCGGAGAGCGCGCCTTCTGGGCGGAGCTCGCGCTCGAGGCGCTGCACCAGGCGGTGAAGGTCGCGCGCCAGGACCTCGACAGCCGCGTCAGCTACAAGGAGCTGCTCCGCTTCCAGCTGCTCAAGCCGCCGGTGCACCGCGGCCCGCGGCGCAGCGGCGACGCGAACTGACCTTGCGCCACCGCTACCTGCATCTCGATCCCGAACTGCTCCAGTCGATCCTGGCCGGCATCGATCTGATGCGGATCTGGAACCATCTGGTGCTGGCGGCGGGCGGCGACCCCGATGAAGCGATGAGGTGGATGCGGTATCTGCAGGAGCAGGGGTACCTCGACCCCTCGCTCGACCTCGACGCCTTCTTCGACGAGCTCGAGCGCGAGCGGCTGATCGAGCGCGACGAGGAGGGGGCGCGAGTGCTCACCGGCTCGGGCGAGCGCAAGATCCGGCGCGGCGCGCTCGAGGCGATCTTCTCGAATCTCCGGAAAGGGGACGCCGGGTACCACCCGGCGCGCTCCTCGGGCGAGGGGACCGAGCCGCTGCCGGAGACCCGCCCCTGGTCCTTCGGCGACGAGCTCCACCGCATTGACGGCCCGCGCTCGCTGGCCAACGCGATGAAGCGCTCGCAGGGCGAGCTCGAGCTGGCCGAGGAGGACCTCGAGGTCTTCGAGACCGAGCACCTGACCTCGTGCGCGACGGTGGTGGCGATCGACGTCTCTCACTCGATGATCCTCTACGGCGAGGACCGGATCACGCCGGCGAAGACCGTCGCGCTGGCGCTCACGGAGCTGATCCGCACGACCTATCCGAAGGATTTCGTCGAGGTCATCCGCTTCGGCGATCGCGCGGAGCGGATCCCCGACCGCGAGCTCCCCTACCTCGAGGCGGGGCCGTTCCACACCAACACGCGCGAGGCGCTGCAGCTCGGGCGCGCGATCCTGGAGCGCCGGAAGCAGCCGAACCGCCAGATCTTCCTGATCACCGACGGCAAGCCGTCGGCGATCACCGAGAACGGCAGGATCTACAAGAACCCGATGGGGCTCGACCTCAAGATCGTCAACAAGACGCTCGAAGAGGCCGACCAGTGCCGCCGGCAGCGGATCGTGATCACCACCTTCATGATCGCCACCGACCCGTGGCTCCAGGAGTTCGTCGAGAAGCTGACCAGGGTCAACCGCGGCCGCGCCTACTTCGCCTCGCCCGACAACCTGGGCGAGTTCATCCTCACCGACTACCTGCGCAACCGCCGGCGGCGGGTGCACTGACCGGTACCGCGCTGCTACCGCCTCGGCACCCGCAGCGACGACGGGAGTAAGCTAAGGCTGCCGGAGAGGGAAGACGCCGATGACCCGGGACGAACAGCAGCTGCAACTGCTCTCGATCTTCCACTACATCGTGGCCGGCCTGATCGGGCTCTTCTCGCTCTTCCCGGTGATCCACCTGGTGGTAGGGCTGGCGATGGCCTCCGGTGCCCTCGTCGAGCCGGGCGCCGAGCCGGGCGAGCGGATGTTCCAGGCGATGTTCGGCTGGTTCTTCTTCCTGGTGGCGCTGGCGATCATCCTCGTCGGCCTCTGCCTCGCCACCTGCCTGGCGCTCGCCGGCCGCTTTCTCGCCCGACGCGAGCGCTACACGTTCTGCCTGGTCGCCGCCGGCGTCGCCTGCACCTTCTTCCCGTTCGGCACCGTGCTCGGCGTCTTCTCCCTCCTCGTGCTGCTGCGCGACAGCGTGCGCGCCGGCTTCGGTCAGCCCCCTTACGCTCCGGTCGCGGCGCCGCCGGCCGCCTGAGTCCGACCCGGCTCGCGGCGAAAATCTGCCGCTGCCGGGCGCCGCCGCCGAAAGGTCACAAGGAGCCGAAAAGGAGAAGCTTTCGTGCCCCCCGAGTGGCATCATTCCCGTTCCGGAAGGCGCCCGTCGCCCCCGGGCGGCAGCTGCGCTCCACGGCGCCGGCTCCGGCCTGCCGGACGGACGAGAAGGAAGTCCCCCATGAGGTTTCGAACCGACCGTCCCCCGCTCCCGGCTCTGCTCGCCATCCTCGTCTTCGCCGGCGTGCCGGCCGCCGGCCTCGCACAGGGCGTCGAGCCGGCCGGCACTCCGTTCGGCGAGCAGGTGGAGGTCGAGGTCGTCAACGTCGACGTCGTGGTCACCGACCGCGACGGAAACCGGGTGACCGGGCTCGAGCGCGAGGATTTCGCGCTCTTCGTCGATGGCCAGCCGGTATCGATCGAGTACTTCTACGGGCCCCCGGTCGCCGCCGCCCGCATGGCGATGCCGGCCCCGGCGTCGGCGCACGCGCCGACGCCCGGCGCCGCGCCGGAGATGGCTCCGGCCCTCACCGTCGTCTTCGTCGACCAGAGCGCACTCGAACGGCGGGTGCGCCGGGACACCCTCGCCGAGCTGCGGCAGTTCGCCGTTACGCGGCAGCCGGACGAGCGCGTGATGGTGGCCGGATTCGAAGACGCCCTGCGCCTCTTCGCGGTGCCCACCGCCGAGGGTGCGGCGATCGAAACGGCGTTCCAGTCGCTCGCCGAGCTTCCTTCCCGCGGCTCCCTGGTGACCACCGAGCGCAACCGGCTCGAGCACGAGATTCGCGCCTTCGGCCGGGTCGGTCCGCTGGTGCGCTCCGCCGAGCAGCCGGAAAGCAACGTGCAGGCGATCCAGCGGCGCCAGGCGAGCGAGACCGAGCGGCTGCAGAGCGAGATCGAGAACTGGGCCGAGCGGGAGCTCGATCGCCAGCGTCGTTCGCTGAGCGCCCTCTCCGACATCGTCGCCTCGCTCGCCGCGGTGCCCGGCCGCAAGTCGGCGCTGCTGGCCACCGCCGGTTTCGACGCCGAGCCGGCCCGCTTCCTGCTGCGGTTCCTCGCCCAGAAGACGAGCTACGACGCGTCGGTCTCGTCGATCCCGCGCGTCGCCGAGCTCGAGCAGCTCGCCGGGCAGCTCAACCGCGACTACGAGGATCTCGTCCACGCGGCGCAGAACGCCCGCGTCGCCTTCTACACCGTGGTGGCGCGCGAGCCGCCGCCGTCGCACAACGCCGCCGAGTTCGCCAGCGCCGGGCGCGACCAGGAGAAGGCGCCGCCGCGCGACTTCGCGGCGGTCGAGCTGGCCTCGAGCGTCACCCGCCTGGCGGCGGCGACGGGCGGCCGGACTTTCGTGCTCGACGAAGCTCTCGATACCCGCCTCGGGGCGGTGCGCGACGACGCCCGGGCCCTCTACTCGCTCGGCTTCGCGACCGGGCCGGAGGCCGGCAGCCGGAATCACCGCATCGAAGTCCGTGTCCGCCGCGACGGGGTCGAGCTGCGGCATCGGGAGAGCTACCGCCGCCGCACCGCCGGCGAACGCCAGGAGGAGGCGCTGATGGCGGCGGCGACGCTCGGCGAAGTGTCCGACTCCGCCGGCCTGGTGCTCGACCTGGGCGAGGCCGTGCCGCTGGCCCGGCGCGACGACCGCTCGGTCGTCCAGCTGGCGATCCGCATCCCGCTCGCTTCGGTGGCGCTGGTGCCCGACGACGGCCACCGCCGCGGCAGCCTGAGGGTCCGCGTAGCGGTCTCCGACTCGCGCGGCGCGGTGATCTCGAACGACGACGCGCCGGTCGAGATCGCCATTCCCGAAGCCGATATCGATTCCGCCCTGGCGGGGGTCTGGGTGCACCGCGTCGAGTTGCGGCTGCTGCCGGGGCTGCATCGCGTCGCGGTGGTGGTCGCCGACGGCGGCGGCGACCTGGCGACCGCCGCGGTGCCGCTCGAAATCCCCCGCCCGGCGCCTTGAGCTGCGGCGCGTTCTCCGGCCGAGAGAATCGACGCGGCAGGCAGCAGCTGACGATCACGGTCGTCTCCGACTCCGGCACCGGCGCGCTGACCGGGGTCGCCGCCACCTTCCGCCTCGAAATCGTCGACGGCGAACATCGCCTCACGCTCGAGCCCGCTCTGCCGGATTGAGGCCGGCTGCCGGGCTGGGCGGGCCGGCTCGGTCCGCGGCGCTCCTGCCCCGCCGGAGGGGGGTGGACACGTCGCTTGCACCGTTTTAAGATACCGGCATCCGAAATCGCTTTTGAACCCGGAGGCTTTCGATGCAGGTGGAAGCGTGGACCGTGTACCAGGGCGGCGAACCGATGCGGTTGGAGAATCGCCAGGAAACCCCCGGTGCCGGCGAGGTCGTCGTCGAGGTCGCCGGCTGCGGCG
Organism: Thermoanaerobaculia bacterium; assembly: GCA_019911865.1. Classification (GTDB taxonomy): domain Bacteria; phylum Acidobacteriota; class Thermoanaerobaculia; order Multivoradales; family JAGPDF01; genus JACTMI01. Next base: position 10,252 of record JAIOJQ010000146.1, read on the forward strand.
TCTGCCACACCGATCTCGGCTTCTTCTACGACGGGGTGCCCACCCGCCACCCCTTCCCGCTCACCCTCGGCCACGAGATCTCAGGCGTCGTCGTCGAGGCGGGCCCCGGGGCCGCGGAGTGGATCGGTCGAGCCGTCGTCGTCCCGGCGGTCCTGCCGTGCGGCGAGTGCGCCGCCTGCCGCGCCGGCCGCGGCGCCATCTGCCCGCGGCAGATCTTTCCCGGCAACGACCTGCACGGCGGCTTCGCCAGCCACGTCCGCGTCCCCGCCCGCGGTCTCTGCCCCCTCCCCGACCTCGCCTCCCCCACCGCAAATCCGGCCGGCCTCGAGCTCTGGATGCTGAGCGTCATCGCCGACGCGGTCTCCACTCCCTGGCAGGCGATCGCGCGCAGCGGTCTCGCCGCAGGCGACCTGACGGTCGTCGTCGGCTGCGGCGGGGTCGGCGGATTCGCGGTGCAGATCGCCGCGGCGCGCGGCGCCCATGTCGTCGCCGTCGACGTCGACGCCGGCCGTCTCGAACAGATGCGGCGCAACGGCGCCGAGCTGACGCTGCAGGCGGGAGCCCTCGACTTCAAGGCGATCAAAGGGGAGATCGAGGGCCTGACGAAGCGCCGCGGCATTCCGGGATTCCGCCAGTTCGTCTTCGAGACTTCCGGCACGCCGGCCGGCCAGACGACCGCCTTCGGCCTGCTCGGGCGCGGCGGCTACCTCGGCGTCGTCGGCTTCACGCCCCACAAGGTCGAGATCCGCCTCTCCAACCTGATGGCCTTCGACGCCACGGTACAGGGCAACTGGGCCTGCCTGCCCGAGCACTATCCCGACATCGTCGCGGCGGTACTCGCCGGTCGCCTCGCCCTCGCCCCGTTCGTCGAACGGCGATCGCTGGCGACGATCCAGGAAGTCTTCGCGCAGCTGCACGCCGCGCCCTACAGCCACCGCATCGTCCTCACCCCGGAGAACGCCTGATGCCCTTCGCCTTCCACGATCACGACCTGCCCGTCCCGCCGCCGCAGCCGGACGGCGAAGCGCGCGTCCTCTGGGAGCGCCTGCCACTGCGCTCGCCCGACGGCACGCCCGATCCCGAGCTCAAGGTCGTCCGCATCACCCTGGACAACCCGAAACAGTTCAACTCCTACACCACCGCGATGGTCAAGGCGGTGATCCTCGGCTTCCGTCGCGCTTCCAACGATCGCGCCTGCGTCGCCGTCGTCTTCACCGGCGGCGGCGATCGCGCCTTCTGCACCGGCGGCAACACCGCCGAGTACGCCACCTACTACGCCGGCCGCCCGGAGGAGTACCGCCAGTACATGCGGCTGTTCAACGACATGGTCAGCGCCATCCTGGCCTGCGACAAGCCGGTCATCTGCCGGGTCAACGGCATGCGGATCGCGGGCGGGCAGGAGATCGGCATGGCCTGCGACTTCTCGATCGCCCAGGACCTGGCGACTTTCGGCCAGGCGGGGCCGCGCCACGGCTCGGCCCCGGACGGCGGCTCGACCGACTTCCTGCCGCTGTTCGTCGGCATCGAGGCGGCGATGGAGAGCTGCACCCTGTGCGAGACCTGGAGCGCCCACAAGGCGCTGCGCCTCGGCCTGCTCAGCCGCGTCGTCCCGGCCCTGCGGGTCGACGGCGAGTTCGTTCCCAACCCCCTGGTGGTCACCGACCGCTGGCTAGGCGAGGCGGGCCGCCCCACCTTCGGCGAGCCGCGCGGCGGCGCCGACCGGGTCGCCGGCAAGGAGCTGCTCTCCCGCGGTGCCGTCGACCTCGGCCCGCTCGACGAGGCGGTCGACGAGCTGGTCTGGAAGCTCGCCCACACCATGCCGGGCTGTCTCTCGAAGACCCTCGAAAGCCTGCGCAAGCACAAGCTCGAGCACTGGGACCGCAACCGCGAGTCGAATCGCGCCTGGCTGGCGCTCAACATGATGACCGAGGGGCGGACCGGCTTCCGCGCCTTCCACGAGGGAGACCGCAACCGGCGCGAGATCGACTTTCTCGACCTGCGTCGCCGGCTGGCGCGCGGCGAACCGTGGAGCGAGAAGCTCACCGAGAGCCTGATCGCGCCGCTCCGGCCGGCCCCGGCGGAGACCAGGTGAGCGCGGTCGCCCCGGCGCTCGCCGTGCGCCGCCTCGCTCCGGAGGACCTCGACCGGGTGGTCGAGATCGACGCCCACCATCGCGGCAGCGCGGTCCCCGACTACTGGCGCGGTGTGCGCGAGGCCTTCCTGGCGCGCGGCGGCGGCCGGGTCCGGGTCGCCCTCGGCGCCGAGTCCGAGGGCCGGCTGGTCGGCTTCCTGTTCGGCGAGTCGCGCGCCTTCGAGTTCGGTTCCCCCGCCTGTGGCTGGATCTTCGCCGTCGGCGTCGAGTCCGGTCACCAGCGCGGTGGCATCGCCTCCGCCCTGCTCTCGGAGGCCTGCCGGAAGTTCCGCGCCGCCGGCATCGCCACCATCCGCACCATGGTGCGCCGCTCCGACGTCCCCGTCCTCGCCTTCTTTCGCGCCCACGGCTTCGCCGCCGGCGAGTTCACCCAGCTCGAGCTGAACCTGTCCGAGGGAGATTCGCGATGAGCGCAGCCGTCACCTCCGTCGTCGACCGGGCCGAGGCCCACTACCGCGACCTGGCACTGGCCGGCGTCCGTCGCTGGAAGGAGGCGACCGGCGGCCTGGCGATCGGCTACCTGCCGATCTGGGCGCCGCGCGAGATGCTGCACGCCCAGGGGGTCCTGCCGGTGGGACTCATGGGGGGCGGCGAGGACGTCGAGATCATCCGCGGCGACGCCTTCTACCAGTCCTACATCTGCCACCTGCCGCGCTCGACCGTCGAGCTCGGCCTCGGCGGCCAGCTCGATCCGCTCGACGGCCTGCTCTTTCCGGCCATCTGCGACGTCATCCGCAACCTCTCCGGCGTCTGGCAGCTGCAGTTTCCCGGCAAGCTGGTGCGCTACCTCGACGTGCCGCAGAACTTCGATCCGGAGATCGGCGGCCACTTCCTGCGCCAGGAACTCGAGTCGCTGGCCGCCGAACTCGCGGAGCGCGGTGCCCGGCCACTCGAAGCGGAGGCGCTGCGCGCTTCGCTCGCCGCCTACAACGCCAATCGCGCCCGGGTGCGCGCCCTCTACGCGCTGCGCGAGCGCGAGCCCTGGAAGGTGCCGACCTGGGAGCTCTACCTGATCGTGCGCGCCGGTCTGGTGCTGCCGGTCGAGGAGTTCGACCGCCTGCTCGACGACTACGCGGCGGCGGTGACCGCCGACGAGGAGCGCCGGCCGATGGACCAAGCGCGCGTCCTCGTCGTCGGCTCGTTCTGCGAACAGCCGCCGCTCGGCCTGATCAAGACCCTCGAGCGCTCGGGCTGCTACATCGTCGACGACGACTTCGTGCAGATCCATCGCTTCCTGCGCTCCGACATCCCGCTCGACGGTGATCCGCTCGCCAATCTCGTCACCGCCTTCCTCGACGATGCCGTCGAGAGCCCGACGCGCTTCTGCGGCACCGACCGCAAGGCCGAGGCGATGGTCGAGCGCACTCGCGCCTGCCGCGCCGAGGGGGTCGTCTTCTGCGCTCCGAGTTTCTGCGACCCGGCGCTGCTCGACCAGCCGATGGCGGTCGAAGCGGTCGAGTCGATCGGCGTTCCCTGGACCGCCTTCAAGTACGCGGAGAACACCGGGCAGTTCCAGGTGATCCGCGAGCAGGCCGGCACTTTCGCCGACTCGATCAAGCTGTGGAGCAACCCATGACCTCTCCGACCCCGACGACGGGAGCGCGCGAGGCGCTCAAGGACGCCAGCCAGCTGCGCCAGAAGCGGATGATCGCCGAGCACTACACCCGCCTGGCGAGGGCCCCCGAGACCGGCAGCCGGAGCGTCTACACCTTCGTTCCCGGCAACCTCACCGAGCTGCTGCGCAGCTTCGACCTGCTGCCGGTGCTGCCCGAAATCAATGCCCTGCAATCGGCGATGCGCGGCAAATCGAAGGAGTACATCGCCATCGCCGAGAAGGCCGGCCAGAGCGAAGACGTCTGCACCTACGTCAAGGCCGACTACGGAATGATGAAGGCGGGCAATCTCGGGCCGACCGGGGAAAAACTTCCCGATCCGGACCTGCTGCTGCTCTCGTACACCGGTTGCTTCACCTTCCTCAAGTGGTTCGAGATGCTGCGTCACGAGTACAAGGCCCCGGTGGTGATGTTGCACGTCCCCTACCAGGCCGATGGGCGGATCACCGAGTCGATGCGCAACTACGTCGTGGCGCAGCTGCGCGACAAGGTGATCCCGGAGCTCGAGCGGATCTCCGGCAAGCGATACGACGAGGACCGCCTGCGCGAAAATCTCGCCCGCTCGGCGCGTGCCGAGGAGGATCTCGTCGCGGTCCTCCAGTCGGCCCGCCGGCGGCCGTCGCCGATCGACTCCTACTTCGGCGCCGTCTACTACGTCGGACCGATCTTCTCCGCCTTCCGCGGCACGGAGGACGCCTGCGACTACTACCGCGAGTTGCGCGCCGAGATCGACGAGCGCGTCGCACAGGGTCTCGGCCCGGTCACCCCGGACGGCCAGATCGGACGCGAGCGCTTCCGCCTGGTCGTCGAGGGCCCGCCGAACTGGACCCACTTCCACGAGTTCTGGCGCATGTTCGCCGACGAAGGGGCGGTCGCGGTCGCCTCTACGTACTCCAAGGTCGGTGGCGTCTACGACACCGGCTTCCGTCACGACCCGGATCATCCCCTCGAGACGCTGGCCGACTACTGCATGGGCTGCTACACCAACCTCTCGCTCCCCTCGCGGGTCGACATGATCTGTCGCTACGTCGAGGAGTACGAGGCCGACGGCGTGCTCATCCACTCGATCAAGAGCTGCAACTCCTTCTCCGCCGGCCAGCTCGCCATGCTGCGCGAGATCGAGAATCGCACCGGCCGGCCGGGGGGGTTCATCGAGAGTGACCTCGTCGACCCGCGCTACTTCTCGGCCGCCAACCTGAAGAACCGGCTCGAGTCCTACTTCCAGATGATCGACCAGAAGCGCGGGAGGCTCTCGGCATGAACGGCTACGTCGGCATCGATCTCGGTTCGACGACCACCAAGGCGATCGTCCTCGGCGAGGACGGCGTCATCCTCGGCAAGGGAATCACCAACAGCCGCAGCAACTATTCCGTTGCCTGCGACGTCGCCCTCTCCGAGGCGCTGATCGACACCCGCTTCGGTCGAATCTCGGCGGCGCTCGCCGCCAGACAGCTCGATGAGGAGGAGCGCAGAAGACTGCTCGACGAGCTCGAGCGGCGATTCCGCGAGCAACAGTATCGCCGCCTGCTCGCGCTGTTCGCCGAGCGCATTCTCGGTCACGCGGCCGCGGCCCCGGACAGCGACACGATCGCCCCGGCTCTGCGCGGCATCCTGGACCGCATGGAGGGCGAGAGCGGAAAACTCTTCGCGGCCGGGGCGACGCGGCGCAGCGACTTCTTCCGCGACCTCGCCGGTGGCCGCTTTCTCGAACTGGCGGAACAGGCGGCGCGCGCCCTCCAGGTCGGCTTCGACCGCCTCGCCGGACTCTTCGATCGCACGATCCTCGAGGTCGAGAATCTGCCCGCCGACGAGGACTCGTTCTCCGGCCTCGTCGCCGCCGCCGTTCCTGCCGACGCACCGCCGGCGCTCACCCGCGCGGTCTCGGAGGCGACCGCCGCACCGATCACCGTGACGCGCTCGGTCGGCACCGGCTACGGCCGTGCCACTCTTCCCTTCCCCAAGGATCAGATCCGCTCCGAAATCCTCTGCCACGGCCTCGGTGCTCACCACCTCTTCCCCGGCTCCCGCACGGTGCTCGACATCGGGGGCCAGGACACCAAGGCGATCCAGGTCGACGCCGATGGCATCGTCACGTCCTTCCAGATGAACGACCGCTGCGCCGCCGGCTGCGGCCGCTACCTCGGGTACATCGCCGACGAAATGAACCTGGGCCTGCACCAGCTCGGCCCCCTGGCGATGACTGCCAAGCGCACGGTTCGCATCAATTCGACCTGCACGGTGTTCGCCGGGGCGGAACTGCGCGAGCGACTCTCGCTCGGCGAGAAGCGCGAGGACATCCTCGCCGGTCTGCACCGCGCGATCATCCTGCGGGCCCTTTCGTTGCTCGCCCGCTCGGGTGGTGTCACCGACGAATTCACTTTCACCGGCGGGGTGGCGAAGAACAGCGCTGCCACGGCGGCGTTGACCGAACTCATCCGGTCCAACTACGGGGAACGGACGATGAACATCTCTCCGGACTCCATCTACACCGGCGCGCTCGGTGCTGCACTCTTCGCCCGCCGGGACGCCGAGGCGGGAGCCGAAAGGAGCGTCGCATGAGTGTCCTGGCCGGAGACGGAACGCTGCGCGTGGCCGGCATCGACGTCGGTACGGCGGCAGTCAAGCTGGTCCTGCTCGACGACCGGCCGGGCGAGCGCCCACAGGTCGTGCTGACCCGCCTCGAGAGGATCCGCCGCCGCGATCCGCAGAAGGTGGTCGAGGAGATCTTCGCCGAAGCGCTCGTCGCCGCGGGCTCCGCAAGCGACGAGCTCGCGTACGTGGCGACCACCGGCGAGGGGGAAATGGTGCGCTTCCGCACCGGTCACTTCTACGGCATGACCACGCACGCCCGGGGCGGCCTGTTTCTCGACCCGGAAGTCCGCGGCGTGCTCGACGTCGGCGCCTTGCACTGCCGCGGCGTGGCGATGGACGAGCGCTCGCGCGTTCTCGGCTATCGGATGACCAGCCAGTGCGCCTCGGGGTCCGGCCAGTTCCTCGAGAACATCAGCCGCTATCTCGGCGTTTCGCTCGACGACATCGGTCCGCTCTCCCTGCAGTCCGACCAGCCCGAGGCCTGCTCGTCGATCTGCGCCGTGCTCGCCGAGACCGACGTCATCAACATGGTCTCGCGAGGCATCTCGGCGTCGAACATCATCCGGGGGATCCACCAATCCATGGCCGGTCGGTACCTGCGCCTGCTCTCCAACCTCGGAATCCGCGGCGCCGTGCTGGTCACTGGCGGCCTGGCGGCCGACGTCGGCCTGGTTGCGGCGCTGCAGGAGGCGGCGACCGGCGCGAAGGGCGGGCTCGAGCTGCGCACCCACCCGGAGTCGGTGCTCGCCGGCGCCTATGGCGCGGCTCTGTGGGGCGCATTCCGCGCTCGCAAGCTGGCGAACCTGGGGCTCGAGCTGGCGAGCGGCGAAGCGGCCTGAGAGCCCGACAGATGACTCTCCGGCCGGCGCCACGGGCAGAAATGCCCCGCCGATGAACTTCCAGCTGTCGACTCGCTACGCCCTTTACGCGGCGCTCGAGATGGCCTCGACCGACGACGGGCGACCGGTCACCGCCGCGCAGGTCGCCGACCGATATCGCATCCCGCCGTCGGTGGTCGCCAAGGTGATCCAGCGGCTGGTCAAGGCCGGCCTGGCGCACGGCACCCGCGGTACTACCGGGGGCTATCGGCTCGCCCGGCCGGCAGCCGAGGTGACGCTGATCGAGGTGGTCGAGATCTTCGAGGGGGGGAGGGAGGCAGCCGCCTGCTCACTCGCCGGATGCGGCGAGGCTCCCTGCCGGCAGATGGCCGAATGCCGGCTGCGGCGCCTCTTCGAGGAGATCGACGAGCAGGTGAGGGTCACGCTGGCTTCGGTAACCCTCGCCACCCTCGTGGCGCCGCGAACCCCGCTGGCACCGCTGGTGCAGCTGGCCGCGCGTCGCGCCTGACGGCGTCCGGGTTCAGTTCGCCGGCGGCATGCCGGCGGTCTGTTCTCCCGCTTTCTTCCCCTCGATCCACTTGAGACGGGTGCCGGCCGGCAGCGGCGCTTCCGGGTCGCTGACGTGGTTCATCAACGCCAGCTGGCGCGGGTCGGCGTCCGACGGATGCCGGCGGGCGAATTCGTTCCAGCTCATCGGCGCGGCGAGCTCGACGACGCGGACCTTCTGCGGCGCGACCGCGAGCCGCTGGCGATCCTTGAGCGTCCGGAAGCTGCCGAGGGTGCTCTCGAACGCCTGCGCGGCGACGACGGCGCGGTCGGAGTAGACCAGGCCGACGAGCTGGAAAACACGCTCGCCGAGCGCCACGAACGTGGCACGCCCGGAGATCGCGCGCTGACTGGCCAGCGAGAAGTCGGCGCGCACCGCGCTGAGACCGTGGATCCGCGCCTTGCGCGACGAGATCCGGGTGACTCCCTGCTGGGCGAGGAAGGCCTCGGCGGCCGCCTCCGGAGTCGCTGCCGCGGCATGCCGGAGCTCGATCTGCGCCACCTTGTCCGGGTGAACGGCGATCAGCCGCTGCTTCTCGTTGACCGCCCGCCAGCCGGCCGGCATCTCGAGCTGGAAGGCGAGACCCGGGTGGTAGAAGGTCGAGCCGACGAAGTAACCTTCGCGCGGGTCGTGGCCGAAGATCACCCCGTCCAGCCGGTCGAGCAGGCTGGCCGCGCCGACCTCGCCAGACGGATACTTGCGCTCGGCGATCAGCTGCTCGGCACGCACCCGCCGCGCCGCCGGGTCGGGGTGGGTCGCCAGCCAGTTGGGCAGCCGCCCGGCCCCGGCAAGCTGCGAGGTCCCTTCCAGAAGAGTGAACATCTTCGGCATCTCGCGCGCTTCCCACCCCCCTTTGGTCAGGTAGCGCAGGCCGAGGTCGTCGGCCTGCCGCTCGTCGTCGCGCCCGTACTTGAGGAAGAGCAGGCCTAGCCCGGCCTGCACGGCCTGCGCCCCCTGCGCCACTTCGGGAGAGAGGATCGCGCCGACCAGCAGCCCGCCCATCGCCACCTGCTGCTTGGAGATCTGGTTGAGGCTGTGCTGCGCGGTGACATGCCCGATCTCGTGGCCGAGCACGGAAGCGAGCTCGGCCTCCGAGCCCATGTGGGCGAGGATGCCGCGGGTGACGTAGATGTAGCCTCCGGGAAGGGCGAAGGCGTTGACCACCGGGTCGTCGATCACCTTGAACGACCACGGCAGGCCCGGCCGCTCGGAGCGGGCGGCCAGCTCGCCGCCCAGCCGGCTGACGTACGCCTGCAGCTCGGGGTCGTCCACCAGGCCGAGCTGCTGCACGATCTCGGCGTCCGCCTGGCGGCCCATTTCGATCTCCTGGGCCTCGCTGTAGAAGTTGAGCTGCGACTTGCCCGTTGCCGGGTTCGAGGCGCAGCCGGCGAGCGCCACGGCGGCGCTGGCCGCCGCGACGCCGGCGAGAGTGCCGGCGCGGCGGCCGCGCCGGAGCTGCCCGTTCGGGGTGCGTCCTGGATCTCGCATCATGGGCCGAGAATAGCTTCCCCGGCCGTGGATGCTCAAATGCTCCGCGGCGGAGCCCCGTCAGGCGACCGCGGTGACCGGCTCGTCCTCGACGATCCGCCCGTCCTGCACCCGCACGATGCGCCGCGTGCGCCGGGCGAGGGCGTTGTCGTGGGTGATCAGCACCAGCGTGCGCCCCTGTTCGGCGAGCTGCTCGAAAAGGCTCAGGATGTCCCGGCCGGCGCCGGTGTCGAGGTTGCCGGTCGGCTCGTCGGCGAGGATCAGCGCCGGATCGCAGGCCAGCGCCCGGGCGATGGCGACGCGCTGCATCTGGCCGCCCGACAGCTCGACCGGGCGGTGGTGCATCCGGTCGGCCAGGCCGACCTGTTCGAACAGCCACTCCACCCGCTCGCGCCGCTCGCGCGCCCCGGTGCCCTTGAACAGCAGGGGCATCTCGACGTTTTCGTACGCGGTGATCTGCGGCAGCAGGTTGAAGCTCTGGAAGACGAAGCCGATCTTGCGGTTGCGAATGTCGGCCAGCTCGTCGATGCCGAGCTCGGCCACTTCCTCGCCGTCGAGCAGGTACGACCCGCCGGAAGGCACGTCGAGGCAGCCGATGATGTTGAGCAGCGTCGACTTCCCCGAGCCCGACGGGCCGACGATGGAGACGAACTCGCTCGGCTGCACCGTCAGGTCGACGCCGCGCAGCGCTTCGACCTTCACCGCGCCGGTGTCGTAGACCTTGCGGATCGCGTTCATCGAAAGGACCGCGGAAGCACCCGCCGCCCCCCGCCCGTCGCCCTTCCGGCCGTTCTTGCCGATGAAGAAGTTCATGGTCCGTCGCCTTTCATTCGTAACGCAGCGCGGCCGCGGGCTGGATGTGGACCGCCCGACGGGCCGGGAACCAGCCGGCCAGGAAGCCGATGCCGCCGAGCAGCAGGATGGTGGTGAGCGCGACCCCGGCCGAGAAGGTCGGGGCGCCGAGGAACTTCAGCGCGTCGCTGTCCGACTTCGACTGCAGGAACGCCAGGCCCTGGACGATGGCGAGGCCGGCGGTGACACCGATCACGCCACCCAGCGCGGTGAGCGAAAGCGACTCGATCACCAGCGGACCGAGCACCCAGCTGCGCCGCGAGCCGAGCGCCATCTGGACGCCGATCTCGCGCGTCCGGTGCTTGACCACGGCGTACATGATGTTGGCGACTCCGACGCCGCCGATGATCAGGGTCAGGGCACCGATGATGCCGAGGAAGATCTCGATGCCGAAGCCGATGTTGGTGGTGACCCTCTGCGAGCGCGCGGTGTCCCAGATTCCGAGGGCCCGCTCGTCAGCCGGGTCGAAGCGGTATTTGCCGCCGAGGACTTCGAAGATGCTCTGCTTGAGCGCTTCGTTGTCATCGACCCGCGGCGCCCGGACCACCAGATTCGACACGTACGTTCGGCCGCTGATCGCTTTGAAGGTCGACAGCGGGACGAGGACGTGGTCCTTGTCCATGCCGCTGTAAGCGCCCATCTGGATCTTCGGCGACATGACGCCGATCACGGTGAAGGGAGCCTGGTTGATCAGGATGGTCTCCCCGACCGCCTCGGCATCGCCGAAGAGCTCCTGCTTGATGCCGTCTCCCAGGAAGGCGACGCGCCGCTTCTCGCGCTCGTCGCGTTCGTTGAGGAAGCGGCCGCCGGCCTGCGGCAGCTGGTTGCGCAACTCGCCGTAGTCGGGCTCGACGCCCTTGACCGGCTTCGAGAATGTCTTGCGTCCCCAGGCGACGTTGTTGCCCCAGCGGATCATCTCGGCCGACGCCAGGGTCACCTGGTCGGGCAGCGAGGCACGCAGCAGGCCGACGTCTTCGGGAGTGAAGCGGAGGGCGCGTCCGGGCGGGAATCCGGCGTGGGCGATCGAGGTCGATCCGGGCCAGATCACCATGATCCCCTCCCCCAGGCCGCGGCTGCCGCGTGCGAAGTTGCGCTTCAGCCCTTCGCCGAAGGAGAGCAGGAGGACGATCGACAGGGTGCCCCAGGCGATCGCCGCGACGGTCATCACCATGCGCTTCTTCTGGATCTGCGCGGAGCGACGGAACAGCGTCCAGACGAGGCCGAACCGGGGCATGCGGAAGGAGTTCGCCATGGCTACATCCTCAGGGCTTCGACCGGGCGCAAGGCCGCGGCGGTGCGCGCCGGAAAGTAGCCCGCCAGCAGTCCGATGGCGCCCAGGATCAGCGTGGTGACGGTGGCCACCTGGCCGGAGATCGCCGGCGTGCCGACGTAGTCGTCGAGTCCCAGCCCGGGGAAGACGGCGCAGATTCCCCACGAGATGAGGAAGCCGAGCGCCCCGCCGACCAGCGTGATGGTCAGGGTCTCGAAGAGGAACTGGCCGATCACGTAGCGCCGCCGGGCGCCGAGCGCCATCTTGATGCCGATCTCGCGGGTGCGTTCCTCGACCGCCACGTTCATGATGTTCGAAACGCCGATGCCGCCGACCACCAGGGTCAGGGCGCCCACGATGCCGAGGAAGGCGCGGAAGGCGACGAAGAAGGTGGTGAGGAACTTCAGCCCCTCGGTGGTGTCCCACATCTGCACCGCCTCCTCGTCCGTCGGGTCGAAGCGGTGCCGGCTCGCCGCCAGCTCGATCACCTTCTTCTTGGCCGCCGCGACCGCGAGCGGATTCTCGACCTGGAAGACGAAGAGATCGATCTCTTCGGGACCGTAGATCGCCTTGTAGGTCGTCGACGGAATGAAGATCTTGTCCTTGTCGCGGCCGCTGTACGACGAATCCTGGTCCTTCTGCACCATGACGCCGACTACCAGGAACGGCGTGCCGTCGATGCGCACGCTCTGTCCGATGGCGTCGGTGTCGGCGCCGAACAGATCGTTCTTGATCTGGTCGCCGAGGAAGGCCACCCGCCGCCGATTCTCGATGTCCTGCTGATTGAGGAACCGGCCCCCTTCGGCGGCGATCAGGTTGCGCATCTCGCCGAACTCGACGTTGGTCCCGCTGACGTCGCTCGCCAGCGTCTTGCGCCCGAGCACCACCCGCGCATCGGACCGCTGGTACTCCTCGCTGATCCGGTCGATCTCCTCGACCTCGCGGTCGATGATGGCGACGTCCTCGTCGGTCATCCGCACCGGGCGGCCACGCGGCAGTCCCTCCCAGGGCTTGGTGGTACGGATCGGCCAGGCGATGACGATCGCGTCCCCGAGTCCCTTCTGGCTCCGCACCACCCGCTTCTGGAGCCCCTCGCCGAAGGCCAGCAGGAGGGTCACCGCAGCGGTTCCCCAGACGATTCCGAACACCGTCAGGAAGAGCCGCAGCTTCTGCGCACGGACGTCGCGCAGGAACTGGCGGAGGTAGTTCTTCAGCGGCATGGCGCTCTCACTCGATCTTCTTCGGCGGACGCTGCACCAGCTGCTCGCCCTCGTCGAGACCGGCGACGACCTCCATGTTCAGTCCGTCCGAGAGCCCGACTTCGATCTCGCGCACCACCGGGTCGGCCTCCGGAGTCGGCCCGGGCAGCTCGACCGTCGCCTTGCCGTCCTCGAGCTTCACCACCCGTTCGGGGATCAGCAGAACGTCGGTCTTCTCCTGCACGATCACGTCGGCATTGGCCGAGTACCCGGCGCGCAGGGTGACTTCCGAGGCGCTGGCGTCGATCGCGACCTCGACGTCGAACACCGTCGCCCCCTCCTTCTCGCGCGCCTTCGGGGCGATGCGGATCAGGTTGCCGGGCACGGTGCTGCCCGGCAGGGCGCCGATCTGGATGCGCGCCAGCATCCCTTCGCGCAGCTTGCCGACGTCGATCTCGTCGACCGTGCCGCGGAACTCGAGGGTCGACATGTCGGCCAGCGTCATCATGACGGTGCCCTCCTGGAAGGTGGTCAGTGGCACCACCGGATCGCCCGGATTCACCCGCCGTTCGAGCACCGTGCCGGCGGTCGAGGCGCGGATCACCGAATCGACTGTGGTCGCGCCCTGCCGCTCGATCCGACCCTCCTTGAGCAGCGCCAGCCGGTCGCGTGCCTGTTCGAGTCCGATGCGCGCCTGTTCGAACTCCTTCTGTCGCGAGTCGAACTGGTCGCGCGCCACGATGCCGCCGGTCCACAGGCTGTGCGAGCGCTCGAGATCCTGCTGTGCCTTGTCGTAGGCGACCTGGGCCATCTCGACATCGCGCTCGGACTCGGCCAGCTCGAGCGGCGTCGGGTCGGGCGTGATGGCGAACAGCGGCTGTCCCGCCTCCACCCGCTCGCCCACCTCGACGTAACACTTCGAGACGATGCCGGAGATCTGCGACTTGACCTGGATCTCCTGGTCGGGCACCACCTGTCCGGTGGCCAGCGCCTTGTCGATGATCGTGCCGCGCGTCACTTCGACGGTCTTGAAGTCCGGCTGCTTGGCCCCCGCGTTGCGGGTCCAGAGAAAGAAACCGACGGCGGCCACGCCGACCACCATCGAACCAACGACGACTTTCTTCATGGGCTTGCTCATTCGTGTCCTCCCCGACGGACCTTCCGTTGCCCCTAGTACGCCGGTCGCGGCGCGGAGTTTCGCGGTGAAAGGGATCCGGCGGAGGGTGCCGCGGCGCGGCGGCGAGGTCAGCCGTTGGCGGACAGCGAGGCGCGCAGGCTGCGGTCGAGCTGACGAACACGCGGCTGCAGCGGGTCGTGCTTCTCGGCGCGGCGCAGGAAGCGCTGGGCGTCGTCGATCCGGCCGCCAGCCAGAGCCCACTGGCCGAGGGCGGCGAGTGGCTCGGCATGCTCGGGGAAGAGCCGATGGGCGCGCCGGTAGTAGCGCTCCGCTTCGGCGAGCCTCCCTTCGCGCAGCGACAGGTCACCGAGGGCGAGGAAGGAGAACGGATTGCGATTGCCGCGCCGATCGGCGAGCGCGAGCAGCTCCTCGGCTTCGACCTGTCGGCCGGCACTGGCGAGCAGTGCCGAGAGGTTGTAATACGGCGACGTGGCGATCGGATCCGCCTCGAGGGCCCGCCAGTACGAGGCTTCCGCATCGGCCGCCCGGCCGCTCCGCCGCAGCGCGACGCCGCGATTGAGCCAGCCGTCGGCGAGTTCGGGGTCGAGCCGCACCGCGACCTCGAGCAGCTCGAGGGCCTTGCGGTGATCGCCCTGACGGATTCTCTCGGCCCCCTGGTTCGAGTAGAAGAGCGCCAGCGCGCCGAGGTCGGTGAGCGGCTCGGTCGACCGGTACGGCATGAGCTGGTCGGCGCTGAAGTCGAGGATCTTGCGGTTGGCTGGCGGGCCGTAGGCCGCCGTGACGTGCTCGGAGGCGACCACCAGGTCGCCGTCCTTCTCGTAGCGCTGCAGGTCGGAGACGCGCAGGTAGTAGACGGGAATGTCGACCTCGCGCGCCAGGCCGACGAACAGATGGGTGAAGGAGAGGCAGTTCGCCCGCCGGGTCGCCCAGACCTCGCGCGCCGTCAGGGTGGTGCCGCGCTGGTAGGTGATGGGCGTCTCGCGGTCCTCGATCAGCAGGGCGTTGAGCAGCCGCTGCAGGCGCAGCAGCGGCGAGCCGGTGCGCGGCACCTTCTCGCGCACCCAGCTGCGCATCTCGTCGCTGAGCTCGAAGGGGAAGACGATGGCCTGCGGATCGAGTCCCGCTGCGGAAATCTGACGCTCGAGACGGAATCGTGCACTCTTCGCGGCTCCCGAGCTGGCGCAACCGCTGGCGAACAGCGCCAGGCCGAGCACGGCGGTCAGTACGGCGGCACGGCTCCGTCCGGGCCTCATGTCGCCTCCCCGCCTCCCCGTCCGCGGCGCACCATCGCCAGCCATGAGGGCAATCCCAGTGCCAGGCTGGCCGCGGTGAAGGCGGCCAGGAAGGCGGCTCCGGCTGCGAGAGCGGTCAGCCAGGGCGGCCAACGCGCGAAGACCGGCGCCGCCACCGCCAGCCCCGCCGCGGCGCCCGCCGAGCTTGCCGCCACCAGACGGAGGCGCTCGCGCGCCGGGACGCGAAAGTGCGCCAGTCGGCGCGCCAGAGCGCGCGACAGCAGCCCCCACTCGACCCAGGCCCCGACACTCGCCGCCAGGGCGAGGCCGAGGGAGCCGAGGCGCAGGTCGCCGCCGAGGCCGCCCAGGCCGGGCAGCTCGACGAGCAACCGGCGGTCGAGCAGGAACATTGCCGGCAGCGCCACCCCGGTGCCGACCGCGACCCGCAGGGCCGCGATGCGCGCCGGCGTCCGCGTGTCCGAGAGAGCGAAGAAGCTGCTCTGCAGGACCCGCGAACCGGTCGAAGCGGGCAGGCCGAGCGCGTAGCCACCGAGCACCAGCCCGACCAGCCAGGAGTCCGCCTCGCCGAAGCGTCCGGGAAGCAGTCGATAGAGAGCGCTCACGATCACCGGCCCCAGCACCAGATACGCCACCGCGGTGGGAAAGTTCAGCAGGCCGGCCTGCCCGAGGGCGCGGCGGGTCCGCCTGGCGATCTCCGACTCCGCGCCGCTGCCGGCCGCGGCGGCCGAGCGCGCCAGCTCCGGCAGCGCCGCGGCGGCCACCGACTGGCCGAACAGCGCCACCGGCAGAAGGTAGAGCAGCTGGGCGTAGCCGAGCGCCGAGACCGCCCCGACGGCGAGCAGCGAAGCGAGCAGCTGGTCGAGGTAGGAGGAGAACTGCACCACGCCCCGGCCGGCCACCGCGGGGCCGAACGCGGCGAGCGCCTCGCGGACCCCCTCCGGGCGCAGCGAGAAGCGGACCGGCACCCCCCGCGTTTCGCGCAGCACGGTCGGCAGCTGGACGAGGAACTGCAGCAGGCCGCCGACCAGGGCGCCGATGCAGACCGCCACCAGGAGCCGCTCGTCCCGCCGTCCGGAGAGCAGGCCCCAGGCGAAGGCTGCGATGATGGCGGCGTTCCAGACCACCGGCGCCACGTAAGCGAGGAAGAAGCGCCCGTGACTGTTGAGCACGCCGAGCGCCCAGGCCGAGAGCACCAGCAGGCCGGTCATCGGGAAGATCCAGCGCACCGCGGTGACTGCCAGTTCGAAGCGATCGACGGCCAGGGTGCCGGCCGCCACCGCCGCCGCGTCGCGCAGATAGCCGGCGGCGAACAGCGCGACGAGCGGCCGGGCGGCCAGCACACCCACCAGCGCCGCACCCCCGGCCACCGCCAGAAGGAGGCCGAAGACCGCGCCGGCGAAGCGGCGTGCCGCCTCGTGCCGGCCGGCCGCCAGCAGCCGCGAGTAGATGGGGATGAACGAAGCCGAGAGCGCCTGCTCGCCGAGCAGGTTCTGCAGCAGGTTCGGGGCGCGCAGGGCGGTCTGCAGGACGTCGGCGTGAGGACCGACGCCGAAGGCGGCGCTGGTCACCGCGGCGCGCGCGAATCCGGCCAGGCGGCTGGCCAGGATGCCGGCGCCGACCGCCAGCGCACCGCCGCGCCGGCGACCTGCCCCGCCATCGGCGCCCGTCCGGTCCGCCTCCGCCCGGCGCCCGGCCATCTGCAGTCAGCGGTCCCGTTCGAGCGCCGCGAGGGCGAGCGGGCGGACGATCACCGATTCGGCGTCGAGCCCGTCGGCCGCGGCGAGTGCCCTTTCGTACCAGCCACGCGCCGCCTCCCGGTTCCGATTGCGCGCCTGCGCCTCGCCCAGCAGCCAGGCAATGTAGGGCCGCTCGAGGTCGGACTTGCCGAGCTCGACGGCAGCCTCGGCACTGCGCCGCTCGGCGAGCAGCAGGTACCCTTCGAGGTACGGGCCGATCCAGGCGTAGTGCTCGGCGTTGGCCGGGTCGCCAGCCATCAGCCGGCGCGCCTCGGCGGCCAGCTCGCGCGCCCGCGGCAGCTGGCGCCGGGAGGCGGCGACCCGGGCGAGACCGTGCAGCTCGCGCACCCGCCAGAGCGCCCGCTGGTCCTCTCCGAGTGCCGATCCGGCGATCAACTGGCCGCCGCGCAGATACCAGCTCTCGGCGCCCTCCGGGTCACCTGTTTCGAGCAGCACCCGGGCGGTCGCGTTGGCCAGACCCGCCGCCAGTTCGGGCCGGCCGAGCTCTTCCCAGACGCGCACCGCCGCCTCGGCGCTGGCGATCCCCTCGGCGGTGCGGCGCTGATAGGCGCGCACGTAGAAGAGCCCCATCCGGGCGCGGGCGAGCTCCGGCCCCGGCGCCGCCTGCCGCGCCACCTCCTCGAGCTCGGCCACCGCCCCTTCGGCGTCGCCCATGAAGAGGCGCGCCGTGGCGCGCCCGAAGCGGGCGGCGAGCGGTTCGCCCCGGGCGTCGACGGCATGGTTGTAGGCGTTGAAAGCGGCACCGAAATCGCCGCGCCGGCGCGCCAGGTCGCCGAGCGCCATGTTGGCCGCCGGGTGGTCGGGGCGCAGGGCGACCGCCTGCTCCCAGGCGGCGCGCGCCGCGTCGGCCTCGCCGCCGGCCTGCAGTTGATCGCCCAGCAGCTTCCACAGCCGGGCCTCGCCGGGAGCCAGGGCCGTGGCCTGGCGTAGTCCGGCAATCGCGGCGTCGCGGTTGCCCTCCTCGACCGCCACCAGGGCGCCGGCGGCGGTGCGCATCCACTCCGGAGCGGCCACATCCGCCGCCACCTCTCGGGCCGCGGCGAGGCGCGCCGCCCCGCGTTCGGACACCGCCAGCCAGAACCCGGATTCGGCTTTGCGTGCCGCCAGCAACGGGCGCGCCGCCGGGTCGCTGCCGCGGTCGATCGCCGCCAGTGCCGTCTCGAGGTCGTCCGCCGCGAGAAGGGCCGCCGCGAGCCCGAGCACGAGTCCCACCCACGCCGTGTGTCGCTTCATCGAGCCTCTCCTCCCCTGCCGGAGAGCGGCGCGCCGAGGCGCCGCATTCGTCGAGTCGTGGCCGCCGACTCTACCGCAGCCGGCGCGGCCGACCCGTAGAATCAGCGCACCGTGCCGCGCCCCTCCACCGCCGCTCCCGCTGCCAGCGACGCCGGGCGTCCACGCCTCCACGTCGTCGCGCTGGCGCATCTCGACACCCAGTGGCGCTGGACCGAGCGCGATTCCGCGGCTCTCTTCCTCCCCGCCACGGTGAGCGAGAACGAGGCCCTATTCGAGCGCCATCCCGCCTACGTCCTCTCCTTCGAAGGAGCGCATCGCTATCACCTGCTCGAGCAGCTCCACCCCGAGCTGTTCGCCCGGCTGCTCGCCCGCGTCGCCGCCGGGCGCTGGCACCCGGCCGGCGCGGCGATCGAGGCCTTCGACGCCATCCTGCCGTCGCCGGAATCCCTGCTCCGCCAGATCCACCTCGGCCAGCGCTGGTTCGCTTCCCGGTTCGGCGTCGAGAGCGTCGACCTCTTCCTGCCCGACTGCTTCGGCTTTCCGGCCAGCCTGCCGCAGATCGCCGCACATGCCGGCCTGCTCGGATTCGTCACCCAGAAGCTGCGCCGCGGCGAGCTGCTGCGCGCCGCCCGGCCGATCCCTTTCCCTTACGGCCGCTGGCGCGGCGCCGACGGCTCGGAGATTCTCGCCGCGCTCGACCCGGGCGAGTACAGCGCCCGGATCACCGGCGACCTGTCGCGCGATCCCGCCTGGCTGGCGCGTTTCGCCGCGCGGCGCACTGCCGGCCACCCCGAGCGACTGCTCACTTTCGTCGGCATCGGCGACCGCGGCGGGGCGCCCCCCGAGCCCTCGATCGCCGCCCTCGCCGCTTCTCTCGTCTCGGACGGACCGATCGAGGTTCGCCACGGCGGTTCGGACCGCATCCACGTCGAGACGACGGAGGCCGAGCGCGCGCGGCTGCCGGCCTGCGAGGGAGATCTGCTGCTGCGCCAGCACGGCACCGGTTGCTACAGCGCCAAGCTGGCGCTCAAGCGCTGGAATCGAGCCAACGAGCGGCGGGCGCGCGCCGCCGAAGGGCTCGCCGCACTCGCCGCACGCTGCGGCCGCCCGGCGCCGCGCGACCGGCTGGCCGCCGCCTGGTGGCGCTTCCTCGCCCGCCAGATGCACGACGACCTGACCGGCACCGCGATTCCCGCCGCCTACCGGATCTCGCTCGCCGACGAGGCGCTCGCCGCCAGCGAGTTCGACGAAGTGGCGGGCGACTCCCTCGCCCACCTCGCCCGCGTCCTCGGGCGGCCGGCCGCCGGCACGCCGGTCATCCTGTTCAATCCGCTCGGCCAGACGCGCCGGGAGCTGGTCGAGATCGCCTGGCCGGAGGCCGGTCTGCGCCCCCTCCACGTGGTCGGACCGCGCGGCGAGCTGCTGCCGACGCAAGTCGGCGGCCGGAGCCCGACGACGCCGACGCTGCTCTTCGTCGCCGAGCTGGCGCCGCTGTCGGCGGCCGTCTTCACGGTCTGCGAGGGACCGAACCCGGCACCCCCCGCCGCGCCCGCTGCCGCTTCGCCGCGCGGGCTGGACAACGGACGCCTGCGGGCGCGCTTCGACGAAGCCGGTCTGCTGGCCAGCCTGGTCGATGCCGCCCTCGGGCGCGAGCTGCTCGCCGCGCCGTCGCGGCCGGAGAGCTTCGCCAACCGATCGCGCAAGTACCCCGCCTGGGAGATCCTGTGGAGCGACCTCGCCGCCGGCCCGCGCGCTTCCGGCGGCACCCTGCGCGGCGAGCGGATCCTCGAGTCCGGCCCGCTGCGCGCCACGCTCGAGCTCGAACGCGAACTGGACGGTCAGCGTCTGCGCGAGCGCTGGAGCCTCGCCGCCGGCGACGCCGGAGACCGCCTCGAGTGCGAGCTGCGGCTCGACGCGCGACAGACGGGGCGGCTGCTCAAGTACACCCACCACTTCGCCGTCGACGCGCCGCAGATCGCCTGCGACCTCGGTCTCGGACTCGTCCGCCGCCCGCTGGCCAGCGAGGCGCTCTACGAGGTGCCGGCGCAGCGCTTCGCGGCGCTCGAAGACGGCGCGGGTGGCGGCGCGGCGGTGCTCGCCGACGTGCTCGCCGGCTGGGACCATCCCGACCCCTCCACCTTGCGGCTGACCTGCCTCCACGCGCCGCGCGCCAGCTTCAAGTGGCGCCACCAGCGCACCCAGGACCGTGGCCGCCACCTCTTGCGCTTCGCCCTCGCCGGCCTGGCGGGACGCGCCGACGACGGTGCCGCGGCGGCGCTCGCCGATCGTTTCGCCGAGCCGCCGCTCGCCTGGCGCGGCGACCCCGGTCCGGCCGTCTCCGGCCCCGCCTCGCTCGGCCTCGGCCTGGCGTGCGGAGCCGCGCGCGTGATGGCGTTCAAGCCGGGCGACGACACGGACGAGTCGATCCTGCGCCTCGCCAACCCGACGCCGGAGAAAGTGACCGTGACGATCGGCGACCCCGGATTGCGGGCCGCCCGGCGCCTCGACGGCCGCGAGCGGGAGCTTGCACCGCTTACCGTCCCGCCGGGCGCGGCGCTGCAACTCGACCTGCCACCACACGCCCTGGTCACCGTCGGTCTCGACCTCGCGTCGGCCGAAGCGCGGGCCGAACCCGTCCCGGCCCGGCCCGTGCCGCTGCCGTGCAACCGGCGCGCCTTCCGCCCCCGCGGCCGGCGGCGCGGACACACTCGACTGCCGGGGCCAGCTGCTCGAACTGCCGGAGGGCAGCGCCGAGCTCTGGCTGCTCGGTGCCGCCGTCGGCCGGCGCGAGCTCGAGTTCGAGTTCGGACTCGACGAGCGGACCCTTCGCCTGACGGTGCCGGGCTGGCGGGCGCCGCTGTACAGCGAGAGCCGATTCCGGCCGCGCCTGCTCGGTGAAGGCGTGGTCGAGGAGGCGTTCACCGCGGCGGCAACCGCCTGGATCGCCGACTTCGTGCGCGATCGCGACGGCCGCGAACTCCCCGGCGAGCGGGCGCTGCTCGCCCAGCTCTGCCTGCCGGTCGCCGGCGCCCGCCGCTTGCGCCTGCCGGCCGGCGGGCGCCTCCGCCTCGTCGCGGCGAGCGCCGTGCCATGGCCGGCGCGGCCCGGTCGGCTGGTCTCGCTAGCGCGCCTCTGATCCCTGTTCGGCCCCGCCGCGGCCCGTCGCCTCGTCTTCGGGCTCGACGTGGATGGTCACCTGCGAGCGCGGATAGCGCGCCCGCATCGCCGCCTCCAGGCGGTCGCAGATCTCGTGCGCCACGGCAACCGACGTCCGGCCGGCGACCACCAGGTGGAATTCGACGAAGACCTGCGCTCCGGCGCGGCGAGCCCGCAAGTCATGGTGCTCGATCACCGGTGGCCCCTCGGCCGCGACGAGCGCCGCCAGCGCCTCCCGCTCGCCGTTCGGCAATCCCTCGTCCATCAGGCCGCCGATCGAGCCGCGTACCGCGCGCAGACCGGCGCCGAGAATGTGGCCGGCGACGGCGAAGGCCACCAGCGCATCGAGGATCCAGAGCTTCGTCGCCCAGGCGATGGCGAAGCCGACGTAGGCCCCGAGCGACGTCCAGACGTCACTGCGCACGTGCAGCGCATCGGCCAGCAGGGCCGGCGAGTGCTGGCGGCGGGCCGCCCGTTCCAGGTAGCCGGCGAGCATCCAGTTGGCCGCGGTCGCGACTCCGGACAGCAGCAGGCCGACGCCGAGCTCCGGGATGCGCGGCTCGCGTCCGAAGTTCACCACCGCCTGCCAGGCGATGGTCACCGCCGCCAGCATGACGAGCGAACCCTCGAGGCCGGCCGAGAAGTACTCGACCTTGGCGTGGCCGAAAGGGTGATTCTCGTCGGCCGGTCGCGCCGCGATGCGAACCGCCACGAGCGCCGCGGTCGCGGCGACGACGTTGACCACCGATTCGACCGCGTCCGACAGCAGGGTGAGCGATCCGGTGCGCCAGGCGGCCAGCAGCTTGAACAGCAGCACGGCGATGCCGACCAGCACCGAGACGGCCGCCGCCCGCTGCGTGGTGTGGGCGTGGATGCGCATCAGGCAGTCCCGGCGCGCGGGCTAGACTGCGCCGCCATGGAGCCGCTGCTCGGCGTCGCCCTGCTCGTCGTCCTCGCCGGGATCGCCGGCACGGTGCTGCCGGCGCTGCCCGGCGTGCCGCTGGTCTTCTTCGGCCTGCTGCTCGCCGCCTGGAGCGACGGCTTCACCCGGGTCGGCGGCTGGACGCTGGCGCTGCTCGCCCTGCTGGTCGTCGTTTCGCTGCTGGTCGACCTCGCGGGCGCCGCGTTCGGCCTGCGGCGCGCCGGGGCCAGCCGCTGGGCGCTCGCCGGGGCGCTGGCCGGACTGCTGCTCGGCTTCGCCTTCGGGCTGCCGGGGCTGCTGGTCGGCCCGTTTCTCGGCGCCTTCGCGGCGGAGTACCTGGTGCGCCGCGACGCCCGCCAGGCGGGAAGGGCCGGGCTGGGAGCCTGGGTCGGGCTGGTGGTCGCCACGGCGCTGCGCCTGGCGGTCGCCTTCGCGATGGTCGGCATCTTCGCCCTCGCCTGGTTCCTGTGACTCCGTCCCGCTGCGGGCGGGACCGGGCTTACGGCGCCAGCACCTCGGTGATCTCGAACTCGCGAATCCACCATTCGCCCTGGTCGCGCACCCAGACGATGCGGGCGCGGAAGCGCTCGCCGCGCCCGAGAGCTCCCTCGGCGACCGCGAAGCGCGCCGAGGTCTCGGCGCTGCCGAGGGCGCGGTCGATGCGCACCTCCCGTTCTGCCGCGTCGACCCGGATCGCCGCCGCGCCGTCGCGGTACCGCTGGACGATCGCCGCCAGCTGCTGGCGGTCGGTGATGGTCGCTTCGTAGGGGCGGGCGAGCACGACGAAGCCGGGCGCGAAGGCCTCGACGATGCGCCGCGTCTTGCCGAACGAGGTGAGCTGATCTTCCGGCCCGCTCTTCTCGAACCACTCCTGGATCGCGGCGAGCCGCGCCGAGAGCCGCCGACGGTCGCTCGTCCACCAACCCCAGGCGGCCGCCGTCAGCACCAGCACGAGGAGGCCGGAGACGAGACGCCTCACGACGGCGGCATCCAGCCCCGGCCCCTCGTTTGCCCGTCCACGGCAGCTCTCGCGCCCTCGCTCAGACTCCGGCCAGGCGGGCGGCGAGGCGGATCTCGACGGCGGCGAGCGCCTTCGATACCGGGCAGTTCTTCTTCGCCCCTTCGGCCTGCCCGGCAAACGTGGCGGCGTCGATGCCGGGCACCTCGGCCTCGCAGTCGAGCTCGATCAGCGCGATCGAAGCGCCGCCCTCGCCCATGCGCAGGTGGACCTTCGCCGTCGTCGCGATGCGCCGCGGCGCGAAACCCGCCTTCTGCAGAGCCCCCGAAAGCGCCATCGAGAAACAGCCGGCGTGGGCCGCCGCGATCAGCTCCTCCGGGTTGGTTCCCGTCCCCTCCTCGAAGCGGCTGCTGAACGAGTAGGCACCCTCGAAGGCGCCGCTGCCGAGCCGAACGGTGCCGTTGCCGTCTTTCAGGCCGCCGTTCCAGACGGCGGATCCGTTGCGCGTGGCCATGTGCTCTCCCCTTGCCGGCTCAGAACCCGAAGCGCACGGAGGCGCCGAGGGTGATGGCGTCCGACTCCGCCTGATCGAGATCGTTGAAGGCGTCGGCGCGGTAGTTGGCGTTGATGTCGAGATGGATCCTGGGCAGCAGCAGCAGATCGACGCCGACCCGCGCCGCGTACCAGGGGTCCGACCAGTCGTCGCCGGAGAAGAAGCCGTCGCTCTGCGTCATGCCGACGCCGACGCCGCCGTAGAAGCCGCGTCCGGCGAGGAGGTAGATCTGCGGCGCGTAAGCCTCTTCGCCGGTCACGCCGCCGAAGCCGTCCTCCCAGTATTCGATGTCGGCCTCGAAGCGCAGCAGGCCTCCCGGCAGGTACTGGTAGGAGACGACGATCGAATTGCCGCTGTCCTCGATGGCGCCGAGATCGTCGATCTCGATGTCGTCGAGCGTCTCGAAGTAGTGATACCCGAAGCCGATCCGGTGCTCGCCGGCGAGCGCCGGCACCGCAGTGAGGGACACCGTCAGGAGCGCCAGGGAGGCGGTTCGAAGGAATCTCGACATGAATCGCTTCCTCTCTTTCTTTTCCGGTCGTCGCAGCGCGTGGCGAGCCGCGGAATGCGACGTCGCCAGCGCAGCGTCAGGATACCAACTCGCTCAGCAAGATGCGCGCCTGCAGGCGGCGCCGCAATGGCGCCCGCTCGGGCTTACAGCACGCCGCTGCCGAAGCTGTCGCAGGAGTCGACGTCGCCGGACTCGAGGCCGCGGCGCAGCCACTGGGCGCGCATCTCCGAGGAGCCGTGGGTCCAGCTCTCCGGCGTCACGTAGCCCTGCGTCTGCTTCTGCATCCGGTCGTCGCCGATCGCCGCGGCGGCGCGCAACCCCTCTTCGGCGTCGCCCGGCTCGAGCAGGCCGCGCTGGTGGGCGTAGTGGCCCCAGACTCCGGCGAGGCAGTCGGCCTGCAGCTCCATGCGCACCGACAGTTCGTTGGCCTCTGCCTGCGACCGGGCCCGCTGCTGCGCCGCGGTGACGCGATCGGCGATGCCGAGCAGGTTCTGTACGTGGTGGCCGACCTCGTGGGCGAGGACGTAGGCCTGGGCGAAATCCCCCGGCGCACCGAACCGGGAGTGGAGATCGTCGAAGAAGGCCAGGTCGATGTAGAGCTTGCCGTCAGCCGGGCAGTAGAAGGGGCCGACCGCGGCGCTGCTGAAGCCGCAAGCCGACTGCACCGCCTGGCGGAAGAGGACCAGCGTCGGCAGGCGGTACTCGTACCCCCGCTCGCGGAAGATCGTGCTCCAGGTCTCCTCCGTGTCGGCGAGTACCGTGGCGGCGAACTGCGCCTGCAGATCGTCGGCGGCATCGCCGGTCGCCTGCGGCCCCGGAGCGCCCGCCGGCGCGTCGACTCCGACCGGCACGCCGCCCGTCTCCTGCACCTGCTGCAGGAGCGCCAGCGGATCCGAACCGGTCAGCCAGGCGAACAGCACCACGAGCACCACCGTGCCGCAGCCGCCGGCGAGCAGCCCGCGACCCCCGCCCATGCCGCCCGCCCGACGATCCTCGACCTGCGAGCTCTGCCGTCGACCTTGCCAGCGCATCGTTCTGCCTCCTCGATTCCTTCACCAGCGACGCGGCCCGGAGCAAGACTTCCACAAACCGGTTTCGCCTCCAAGCCAGGGGCGCCCCCCGTCGGGTCGCCAGCGACGCTAGGATCCGTTCACCCCGCAAGGACCCCGCGGGAGATCGGAGACCGGACCATGCCCCAGGCGACGCTGGCGGGAAAGCGACTCTTCATCACCGGTGCGAGCCGCGGCATCGGGCTGGCCATTGCACGCCGCGCGGCGCTCGACGGCGCCCGCGTGGCGGTCGCCGCCAAGACCGCCGAACCGCACCCGAAGCTGCCGGGGACGATCCACTCCGCGGCGGCGGAGATCGAGGCGGCGGGAGGCGAGGCGCTCGCGCTCGAGTGCGACATCCGCTTCGAGGAGCAGGTCGAAGCCGCCGTCGCGCGCGCCGTCGAAGCCTTCGGCGGCATCGACATCCTGGTCAACAACGCGTCCGCGATTTCGCTGACCGGCACCCTCGAGACGCCGATGAAGCGCTTCGACCTGATGCACGGAGTCAACGTGCGCGGCACCTATCTCTGCTCGCGCGCCTGCCTGCCTCACCTGTTGAAAGCGGACAACCCGCACGTGCTCAATCTCGCCCCGCCGCTCAACCTCGACCCGAAGTGGTTCGCCGGGCACGTCGCCTACACGATGTCGAAGTACGGCATGTCGATGTGCGTCCTCGGCATGGCCGAGGAGTATCGCGACCGTGGAGTCGCCTTCAACGCCCTCTGGCCGCGCACCGCCATCGCCACCGCGGCGATCGCCATGATCGGCGGCGAGCCGATGCTGCGCCACAGCCGCAAGCCGGAGATCCTCGCCGACGCCGCGCACGCCATCCTCGTCCGGCCGGCGCGCCAGTGCACGGGAAACTTCTTCCTCGACGACGAGGTGCTGGCGGAAGCCGGAGTCACCGATCTCTCCGGCTACGCCGTCGATCCGGCCGCCGAGCTGGTCGGCGATTTCTTCGTCTGACCCGCCCGGGAGCCGTGAGGCAGAGCCTTCCGCTCCGCGTCCCGCCAGCCGGCGGAGACTAGAATCGGGCCATGCCGGAAGCCATCCTGCGCACCACCGCCTGTCCGCTCGACTGTCCCGACGCCTGCACGCTCGAAGTGACGGTCGAAGGAGACCGCCTGGCCCGCGTCGCCGGTGCGCGTACGGGCAATCCGGTCACCGACGGCTTCATCTGCGGCAAGGTGCGCCGGCTGCCCGAGCACGTGCACGGCGAGGCGCGCCTGCGCCAGCCGATGCGGCGGAAGGGAGCCAAGGGTTCCGGCCGCTTCGAGCCGATCTCCTGGGACGCCGCCCTCGACCTCGCCGCGGCGCGCCTGGTCGAGACCCGCGACCGGTTCGGCGGCGCCGCGATCCTCCCCTACTCCTACGGCGGATCGAACGGCCAGCTCACCCAGGACACCACCGACGCGCTGCTCTTCCGGCGGCTCGGCGCGTCGGCGTTGGCGCGCACCGTCTGCGCGGCCCCCTCGGGGAGGGCCGCCACCGGCCTCTACGGCAAGATGCCGGGCGTCGCCTACACGGACTATCCGGAGGCGCGACTGATCGTCGTCTGGGGCGCCAATCCCCGGACCTCCGGTGTCCATCTCGTCCCCTGGATCCACGCCGCGCGCCAGCGCGGCGCGCGGCTGGTGGTCGTCGACCCGCGCGTCACCTCGCTGGCGGCGCAGGCCGACCTCCACCTCGCCCCGCGGCCCGGCACCGACGTCGTGCTCGCCCTGGCGGTGATCCGCGAGCTGTTTGCCTCCGGCCGCGCCGACCGCGAGTTCCTGCGCCGGCATGCGCGTGGCCACGAGGAGCTCGAACGGCGGGCCGCCCGCTGGAGCCTCGAGGCCGCGGCCGAAGTCTGCGGCCTCGAGTCCGGCGAGATCGCCCGCTTCGCCGAGCTCTACGCGGCGAGTTCACCGGCAATCGTGCGCTGCGGCTGGGGGGTCGAGCGCAACCGCAACGGCGGTTCGGCGGTGGCGGCGATCCTCGCCCTGCCGGCGGTGGCCGGCAAGTTCGGCGTGCGCGGCGGCGGCTACACGATGTCCAACTCGGGCGCCTGGAAGTTCGCCGCCTTCCCGGTCGGCGACGCCCCCCCGCCGCCACGCACGATCAACATGAACCTGCTCGGCGAGGCGCTGCGCGCGGAGGCCGAACCGCCGGTCCGGCTGCTGTTCGTCTACAACTCCAACGCCCTCGCCACGACGCCCGACCAGAACGCGGTGCGGCGCGGCCTGGCACGCGAGGACCTGTTCACCGTCGTCTTCGACGCGGTCGCCACCGACACCGCGGCCTGGGCCGACCTGCTGCTGCCCGCCACCACCTTCGTCGAGCACCGCGAGCTGTCGCGCGGCTACGGCGCCTACGCGCTGCAGCTCGGCGAACCGGTGCTGCCGGCGGTCGGCGAGGCGCGCGGCAACTACCGCGTCTTCGGCGACCTGGCGGTGCGCTGCGGCGTGGCGCGGCGCGAGGAGATCCCCGCCGAGGCGGCGTGGGTCGAGGCGCTGCTCGACTCGACCGGCAAGGGGGACGCCCTGCGCGCCGAGCTGGCCGAGCGCGGCCTCGGCACCCCGCCGGACGGCGAGGCCCCGGTGCAGTTCGTCGACGTCTTCCCGCGCACCGCCGACCGTCGCGTCGACCTGGTTCCCGACGAGCTCGACCGCGAAGCGCCGGAAGGGCTCTACGCTTTCCGCGCCGAGCCGCAGGAGGCGCGCTATCCGCTCGCCCTGATCTCGCCGGCGAGCGACCGCACCACCTCGTCGACCTTCGGTCAGCTGCACGAGGGCGAGGTCGCGGCGCGCCTCCACCCGCGCGATGCGGCGGCGCGCGGCATCGCGGACGGGGCCCGCATCCGCATGTTCAACCCGCTCGGCGAGGTGATCTGCCGCGCCCGCCTGTCGGAGTCGCTGCGCCCCGGCGTGGTCGAGCTGCCCAAGGGGCTCTGGCAGCGCCACACCGAGAACGGTTCGACCGCCTGTGCGCTGGCTCCGGCGACGCTGACCGACCTCGGGGGCGGCGCCTGTTTCAACGACGCGCGCGTGGAAGTCGAGGCACTCCCCTGAGCGCGCCGCTCAGGGAGCCGGCTCGACGCTGAGCGCCGCCGAGCGCGGCGCCGCGCTGCGCGATTCGAACGCCGCCAGCACCACCGTTGCCGCCGCAGTCCGCCGCAGTACCGCCGGCCAGGGGAACGCGCACTCCCCCGCCGGGCAGGCCACCCCCGGCTGGCAGGCGGCCGGCGACCCCCCGTCGGCGAGCGCCGCGTAGGAGATCGCCCCGGGAATCGTGCCGGCCGGCAGGTCGAGCCGCAGCAGGACGCAACCCGGCGGCAGCGTCTCGGCCAGCCGGTCGAGCGAGGCGAGCGGAACCAGGGAGAGCCGGGCCGCCAGGTCGCTCGGACAGCCGGCGCCGCCGCCCTCGAGCCGCACCTCTATCCGCGCCGCGGCGCGGATAGAGGTGCGGCTCGAGGGCGGCGGCGCTCACTCCGACGCCCCGCGCCACGCGGGGGGAGGCCGGTGG